>CAKSPC010000004.1 GCA_934481445.1 uncultured Oscillospiraceae bacterium
CGAAACCTTGAAAAACGACGCAGGCGCCTGCTCTGCCTTGCTGTGGTCGTCTGCTTTTTCATTTTTTAGGCTAACCGCTGAAAGGCGGTTCTTTTGTTTTAAATGGCATCGTTTTTCATTTCGCAGTCGGAGCGACTGCGATTTCGCAAAGCGAAACCTTGAAAAACGACGCAGGCGCCTGCTCTGCCTTGCTGTGGTCGTCTGCTTTTTCATTTTTTAGGCTAACCGGTGAAAGGCGGTTCTCTGTTTAAATAACATCTTATTATTTGGAAAGTCAGTCCGCTTCCCTGTTCGTTTGATCACAACCAACTAAAGGCGGCTGTAAATATTTTAAATGTATCTTCCACACTATCCGTGTTCCCAGTGCCATTACATGCAAAAAGCCCCGCCATGAAGAAATTGTTTTCATTCCGCGCGGGATATCCGCGCATTCACATAATCATTCCGCGGGGAATAAAATAAAGCGGCTGCGTTGTAAATCGACGCCGCCGAATCATAAAAGTTTGCACACAATAATTCTGAATAAACCATTTTCGCAAAGACAATAATAATCGCAGGAAGAAAAAGCAAAGGCGCGTAAGACAGATATATAGAAAGGAATGATCTAAAATGTTAGTAAAGCGCGGAGAAATATACTATGCGGATCTGAGCCCCGTGGTCGGTTCGGAGCAGGGCGGCGTCCGTCCTGTGCTTATCGTACAGAACGATGTCGGGAACAAGCACAGCCCCACCGTCATCGCCGCCGCGATAACAAGCCAGAAAGAAAAATCAAAGCTCCCGACACATATTTCACTCAACGCGTCCTCCTGCGGGTTGGCAAAGGACTCCGTCGTTCTTCTTGAGCAGGTTCGTACATTGGACAAAAGACGCCTTAAGGAGCGCATGGGCGAACTGGACAGCGACGCCATGTCGCAGGTCAACAACGCATTATCGGTAAGCTTCGGGTTATAAAAACAGCCGCCGTTGGTTGAACGGCGGCTAATTTTATTCCGTTACTTTTTTTCGGGGATATCGCTCTTTCGCAGATGCTGCTCCGCAAAGTCCGCGACTCTTCCCGTATAATCGTCCGTGTCCGTCGGGAGCTTTTTCTTTTCAAGCCTGCCCGCAATGAACTCCGCGAACAGCAAGTAGAACACCGCAAACACAGGCGCGCCGAGAAGCATTCCAACAACGCCGAACAGACCGCCGCCGACTATGATGGAAACAAGCACCCATATTGCGGGCAGACCCATCGTTTCGCCGAACAGGAACGGCTTGATAACATTTCCGTCGATCTGCTGAAGCACAAGAACAAATATCGCGAACCAAATAACCTTTATCGGATCCACCAGCAGTATCAGGATGCCGCATGGTATCGCCCCGATAAACGGGCCGAAGAACGGGATAAGGTTCGTAACGCCGCACACCACTGCGATAAGCATGGGATAAGGCATACCCATTATCATCATGCCTATCAGCATTGCGATGAAGATTATCAGCGCGTCAAGCAGGTTGGAGATGATATATTTATTAAAAATGTCGTTGCTTCTTATGCAGCCGGAGAAAAATCTCTCGCACTTTTCGCTCTTGAACAGCGCGAAGAAAATCTTCTTTATCTGTCCCAGCAGGCGTTCCTTGCTGTAAAGCAGGTATATCGCGATAACGAAGCCGATTATGATATTTTTAAGCGCTGTTACTATCGAGGTGATGATCTTGAAAACTCCCGAGGATACGTTTCCGAGAATATCCGAAGCCATCGGCTGCACCATCTCGGCTATTTTGTCCAGCAGGTCCGCGAGGTTATTGAACTCGGCGGAAAGGAGCTTTGCAATATCGGGGTTATTCGCAAAGACATCCTGCAGCAGATCATCCACCTTGGAAATATACGCCGGCATCTGATCCGCAAGATCAACGATACTTTTCGCGACATTCGGCACGATCGCAACGAACATTCCCGTTATCGCCGCGAGAATGATGATATACGTCATCACTATTGAAAGCACCCTTGCGGCGGCGCGGCGCTTATGGGTCTTTTTCTCCATGCTCGGGGAGTGTTTTTCGATCTGCTTTACAACTGCGCTGTCGCCCATGGGGGTTTTGTGGAGCTGCTTCATGACGATTCCCTCCGCAGGGGGAGCAGTCTCCTTCAGCTTTCTGAAAACCTTGTTTTCAAACAGCATCATCAGCGGATTGAGGATATATGCGATAACAATACCGCATATAATCGGTGCGGCAACGGCGCCTATCCACGAAAAACCGTTCGCGAAAGAATCAAATTTGAATACAAACACAACGAACAGCACCGCCACGGCAATGACAATAAGGCAGTACGCAGCGATGGTCGTGTATTTTCTGTTCCAGTTAAGCTTCATATATATCTCCTGATTATGGTCTCGTTTATGCTTTTATATAATATTACCATAAAGCGGCGGCATTGTCAACGAAAAAAACATCACTTTTGCCATTTTCCGAAAAAAACATAAGCCAACATCTTTTTGTAACGGATTACATGGCATAAGATTACAGCTTTGTGGTATAGCTCTCTTTTACCTGTCAAATGGATTTGAACCAATTTGTTATGATTGCACGAAAATCAAAAACATAGCAAAAAGTTATTGACAAAATCGCCAAAACACTGTATAATTAAATCAAACAAAAGGACCGGAAAACCTCCGACTCATTTGTTTTGTTTAGTTGTCTCCTTTCTTTTGTTCTACACATAATTATTATTTTACTTTGCGGTTTTCCGTCCTGAGCCTTCTGAGGCTCTTTTTTTTTGCTAATTTTCACATTAAAGGGGTGGAAATAACGCGGCGATTATGCTATAATAAATTATAAATGCATTAGATGCGTTTTATTATAATTTTATAAGGAATGATCAAAATTTTTGAAAGAAAACAGATAGGAAACGGCGTCTGGTTTAACAAAATAACCGACAGCCGCTTTAAGATCAACAAAATATCCGTAGGATTTTATACGGATATTGCGGAGGACGGCGCGCTATCCCGCGCGGATTTCGCGCTGGTGCCATACTGCCTGACGGACTGCTGCGCGAAGTACCCCGACTACAAGTCGCTGTCGATACGCTTTGCGGAGCTTTACGGCGCTTCCCTTTCGGACAACATCTCCTTTGCGGGGAGCAGACGCTACACATCACTTGCGATATCCGCCCTTGACGACAAATACGCCCTCGAGGGCGAAAAACTCGAGCGGGAAAGCTGCGGGCTGCTTATCGACTGCCTGCTTGATCCGCTGGCTTCCGACGGCGCGTTTGACGAAAACCTTGTTCGCCTGATGAAAACCGAGCTTATAGACTCTATCGACAGCGTTATCAACGACAAGCGCTCCTATGCGATAAAGCAGGCGGCGCGCACCGCTTTCGTCGGCGAGCCGCATGAGCTTCCCGTAAACGGCACCCACGAGGAAGCCGAGAATGTCACCCCGCAGAGCGCATACGCGGCGTACCGCAGTATGCTGGAGCGCGGCCATATCGAAATATTCTGCGTCGGCTGCAGCAATTTCTCCGAAAGCGAGGAGCTGCTGACAAAGGCAATAGGCAAAATCAACCGCCATGACATATGCGAGCCGTATTCCGCGCCCTCTTCCCTCAAAGATAAGCCCGCCGAGGTGACGGAAACCGCGCCCATGCAGCAGGCGATAACAAGGCTTTACTTCAAGGCGCCCGAAATGACCGACCGCTATGCAAACACGCTTTTCGGCATGATACTCGGCGGCATGACCACGTCGCGCTTCTTTGAAAACATCCGCGAAAAGCAGTCGCTGTGCTACTACTGCTCGGGATTCGCAGACCGCATGAAGCGCACGCTGATCGCAAACTCCGGCGTTGAACCGCAGAACATCAGGCGCACGCAGGAAGCCATCATGAAAGAGCTTGACAATATCAAGGAAAACGGCGTTACCGAGGACGAAGTTCAGCGCGCGAAACTTGAGGCGCTGAACGATATCTCTTCCCTTTACGACAATGTAGGAACGATAGGAAGCTGGTATCTCGGGCAGGTGACCGACGGAGTATTCATGACCCCAGAGGAATACACAGAAAATATTATGGCAGTGACCGCCGAACGTATTCAGGCGGTGAGCAGGCTGTACACGCTGGATACGATATACACCCTCTGCCCCGAGGAGGCCGCAAATGACTGAAAAAATTACAAGCAGCATCATCGGTGAAAGCTGCATAAAATATGTTCACCCCTGCGGAGTTACCGTGTTCATGCTTCCGATGAAGGGATATTCCACCGTAACGGCGCAGTTTTCCGTTAAATTCGGCTCGCAGGACAGCCGCTTCCGCATAGGCGGCGGGGACGAGATAACCATTCCCGACGGCACCGCGCATTATCTTGAGCACAAGCTTTTCGAGAGCGAGGAAAAGGACGCATTCGCGCTTTTCGCGCAGACCGGCGCGTCCTGCAACGCGGGCACAAGCTACGACTACACCGTGTATTATTTCAACTGCGCCGAGAATTTCGCGAAGAACCTTGAAATCCTCCTCGGATTTGTTCAGCAGCCCTATTTCACCCCCGAAAACGTCGAGAAAGAGCGCGGCATAATCGAGCAGGAAATAACCATGTATCAGGACAGCCCCAACTGGCGCGTTATCATGGAGCTGCTCAGCGGCGTTTACAGCGAAAACCCCATAAAGACGGACGTTGCGGGCACCGCCGAGAGTATATCGCATATCACCGACAAAATGCTCTATGACGTGTACAACGCATTCTATAACCCCGCGAATATGTACCTTTGCATTGCAGGCAATTTTGACCCCGACGAAGCGATAAAGGTATGCGAAAAGTGCCTTAACGACCGCAAGCCACTCGACCTCGAAACGATACCGTTCACCGAACCGTATGAGGTCGCGAAAAAGCGCACGGAAATATCCATGCAGGTTGCGAAGCCGCTGTTTGCGATAGGCTTCAAGCGCCCCGACGCGGACGGCTGCGAAGCCCTCGAGGAATATATCTACTACAACATCATTTTCGACTGCATTTTCGGAGATATGTCGGATTTCTACACCCGCATGAGGGACGAGGGATATCTCAACGATTCCTTTGGCGACGCCGTTTTCAAGGGCAGGGGCTATGTCATGCCCTACGCCGTCGGCGAAAGCGACGACCCCGACCATGTGCTCGACGAAATGAAGAAAGAGCTCAAGAAGTTCAAGGCGGAGCCTCCCACCCGCGAAATGTTCAGCCGAATCAAAAAGGCGACCTACGGTGACTGCGCACGCTCTTACAATAATGTAGAAGCCACCGCGCAGACCCTCTCTGACGCTGCGCTTGCGGGCACATCGCCGTTTGCAAACATCGAAGCGGCGGCGGGCGCAGAGTACGAAAAAATGCTTGAAAAGCTCGCGGAGCTGGACGTGGAAAATGTCTGCCTGTCGGTCATCCGACCGCTCTGACGAAAGGAGATAATATAAATGACAGCACTGTTGCAGGCGGCCACCGCTGTAACGCAGGAGATAGAAGTTGAATTTCCGAACCTGTTCGGCGGACTTGCCATAAATTATTACAGGGGGTTCACCCTCTTCGGCATACCTATCTACTGGTACGGCGTGCTAATCACCATCGGCGTTGTGCTTGCGTATCTTTACGCAATGCACCGCACAAAGGACCTCGGTTTAAGCAAGGACAGGGTGTTCGACGTAGTATTTGCGGCGCTTATCGGTGGATTTCTCGGCGCGAGAATTTACTACTGCATATTCACGACCCTTGACCCAAATTCGGGCATGAACTATGATATCGTGACGGTATTCACAGGGATCCGCGACGGCGGACTTGCCATCTATGGCGGTATAATCGGAGGATTTCTTGTCGGGTTCATCGCCTGCAAGATACGCAAGGTGAATTTCTTCGCCATGTGCGACCTTGCTTCGTTCGGCTTCCTTATCGGGCAGACGATAGGCCGCTGGGGTAATTTCGTAAATCAGGAAGCCTACGGCGCCGTTGCCGACCCCGACTGGCTTTTCGGCATGACGGGAACAATTATCTCGCAGAGCGTTGAAGCGGGCGCGGTAGTTCATCCCTGCTTCCTTTATGAGAGCGTTTGGTGCCTGCTGGGCTTTATCGGGCTGCATTTCTATTCAAAGAAGCTGCGCACCTATGACGGCGAAATTTTCCTGCTGTACATCGCATGGTACGGCCTCGGCAGAGCGTTCATCGAGGGACTTCGCACGGACAGCCTGATGATCGGCGATTACAGGGCTTCTCAGCTTCTTGCGGCGGCATCGTTTGTTGTTGCAACGGCGCTGTTCATCGTATTCAAGATAATCACCGAAAAGAAGCAGATACCGCTTTATGTCAACACCGAAGCGTGCAGGGAACAGCTTGAACACGACCGACTTGAAGCCGAGGAAGCCAAGGCTAAAAAGGCGGCAAAGAAAGCCGAGAGAGAGGGCGTTGCACCAAGCATACTTGATGAAAGCGCAGACGAAATCACCGATGAAACCGAAAGCGCCCCCGAAGAAAATACAGAAACAGCAGAAGAAACTGACGAATCAGAAACAGAAAACGAGAGCGAGGAAAACGAAAATGGCAGCGAAGATAATTGACGGAAAGGCGGTATCCGCCGCAGTTAAGGAGCAGGTGCGCGCAGAAATAGAGCGCGACAAGCTTGACATAGGCCTTGCGGTTGTAATTGTGGGCGATGACCCCGCCAGCCGCGTGTATGTAAACAACAAGAAAAAGGCGTGCGAGGTTTGCGGAATAAAGAGCTACGAATACGCTCTCCCCGCCGAAACAAGCGAGGAGCAGCTCCTTGAGCTTATCGACGCCCTCAATGCAGACGACAAGGTAAACGGCATACTTGTTCAGCTTCCCCTCCCCCGCCATCTCGACGAGGAAAAGGTCATAAAGCGCATTTCCCCGCTCAAGGATGTTGACGCATTCAGCGCGGAGAATGTCGGCAAGATAATGATAGGCAACTACGCGTTCCTGCCCTGCACTCCCGCGGGCTGCATGGAACTTATCCACAGCACGGGCATTGAGGTTAGCGGAAAGGAATGCGTTGTCATCGGACGCAGCAACATCGTCGGCAAGCCCATGGCAATGCTGCTTCTCCATGAAAATGGCACAGTCACAATCTGCCACAGCCGCACAAAGGATCTCGCCGAAGTATGCCGCCGCGCGGATATTCTCGTTGCAGCGGTCGGAAAGCCCAACTTTGTTACAGCGGATATGGTCAAGGACGGCGCGGTAGTTATCGACGTTGGTATCAATCGCCTTGATACCGGCAAGCTCTGCGGCGACGTGAAGTTCGACGAAGTAAGCGAAAAGGCAGGATGGATAACCCCCGTTCCCGGCGGCGTAGGCCCCATGACCATCGCAATGCTGATGAAGAACACAGTAATGGCTAAGCGCATTCAGAGCAAATGAACAAGAACGAAAAATCATTCCTGCGCAACGCAGTGATACTCACCCTTGCGCTGCTGGCGATAATACTGTTTATGCCCGAATGGGGCGCTATGCAGGTGGTCATAGTGCTGCTTGTGGCAATACTCGCCGTGGCGCAGTGGGCGCTGTTCATCTACATAAAAAAGAATAAATGAATTATCGGGTCGTCTTATGGCGGCCCGATTTTTTATTTGCTTCGTAGATATACAAAAACGGCATGGTGAAGAACACCATGCCGTAGTTTATTATATTTTTATCAGCCGAGGACGGAGAGCAGCACGCCCGCCGCAACCGCGGAACCGATAACGCCTGCAACGTTCGGGCCCATTGCGTGCATGAGCAGGAAGTTGGAGGGGTTGGTCTGCTGGCCGACCTTCTGGGATACACGCGCCGCCATAGGAACTGCGGATACGCCCGCGGAACCGATAAGCGGGTTGATCTTGCCGCCGGAGAGCAGGTACATCAGCTTGCCGAGCAGAACGCCGCACGCTGTACCGATGCAGAACGCGATAAGACCGAGGGCAATGATGAACAGCGTCTTTACATTCAGGAAGTTTTCAGCAACCGCTGTAGCACCGACTGTAACGCCGAGGAAGATCGTGATGATGTTCATCAGTTCGTTCTGCGCAGTCTTTACAAGTCTGTCGCAAACGCCGGATTCCTTCATGAGGTTGCCGAGCATCAGCATACCAACAAGAGAAGCCGCGTCGGGAACGATGAGGGATACGATAACGGTAACTGCGATCGGGAAGATGACCTTCTCTATCTTGGAAACCTGACGGAGCTGACCCATCTTTACGGAGCGCTCCTTCTCGGTTGTGAGAAGCTTCATGATAGGCGGCTGGATAACAGGCACCAGCGCCATGTAGGAGTAAGCCGCAACGGCGATGGAGCCGAGGAGCTGAGGAGCAAGCTTGGATGTAAGGAATATCGCTGTAGGACCGTCCGCACCACCGATGATAGCGATGGAAGCAGCTTCCTTCAGTGTGAAGTCCGCAACACCGGTAAGGTTGAGCAGGCACGCGCCGAGGAACGTGAAGAAGATACCGCCCTGTGCCGCAGCGCCGAGCAGGAAGCTCTTCGGGTTTGCAATCAGCGGACCGAAGTCTGTCATAGAACCGATGCCAAGGAAGATGATAGGCGGATAGATACCGAGCTTAACGCCGAGGTAGAGCATATCCAGCAGGCCGCCCTCGTGGAGCACCCTGCCGTAATCAAGGCTGGTTTCCTTGACGTAGTTCACCGTGACATTTCCAAGCTCTTCGATGTACTCGGGAGCGAAGTAGGGGTTTGTCGCGGGGTTCCAGAGTTCTGCATGATAAACGCCTGCGAAGGGGAGGTTTGTAAGCAGCATACCGAATGCGATAGGAAGCATCAGCAGCGGCTCATACTGCTTTACGATAGCAAGGTAAAACAGTACAAAGGACAGAAGTATCATAATGACGCTCTGTATTGTTAATCCTGCGAAGCCCGAACCTGTGGCAAGGCCCGCAAGGGTATCTACAAATATTTCCATGCTTTAGTATCCTTTCTTTCAGAACGGGCGGGTGTTCTCGCCGATGCCTGCAAGGCTCCATGCGGAACGTGTCCTGTTATCTCTGCGCTTTACGTTCCTGATGGTGTATGCGGTGCCCTCTTCCGCTGCGTATGCAGCAACTGCGGCACTGATAACAGCCATTATCTCCTCGTCGCTGTCGGACTCGGATACAGCCTCTTCAACAACGGGTGCGGGGGCAGGCGCGGGAGCCGCAGCAGCGGCAGCCTTCTTGGCAGCTTCTGCCTTGTTCTTCTTGTTCTTATCGATCGACTGGAAGATAGTACCCATCAGCCAGAATATAAAGATCAGTATTGCAAGGATGAAGAATACGACCAGAATACCCGTTAAGGTGATGATTCCTACCGAGCCCCAGTAATCGGGGTCAGCGATCTGCTGCTGTGCAATGGTCTGAGATTCCGTGGCAGTATAGGACTGAAGTCTGTCTATAACGCCCGCGGTGGCCTCGGAGCTGTTCGCGGCAGCCGATAGAAGGGATAGCGCGATGTTCATATTATGTCTCCTTTTTATTCCTCGGGAAACCGAGTTATAATCTATCAAATCAAAATTATTATACTATATTTCAGCGAAAAATTCAACCGCTTATTTGAGATTTTTTTGACAAAGTTTCAGGTGCATTTTTCGCTAATTTGTACAAATCAACAAAATTTATGTCAAAAAAACATCAATTTTGCCGCTATTTTTCCGAATATTAGTAAAAACCGCCGTCAACGCCGAGTATCTGCCCCGTTATGAAACGGTTTTCGGCGAGCGCACGCACCGCCTTTGCAACTTCATCGGGTCTGCCCAGCCTGCCGACGGGGGTCTGCTCAGCAAGTTCGGAAAGCTCCTCTGTGGAGAGATGCGCGCTGTTCATGGGGCTGTCGATAACGCCCGGGGCTATGCAGTTCACCGTAACTCCCGAGAGCCCGACTTCCTTTGCCAGCGCCTTTGTCATGCCGATGACGCCCGCCTTCGCCGCGGAATAGTGCACCTCGCAGGACGCTCCGTGCACTCCCCACACTGACGAAATATTAACGATGGCGCCGCTTTTGCGGGATATCATGCTTTTCAGCACTTCCTGCGTTACATTAAAGCAGCCCGTGAGGTTGACCGAGATCATCCGCGCCCAGTCGTCGTCGGTGATGTCGCCGAAAAGCTTTATCTGCGATATCCCCGCGTTGTTTACCAGCACGTCGATATGACCGTAGCTTTTCAGCACCTCCGACACCGCCGCGTTCACCGAAGCCCTGTCGGAAATATCCATACGGACGCACCCGCAGCCCAGTTTTTCTTTCAGCGCGCGGGCCTTCTCCCCGTCGGAATTATATGTGAATATCACATCATCCGTGCGTGAAAACTCCCCGGCGATCGCCGCGCCGATAGCGCCCGTGCCGCCGGTTACAAGTACGACGCTCATTTCAGCTCCACTTTTATCTCGCCGTTTTCCGAAGTGATATCAACAGAGGAAAGCGGCTTTTCTGCGTTGTCGATTATGCCCTCGGCTATCTTGTCCTCGATCTCCGAGCGGATAACGCGGCGGATATCTCTGCCGCCAAACTTTCCGCCGTATGCCTTTTTCGCCACAGCCGCGTAAACATCCTCGGCAACGTTAAGTTCCAGCTTCTTTTCCTTGAGCGGGCTGCGAAGCTCCTCGATCATCAGCTTCGCTATCTTCGCGTAGGATTCCTCGGAGAGCGGGCCGAACGCAACTATTTCGTCGATACGCGCAAGGAACTCGGGGCGCAGGAACTCCCGCAGACCCTTCATTGCGCGCTCCTTGGTCATATCCTCGGCTGTCTTGCTGAAACCTATGCCGTTTATGCCCGTGCTCTGTCCTGCGTTGGAGGTCATGGCGATAACGGTATTCTCAAAGCTTACATTTCTGCCGTGGGAATCGGTTATCTTGCCCTCGTCCAGTATCTGGAGCAGGATATTCATTACATCGGGGTGAGCCTTTTCAATCTCGTCGAACAGGATTACGGAATATGGCTTTCTGCGGACGCGCTCAGTCAGCTGTCCCGCCTCGTCATAGCCGACATATCCGGGAGGCGAGCCGATTATCTTGGAAACGCTGTGCTTCTCCATGTACTCCGACATATCAAGCCTGATAAGCGGATCTACCGTGTCGAACATTTCCTTTGCAAGCACCTTGACAAGCTCCGTTTTGCCGACGCCCGTAGGGCCTACGAAAATGAACGACGCGGGTCTGCGGCGCTCCGTAAGCTGCACGCGGGTGCGCTTTATCGCCTTTGCGACGAGCTCGCACGCCTCGTCCTGACCTATCACCTTTTCTTTAAGATGCTGCTCAAGGCTGCCGATACGCTTGTACTCGGTTTCCTGTATCTTGCTTGCGGGAATACCCGTCCACAGCTCGATGACCTTCGACAGATCCTCGAGGGTAACGTTGACGTTCTCCGCCTTGTCCTTTATTTCCGCGATTTTCGCTTCAGTCTGCGCAACGGCGGTCTTGACCTCGGCAAGCTTTTCGTAGTCTATGGGAGAAGCCTCGGAAAGCTCGCTCTCCTGCTTCTTCTGCTCCTCAAGCTTCTTCTTGAGGTTCTCGTATTCGGTTATGCTTTCGTTTTCAAGGCTCGCGCAGGCGCAGGATTCATCGAGGAGGTCTATCGCCTTGTCAGGCAGGAAACGGTCGTTTATATAGCGCTCGGAAAGCACAGCGCACATTCTTGCCACCTCGGAGGATACCTTTACCTTGTGGTGGTTTTCGTAGTATTCCTTAATGCCGTCGAGAAGCTCGATGGTTTCGTCGATTGTGGGCTCGTTCACCGTAACTGGCTGGAAACGGCGCTCAAGGGCGCTGTCCTTTTCGATATGCTTGCGGTATTCCGCGAAAGTTGTCGCGCCGATGACCTGAAGCTCGCCCCTTGAAAGCGCGGGCTTGAATATATTCGCGGCGTTCATGGTGCCGTCGGAGTCGCCGCCCGTGCCGACAAGATTGTGCACCTCGTCGACGAACAGCATTACATTGCCCGCATTCTTGACTTCATCCAGCAGGCTCTTAACGCGGCTCTCAAACTGACCTCTGAACTGCGTGCCCGCAACAAGCGCAGTAAGGTCAAGCAGGTAAAGCTCCTTGCCCTGAAGTCTGAACGGAACATCGCCGCTTGCAAGCTTCAGCGCGATACCCTCCGCGATGGCAGTCTTGCCGACGCCGGGTTCGCCGATAAGGCAGGGATTGTTCTTTGTTCTTCTGGAAAGGATCTGGAGAACACGGTAGATCTCCTTTTCCCTGCCGATTATGCGGTCTATCTCGCCGTTTGCGGCGCGCCTTGTAAGGTTGGTGCAGTAGGTTTCAAGGCAGCGGCGCTTCTTGTCGGTCTTTTCTTTCTTCTTGGACTTCTTTTCGCCTTCCTGCTTCTCGCCGTCGGCAGATTTGCTCTCGCTGCCGCCGAAGAGGTTTCTTAAAAAGCTGGGCATTGTTCCCGCGCCGCCGCGCTCGAACATACTGTCGCCCTTGCTTTCGTTGAGTTCGGTATCGTCAGCGTCTGCATCGGTATCGCTTTCGGAATCATCATCGGTTTCTCCGTCGGGGTCGCCGCCGAGATTGCCAAGCCCGAGCTGGGAAAGCAGCTCGTTGTCTATCTCCCCGTTTTCGCCGAAAACGGAGTCGCAGGCGTTCTCAAAGTCCTCCTCGGAAATGCCCATCTGCTTGAGGTAATCCGTGACCTGCGGCAGACCAAGCTCCTTTGCGCACTGAAGGCACAGGCCCTCATTCTTGCGCTCGGTGCCGTTCATCGTGCTGATGAACATTACCGCGGGACGCTTCTTGCATCTTGAACACATCATCATTTTCATTCACCTATCTCTCTTTCTTTATGTCAGGAAATTAAGAAATTCAAAATTATAGAACCACTTGAATATATATGTGGAATTGATCGTCATTTCGTTGAAGAATATAACATCCCCGCCGCTCAGTGCAATGCCGAAGCGGAAAACTATGCAGATAATGCAGACCGTGATAAGTCCCTGCACAAGACCCGCCGCGCCGCCGAGCACGGAATTAACGCTGCCGATTACAGGCACCTTGTTTACTATTTTCAGCGCCCGCGCGATGATATCCACGATTATCATCACAACAATGAATATCACGATAAACAGCAGAGTCTGCACCGCCATAACGAACACGGGCTTTACTATCTTGCCCACAACCGCTTCCTTTACGGAGGAAGTAGCGTCAAACATATTCAGCACCACAGTGCGCATCGTGGAAGTGCTTCCGCCCTCGATATCCTGCACCATTCCCGTGAAAAACGACGGAAGCGCCTTTTCAAGCGAGCCCGCGTAGTCCGTAAACGACGAGAAGAAATCCGACCCCACCGCGCAGACCGCAATGTACTGCGCCGCGGCCAGCTTTCCCATGCCGTATGTTTCTATCTCCGACATGGTGAATTCCGCCGTTTTGGCATTCACGGATGAAAAGTCGGTATCGCCGCTTATCCCGAAAACGGAAAGGTCGGCGTTTTCTATTCCCGTGCCGCTGAAGCCAAGGTCGGAAAGATCCACCACCGCCTTGCCGGTGCCCTCGTATTTGGGCTTATATTCTGCGGCGGGAACGCCGGATATGGTTATTTTGTCGTAATCCACCTCGTCCATTCCGCTGAGGGTTATCGCGCCCATGGATTCATCCAGCGCGCTGTCCACCGCCTCGGAAACGGGCTTTTCGATAAAGTTATTGTATATTGCCTCAGAAATGGGCGCGCTGAACATCATCGCGCACAAAAACGCCACAAACACCGCGGCAATGCTGACGATAACGCTTGCGAAGCCTTTCTTAACCCCTGCGAAGATCATTCCTCCGACCACCGCAAGAATGATTATATCATAAATAAAAGCAAACTGCGTCCCCATACTTCTCCTTTCCGCAAAAGCGCGTCACAGCGCGAGTTTCTGAACCGTATTATATCCCAGCAGATAAGCGCTCGAGCCTATCACCTTGAAATCGGAATAAACATCGTCCAGTTCATACTCTGCGGCCTGTTCCAGAGCGGAATTATACACATAAAGGAAATTTCCGCTCATTACATAAAGTTTCCCGCCGCTTACCATAAAGGATGTCATTTTTTCGGGCGGGAGCGACTCGCCTGCCTCCAGCGCGTCGTTATATACCGTAACTACCTGCAAATTAGTGGCGGTGTCGTGGAATACTACGGCACGCATTCCGTCGCTGTCGGGTATGCCCGAAACAGTCTTTGTGAAATGCGACTGCGCGGTTATCTCGCCGCTGTTTTTGTCCAGCAGCATATTTCCCCCGCCCGATACAACATACAGCCCCTCGCGACAGTATTCCAGCGAGAATGTGATGTCGCTGCCGATATCCGTCTGCCATATCATGTCCTCGGAGTTGTCGAGGTCGAACCGCAGAATGCTCAGCCGCAGGTCGCCGCCTCGCTCTCCTATTACCGAAACGAAAATGCTGTTGTCGTCATCGGAGAAGCACACCTGCATTATCTTGTTTTCGGGGGAAGCCCAGCGGAATATCTGCTTTCCCTCGGAGTTGAAAATGTACAGGTAGTTCGCATATCGCGTCGACGTGGTGACAACGGCGCTTCTATCGGAACTTCCGACCTCCGCGAATACGATGCTGTCGTCGAGGGTGTTGGAATATATCTGCTCCGAGCGGGAATAGAACTTAAAGCTCTTCCCGTTTTTGTCATACACCAGCGCGCGCTTCTGATTCACCGACATGGCGGGATTCTGAAATCCGTGCTGAATGCCCGCAATGTTCGCGCCGTCGGAATTGTAGGTGTAAAGGTAGGTATCCGTCAGCAGGCAGAAATTATCTCCCATTGCCTCCAGCTCGTACCCCGTGCTTCCGGGCAGATCCACGGGAAATCCCCCCGTGCCGACCTCCAGCGCAGCGTCCTTGAACGGGGATATTATCGACGACCAGTTCGTTGCGATAAGTATGATAACAAGTCCTATAAGAAGGACCACCGCAAAATTCAGCATGAACCTGCGCTGTTTCTTTTTCTTTCGGAACTTATTTATGTTGTTCCTGTCCTCCATTATAACACCATCCTTAGCATCAAGTCAAGATATCCGAATATCAGTAGAACACATCGTTGAGATACAGCCCCTCCGGCGGGAGCGTTATGCCGCTGAGCGACCTGTCCCCCGTTTCCAGCGCGCGGAGGATATCCTCCTCGGTGCGCCTGCCCTCGCTGATGTAAAGCAGCGTCCCCGTGACTATCCTCACCATATTATACAGAAAGCCGTTGCCGCGTATGCGGAGCTCGCACAGCCCGTCGTTTTCCGTAACGGATACGCTGTATATCGTCCGCACGGTGGTTTTTACGCGTGCCTTTCCCTCCGCGCGGCAGAAGCCGCCGAAATCGTGCTCGCCCTCGAGCAGCCGCGCCGCGTGCTCCATCGCCGCGATGTCCAGCTTGTACGGATAGTGGAACGCGAGGTTCTGCATAAAAACATCCCGCTGCGGCTTGTTGTTTATGAGATACACATACTCCTTGCCCTTTGTATCGTACCGCGCGTGGAAATCCTCCGGGGCGTCCTCGCATGAAAGCACCGCGATGTCCGGCGGGAGCAGAGTGTTCATGCCCTTTATAAAGCCCTCGCAGGGTATCCTGCTGTCGATATGGACATTAAAGCAGAATCGCCTTGCGTGCACGCCCGTATCCGTCCTCGAGCAGCCGTATATAACGGGTGGGGGAATTTTCAGCAGCTTTCCTATGCAGCGCTCCACCGTTTCCTGAACGGTCTGCGCGTTGCCCTGCCGCTGAAAACCGTGATACGCCGCGCCGTTATACGCTATGAAAACCTTGAGATTTCTCATCGTTTCCTCCATCACGGAAGTATCGGGAAGCAGTTGATTACGATAACCGCCGCGAAAAGCGCGAGCATTATCGCCGCCGCGATGTAATCCCGCGGTGCGGTTTTAAGCTGGCGCAGGCGGGTGCGCCCCTCGCCGCCGTGGTAGCAGCGGCACTCCATTGCGGTCGCCAGTTCGTTTGCACGCTTGAACGACGAAACGAACAGCGGTATCAGCACTGGTATCAGCGCCTTTGCCTTTTTAACAAGGCCGCCGCTGTCAAGCTCGGCGCCGCGGGCTTTCTGCGCGGACATTATCTTGTCCGTTTCCTCCACAAGCGTGGGGATAAAGCGCAGCGCAATTGTCATCATCATCGAAAGTTCATGCACGGGGAAATGCAGCTTTTTAAGCGGGCTGAGAAGCCTTTCTATCGCGTCCGTAAGCATTATCGGGGAGGTCGTGTAGGTAAGCAGCGACATTCCCACGATGAGCGCCACAACGCGGAAAAGCATAAACAGCGCCGTGCGTATTCCCTCGGGATAAACCTCGATTATCCACCACTGAAACAGCGGCGTTTCGCCCTTGATGAAGAGAATATTCAGTATTCCCGTAAAAATCATCAGCGGAAGTATCGGCTTGATGCTCTTGAGTATCATCACAAGCTTTATATCCGCGAGAATATAGCAGAACACCATGAAAAGCATTCCCACAAGAATGCCCGTATAGCTCTGCGCCGTGAACAGTATCACAAGATACAGGATATCCAGCAGCAGCTTAACGCGGCTGTCAAGCCTGTGTATGACCGAGTTTCCCGGAAAATACTGTCCGATAGTTATATCCTTTATCATTTGTTCTTTCCTTTAATAATGCTGAGCAGTCTTTCCGCCGCTCTCTGCGTTGTGTATATATCGTTGCCGATGTCCACACCCTCTTCCTTGAGTATGTGTGACATTCTCGTTACCTGCGGAACATCCAGTCCTATCTTCGCAAGCTCGTCCGTGCGCTCGAAAACCCTGTCGGTGTCGTCGTAGCAGAAAATCTTTCCCTTATTCATGACAAGCACCTTGGTAGCGAACTTCACGATATCCTCCATTGAGTGCGAAACGAGAAGTATCGTCCTGCCGGACTGCTCGTGGTACTGCTTTATCTGCCCGAGTATCTTGTCGCGGCCCTTGGGGTCAAGTCCCGCGGCGGGCTCGTCGAGGATAAGCACCTGCGGCTCCATCGCGAGGACGCCCGCGAGGGCTACCCTGCGCTGCTGTCCGCCCGAAAGCTCGAACGGCGAGCGATCGAGCAGATGAACAATGTCCATCGCCTTTGCCGCTTCATGAACACGCTTCTGTATCTCCTCTTCGGATAACCCCATATTCGTCGGGCCGTACGCGATGTCCTTTGCAACGGTCTCCTCGAAAAGCTGGTGCTCGGAATACTGGAACACTATGCCCACCTTGAAGCGGATATCGCGGATGTTAACATTCTTGTCCCAGATATTCGTGCCGTCGATAATGACCTCTCCCGAGGTAGGCTTGATAAGTCCGTTGAGATGCTGTATCAGCGTGGATTTTCCGCTGCCCGTATGGCCGATTATTCCGACGAACTCTCCCCGCTCGATATCAAGGTTCACGTTGTCGACGGCGGTTTTCTCGAACGGCGTGCCGACGCTGTATTTGTATGTGAGATCCTTCACCTGCGCCACGATATCATTTGCGCCCTCGTCCTTTCTGGGCGGCTTCGGCTCGATGACCGCGGTTTTGGTCAGCAGCGGAAGCTTTGCGATCGCGTCGGCGCACTCCTGCTCGAAAATAATTTCCCTGGAAATATCCACGCCGTTTTCCCGCAGCATACAGCACAGCTCCGTCACCTGCGGAACATCCAGCCCCACGGCGCGCAGCCTTTCCGCCTGCGAGAATATCCTGCGGGGAACATCGTCCATAATAATCTTTCCGCCGTCCATAACGACCACGCGGTCAGCCTGCGCGGCTTCGTCCATGTAGTGCGTGATGAGGACAACGGTTATCCCCTTTTCCTTGTTGAGGTACTTCACCGTTTTCATGACCTCGCGCCTGCCCCTGGGGTCGAGCATGGCGGTGGGCTCGTCCATGATTATGCAGCGGGGCTGCATGGCGATTATGCCCGCGATGGCAACGCGCTGCTTCTGTCCGCCCGAAAGCTGGTGCGGCGAGTGCTCGCGGAATTCATACATATCCACCTGCTTCAGAGCGTCGTCCACGCGGCGGCGTATCTCCTCGGGGGGCACGCCGAGGTTTTCCGGGGCGAATGCCACGTCCTCCTCGACGATGGTTGCGACAAGCTGGTTATCGGGGTTCTGGAACACCATGCCGACCGTCTGCCTTATGTCGAACAGCAGGTTTTCGTCGGAGGTATCCATTCCCGCCACGATGACCTTTCCGCTTGTCGGGGTGAGTATCGCGTTGAAATGCTTCGCGAGGGTGGATTTGCCGCAGCCGTTATGACCCAGCACGGCAAGAAACTGCCCCTCGGGCACGGACAGGCTGACATCCTTCAGCACCTCGGTGCGCTCGGTGACGTTTCCGTCGTCGTCATGCGTCACATAATCGAAGCACAGATTTTCGACTTCTATAATATTGCTCAAGTTATCTTCCTCTTATAATTCTCACTTAAACCTTAAACCGAACGATCGCCGTACTTCCGCACGGAAGAGCCATTCCCGTCTGTTTTACGGGCAGTCCTATCTCTTCGGAAATGACATCTATATCAAATCTCTGACCAACCGTCATCTGCAGCAGATAGCTCATTACCGACGCGGAAAGCCCCGTGGTATAGCTGTTCAGCAGGATGAAAAGCGGCTTGTCGGAAAGAAGCTGCGTCACCATCATCATAAGGTCGTAGATATTATCCTCCAGCTTCCACATCTCGCCGTTGGTGCCCCTGCCGTAGCTCGGGGGGTCGAGGATAATGCCGTCGTAGCGCGTGCCGCGGCGAATCTCGCGCCCGATGAATTTCACGGCGTCGTCAACTATCCAGCGGATGGGCTTGTCGGATAATCCGGATAATTTCGCGTTGGTGCGCGCCCAGTCCACCATGCCCTTTACCGCGTCGCAGTGACACACTGAAGCCCCCGCCGCCGCGCAGGCAAGCGTTGCTCCGCCGGTATATGCGAAAAGGTTCAGCACGTTTATCGGGCGCCCCGCAGAGCGTATTTCCTTCATGCAGTAGTCCCAGTTGACCGCCTGCTCGGGGAACAGTCCCGTGTGCTTGAAGCCCGTGGGCTTTACGAGAAAATTAAGTTCGCCGTAGCTTATCTGCCAGCTTTCGGGGAGCTTTCTGCGGTAGTCCCACGAACCGCCGCCCGAACTTGAACGGTTATATTTCGCGTGGGCGGTGTTCCACTCGGGAGCCTCCCCGCGGCATTTCCAAATTATCTGCGGGTCGGGGCGGATGAGGGTAACGTTTCCCCATCTTTCAAGGCGCTCGCCGTCCGCGGTGTCTATAAGGCAGTAATCCTGCCATTTGTCTGATAATCTCATTTCTGTTGTCCTGTTCTTTTATTACAATTCGTCCAGCGTGTGCTGTCCGTCGCGAAGCAAACCAAGGTGCTTGTATGCAAGGGATGTCGCTATTCTTCCTCTGGGAGTCTTTGCCACGAAACCGAGCTGCATAAGGTACGGCTCGCAGACATCCTCCAGGGTAACGGCTTCTTCGTTCAGCGCGGAAGCAAGCGTTGCAAGCCCCACGGGACCGCCGTTGTAGCCCTTTATCATCATCTCAAGGAAACGCCTGTCAAGGCTGTCCAGACCGAGATCGTCTATCTCAAGCTTTTTGAGCGCCATATCTGCGATGTCGCGGGTTATCTTGCCGTCTCCCAGCACCTCCGCAAAATCGCGCACTCTTTTCAGCAGTCTGTTTGCGATACGCGGCGTTCCTCGGGAACGCTTCGCGACCTCCATCGCGCCGTCCTTTGTGCAGGGAATTCCGAGTATCACCGCCGAGCGCTGCACGATGTCGCAGAGCTGCCCGTGCGAGTAAAGCTCCAGCCGCTGCACCACGCCGAATCTGTCGCGGAGCGGCGCGGAAAGCTGTCCCGATCGGGTGGTCGCGCCTATAAGCGTGAATTTCGGCAGGTCGATTCTTATTGAACGCGCCGCAGGGCCGTTTCCCATCACGATATCCAGCACATAGTCCTCCATCGCGGGGTAAAGCACCTCTTCCACCTGACGCGGCAGGCGGTGTATCTCATCTATAAACAGCACGTCGTTCGGCTGCAAATTCGTCAGCAGCGCCGCAAGGTCGCCCGCCTTTTCTATCGCGGGTCCCGACGTAACGCGGATGTTTACGCCCATCTCGTTTGCGATAATGCAGGAGAGGGTGGTCTTGCCAAGTCCGGGAGGGCCGTACAGAAGCACATGGTCAAGGCATTCTCCGCGCTTCTTTGCGGCTTCGATATACACCGCCATATTCTCCTTGACTTTATCCTGCCCGATGTACTCTGCAAGCGTTTTTGGGCGCAGCGAAAGCTCGACATCGCTGTCTGTTTCATTGAAAGACGGCTCGACTATCCGCTCCGCGGGGTTGAAATCCAGCTCGTCGTTAGACATCTCAAGCATTCTCTTCACCTCTCTCAGCATCTTCTGCTATATCTTCTCTTGTTACCCTGCGGTAATAATCCCGCGGCAGATCCTCCCCGGAAACATTCTTCGCCTGCCCGAATTCAAATATCGCGGTCAGCCTTGCGTTAAGCGCCTCCGGCTCTCTGTATCCGCAGAGTATCGCCTTCTGGCAGTATTCCTCGGATTTTTCGCGGTCGCCTTTCATGGCATTGAATATCGCAAGCTCCGCATAAACCAGCGGATGGCTTTCGTTGATGGCAAGCAGCTTGTCGAAAAGCTCCTGCGCCTTGTCGTCCTCGCCGCGGATAATGTGTATCTTCGCCATGCTGTAATATGCATAGCCGTTGTTCGGGTCGTATCTCAGAGCCTGCTCAAAGCAGTACATGGATTTATCAAGGACGCCGTCGGTGTAGTATTCCTGCCCGAGCCTGCACTGTGCGTCGGGATTTTCGGGGGCAAGCTCCACCGCCTTGCGGTAGCACCATATAAGCTTAGGGCGGTTGTTGGTTTCCTCATACAAATGCCCGAGCCATTCAACACAGAAAAGCTGATTCTGCCGTATATCCGAGCGGCTGAGCGCTTCGTCCAGCAGCTTCTCCGCCTTTACGACGTTGCCTTTCATCAGCGCGGTGATGCCCTTGTAGCAGGTGCGGGCGGTCTTGTCCCGCATGACAACAGTTATGCTGTGCCTGCCCAGCGCCTTGAACGCCGCCCGCCTTATTTTAAAGAAAGGCACGATCGTCACCTGAATAGCCGCAAACAGCGCCACAACAGCAACCGCAGCGCCTATCACCGCGGCGGCGGAAAGCGAGTCGCTCAGATCATCGGATGTGAACCAGAGCAGCAGCGCGCAAAACAGCACACCCGCCATGCATCCTATGACTATCATCCATGAAGTGGCTGCACTGCCCGAATTTCTGTTTTTGTTCAAGTTGTAAATCTCCTTTTATCCGAGATTTTTAAGTGCGAATTTAATAAGCTCCTCCACGGACATGGAAGCGTCCGCGCCCTGCAAAGCCGCCTGCGCCTGCACCGGAGCAAACCCAAGCACCGCAAGGGCATTCAGCGCCTCCTGCACCGCGTTGCCCGCGGGGACGGGGGAAGCCGCGCCTGCAAATTCCTGCGCGGAAACACGCTGCTCCTTTGCGACCTTGTCTTTCAGCTCCAGCACTATCCTCTGCGCTATTTTTGCGCCTATTCCCGGGGATTTTGTAAGGGTTTTGCTGTCCCCGGTCGCAATGCACAGCGCAAGCTTCGACGGGGTTATATCCGACAAAATCGAAAGCGCCGCCTTGGGGCCTACTCCCGAAACGGAAATAAGCTGCTTGAAGCACTGAAGCTCGCCGCTGTCCGCGAAACCGAAAAGATCCACTGCATTTTCTGTAATATGGAGATAGGTGAAGAGCTTTACCTCTCCGCCGCCGCGTATTTTCGCGAGGGTATTCGCCGTGGTGCGGCAGGCATAGCCTACTCCATTGCATTCTATCACGGCAAGGCTAGGCTCGGTGTGGACGAGCTCTCCGCGCACGCTGTATATCATGTTGTTTTTCCTTTCAGACTTTCCTGTATCCCCGCCAGCCGCGAGCCGCCTGTATGCCCGTGGCATATCGCAATGGCGAGCGCGTCAGCGGTGTCGTCGGGCTTGGGTACGGCTTTAAGGCGGAGGATGTTCTTGGTCATCTCCTGCATCTGGTGCTTTTCTGCCCTGCCGTAGCCAGTAACCGCCACCTTTACCTGCAGCGGGGTGTATTCGTATATCGATATTCCGCGCTGCGCCGCCGCGAGCATGGTAACTCCGCGCGCCTGCGCAACGTCTATTCCCGTGGTTATGTTGGTGTTGAAATACAGCTTTTCTATGCTCATGCAGTCGGGCCTGAACATGTCAAGTATGCTGCACATATCGTCGTATATTTCGGCAAGTCGCCTGTCAAACGAAGTTTCGGGGGCGGTAGTTATCGCGCCGTAATTTATCGTTTTGAAAGCAACATTGTCGTAATCCAGCACGCCGTATCCGACTATCGCGTAACCTGGGTCTATCCCTAAAATCCGCATTATGTGTAGCTTTCGTTGTCGGTGATATAGGTGCGCACTCTCAGCGGGATCTGAAGCTCCTCGGAGATCTGGCGGCACTTTTCTATCTCCTCCTCGGAGATAACATCAACCACGGTAAACCCTACGCTGGGGCATATTTTCTTCATATCCAGCGCAAAATCTATCATCGCGTCAAAGGATTTCTCGCCGAAGCCGGGGCGGGTCACCTCGTTGTAGCGCTTCGCGTCGGGGGCGTTAAGGCTGATGGAAACCGCGTCGATAAGCCCCTTGAAGCGGTTTATGTCAAAATCGGGGTGGATGAGCCTTACAAGTCCGTTGGTGTTAAGGCGTATCTTCATGCCGCTGCGCTGCTTGATATACTCGGCGGTTTTCACAAGCATATCCGCCCGCACGGTGGGCTCGCCAAAGCCGCAGAAAACAGCGTCGGTCATGCCTGTCTTGTCGAAAGCCTCGTACGCCGCCTTTATCTCCTCGAAATCCGGCTCGTGCTCGAGCCAGAGGCTGTCGTTGTCATAAACGCTGTCGCCGTTGTTTCTGATGCAGAAAATGCATCTGCACGGGCAGCCGTTGGTGATATTTATATACATTTTTCCTTCGAAATTATAAAAGATGGTCATTTTACAAACAGCTCCTTGTTTACATTATAATGTATTTCGCATTTGGCAGAAACTGCCGCATGATAATACTTAATCAGTTTATTATACCACTATACAGCGTATTTGTCAAATCAATTTTAGGACAAATGCAGCCATATATACGAAAAAGCGCGTATAAAAACGCGCTTTCGAATTTATTTTATTTTCGCGTGTTCCTCTGCCGCCGCAGCGCCGCCCCCGCGGATACCATCGATAACATTAAGGAACAAATTCTGAACCGTCTTGTTATAATCAATGCTGATATCCAGCAGCTTGCTTTCCTCGGCAAATCCGCCCGCCATGGAGCGATGACCGCCGCCGCTTCCGACATCCTTCAGAGCCGTCTGCGCGATGATACCCGCATTCAGCTCGTCCAGCTCGGAGCGAACCGAAAACTTGAACCCGTTTTCCCGCCGCGAATAAACCACGGCGAAATTAACGACATCAAGATTGAGTATGAAATCCGAAACCGTCGCGACGAAAGCGTCGGCACAGTTGAAATTAAGGAACGCAAACGCAACTCCGTTGAATATCTCAATATTGCGCATGGAGTCAACAAAGGATTCAAGCTCGTCGTACTGTATCGTTCCCGACTGGAACCTGCGGATAAGCTGGTTGTTGCTCTTCGGGAAGAGATACGCGTATATCTGCACATCAAGCTCGGTCACGCCGCGGGTGAAATCCGCAGTGTCCATTTTAAGCCCGTACAGAAGCGCCGTCGCAACATCCTCGGGCATATCGATCTTGTACTGGCGGTAGTAATCCGCGATGATGGTCGCGCAGCTTCCCACAATGCGGATGTCCATGTATTTATAGTCCGACTCGCAGAATACCGGGTGGTGATCTATACAGGCGACCTCGTTGCCCACAAGGTCGAGGATGTTCGCGTTGCCTTTTTGAGAATCCACCGTGATTATATAATCGTCCTCTGTCATATCCTTCAGCTCTTCGTCCGTCGTCATGGATATGCCGAACTCCGCGACCATGTTGGTGGTTGCGGTACGCTCTATATTGCCGTGATGGCAGATCGTGGTGGTTATTCCGAACTTACGCAGAAGATACTGAAGCCCGAACGCGCTGGCGATGGCGTCGGGGTCGGGGAAATTGTGCGTCTGGATGAAAACGCGGTGGCCTCGCAGCACCGTGATAAGTTCGCTGAGTTTCTGGGACATGATATGCTCCTTAAATTTACCTAATAAAATCATCATTTACGCAATGATACATTTTTATTTTATCACATTCAACAAAAAATATCAATAGATATTGCCACATATAGGGAGTTTCAATTTAAACAAAGCTTTCACCTTGTTTTTATAACATCTCATAAAAAAAGCTGGAGCGGCACATCATACCGCTCCAGCCGGTAACTTAAATTACTTAATTTCTCCGAAATACAGCGGGAATCTCACTTCTGCCTTGAACATATCGCCGTCTATCTCTATTTTAAGTTCGCCGCCGCACGCCAGCGCAAATCCCTGCGCAATGGAAAGCCCCAGCCCCGAGCCCTCGCTGCTGCGGGACTTATCCCCGCGCACAAAGCGCTCCGTTATTTCCTCCGCCGTAAGCTCGATGGGCACCGCGGAGATATTCTTGATAGTTATCACCGCTGCGCCGTCGCGCTTTTCGAGGGTGTAGTATATCCGCGTGCCCTCCATGGAGTATTTCAGGGCGTTGTCCAGCAGGTTCTGAATTATCCTGTAGATGCGCTTTCCGTCGCTCATAACGAGCACGGGAGGTTCGCATATGCTGCGCTTGACCTCAAAGCCCGACGCCGCGATTTTGTCCTCCATATCCGCCAGTGCCTGATACGAAAGCTTTGTAAGGTCAAGCTCCGCGCTGTCGGCGGTTATCTCGCCGCTGGTCGCCTTGGCAAGTTCGAACACATCGGATACGATATTCTTCAGCCGCTCCGACTTGTTCTGAAGTATCTTCACATAATCCGCCGCAGTCTGCGGAAGCTCCTCCCTGCTAAGCAGATCGATATAGCTTATTATCGAGGTGAGCGGCGTCTTGAGATCGTGCGAAACGTTCGTAACGAGGTCTATCTTCATCCGCTCGGCTTTAACGCGCTCCTCCATGCCGCGGCGATACTGCTCGCCCAGTTTCTCCAGCCGCTCTCCGCTCTCCCTGAATAACGATTTCTCCGAAAACTCCGCCGAGGACACGCTCTTCCCGAGATAAACGTCCTCTATCTGCTGCTGAAGCCTGGAAACATCGCGGATGAGCGAAAATCTTGCATGGACGAAAAGTCCCGCAATAACTGCTTCAAGAACAAGGAAGAGCATTGCAAGCACAGGAAAATGCGCCATTGCCGCCCAGAAGAACAATATTATGTTCAGCACCGTCAGCGCAATGAATATTACGTCCGTCCACAGCAGCCGCTTCGCCGCACTGCTGCGTATCATCCTGCCGAGAAAAAGATCTTTCAGGAAGGAGCAAACCGCCCTGATGATCTTCCACAGGAATTTGACCATGCGGTAGATAAAACTTCCCTCTTTAAGCACGCCGTTTTTGCTTCTCGCGGCAAGGCACAGCCACAGATACAGCCACAGCAGCGACGTCCCCGCCGCAATTACCGCCGTCAGTATCATGCTGCATACTCCGCCCGCATACGAATCTATTTTGGAGAAAGTGCCGTAATATCCCGACATGAAATTTACAATTCCGCTCACCGCCGCAGTAAGCAGCGCGGCAGCGGTTATCTCATAAAATACCGACAGCGCGGGGGAAAGCTTCTTTTCTCCCTCCGGAGTTACGCCGATGATACAGCAGAAATAAATCAGTATCGCGGTGGAAAGTACGAAAAGGCAGATGTCGGTTATAATGATTATCCGCATATCATGCACGCCGTTATTGTATTTCGCCGTCAGCGCCGCGCTCTGGTTCTCCGTAAGTCCTATCTCCACATCGGTGATATATTTCGTGTTACCGTTGGCAATGCCCGCAAGCAAACTGTCGTCGGAACAATTGTACGACACCTTAACGCCGTATGGCACGCTGTTTTCGTATACTGTGCCGTCTTTCGTGGTTATGCGGCAGTAAAAATCAAGATCGTTCAGCGCGGTCTGATATACCGACGTGTCAAGTTCGTCCGCAGTCATAAACGCGCCCATGCCGCTCTTCCATAATGTGAGATAAACCTCTTCCCTGATCAGCCCGTCGGCGGCCTTTACAGGCTTCAGCGTAAGCTTTATAATTCCGTCTCCATCATCTTCGTCAAAGTTGTTGGAATAGGTTACGCTCTCGCTTCCGATATTCACCGCAAACGGAATATATTCCGCCAGCCTGTCGTATTCGATACGTACGAAGCCATCTACCGGAAAGGTCAGATCCCATCCTTCATCGTAATAATTTGCATAATCAAAATCGCCCAGCGAGATGGTTTCTATTCCCGCCCCGTTTATCTGCTCGCCGGAGGCCGTCACCTTGTATTCCACCACGGTATCCTTTAACCCGTTGGAATAAACGACCCCGTTTTCGTCCGTAATGCTTATTCCCAGACGAAAGGCGTCGACGATTTTCTGATAATCAATCGTATATACCTTTTCGTCCTCATATGCATTGTCGCAGTCCAGCACCGCAGTAACCAGCCTGTCGCGGCAGTACTGCTTGTTGTATCTGTCCTGCGTGTCAAAAATCAGCGCCATGCCGTCGTCCATTATATCGTCGTAGCAAAACGCCTCGCCGAAACCTGTCACCGCGCCCGCGGCAGCCGTGCAGGCAATATATGCCGCTGCAAGTACCGCCTTGAACGCGCCGCTTCTGCTAAAACTTTTCCATTTTGTAGCCAACTCCCCACACCACCTTTAAGTATTTTGGCTCACGCGGGTTTATCTCGATTTTCTCGCGGATACGACGGATGTGCACCATCACCGTATTCTCCACCGCATAAGCCGTTTCGTTCCAGACTCTCTCGTAAATTTCCTCCGCGGAGAACACCCTGCCCGGGTTGGACATAAGCAGCTCCACGATCCTGTATTCCTTTGCGGTGAGCTTCACCGCCGCGCCGTCGACATACAGAGAATGTTCGCTGCTGTTGAGCAGCAGCCCGCCCAGCCGAATTTCTCCGCCCGCCATGCGGCTCGTATGATCTCCCAGCGACATATACCGCCGCAGCTGGCTTTTCACCCTTGCGACAAGTTCGGGCGGCGAGAACGGCTTCGTCACATAATCGTCCGCGCCCACCGACAGGCCGAGTATCTTGTCGCTTTCCTCGGTCTTTGCCGAAAGCATTATGATGGGGATATTCCGTTCGGTGCGTATTTTTATCGTGGCGGAGATACCATCCAGCTTCGGCATCATTATATCGAGGATGATAAGATGTATCTCGCTGTCCATCAGCCTTTCCACCGCTTCCAGGCCGTTATACGCCTTTACGGTTTCTATCCCCTCGTATTCCAGCAGCTTTGATATCGCACTGACTATTTCGTGATCGTCGTCGACCACAAGAACCCGCTGTGCCATAAATATTTTCCCTCCTTGGTTACTATCTTACCATGCCGTTCTTATAAAAATTTCAACATAAAACTTACAAAAATCTTAACCTTAAAATCTCTGAAATAAATAACTCTCCGCGTGAAAAAATATCACAAAGGAGTGATATGCATGAAAAAATCGATATGCGCCGCCGTTGCCGCGGCAATGCTGTGCGGCTCCGTCGGCAGCTACGCCGGCGCGGTTTCGCAGTACGAAAACCTTAACGAAATCGACAACACAAAAATCGCCTACGGAATGGGCGTCGACACCGACAGCAGCAACCGCCCCCTCGGCGCGGTGGACGCGCAGCGCAAATACGGCGACAAAAACGCGCTTTTCATCGGCGACGGCGACCAAAAGCGCCTGTGGCTCACCTTCGACGAGGGATACGAAAACGGCTACACCGACGACATTCTTGACACATTAAAAGAAAAGAACGTCCGCGCCGTTTTCTTCGTAACATACGACTACGCCGAGAAAAACCCTGAGCTTATCCGCAGGATGATATCCGAGGGGCACACCGTCGGCAACCACACATTCAGCCACCCCTCGCTTCCCGAGTGCTCGCCGGACGAGCTGTACAACGAGCTTTCGCAGCTGCATGAATATATCCTCGAGAAATTTGACTACGAAATGTACGTCATGCGGCCGCCCATGGGCGAGTTTTCCGAGAGGGTGCTGAAATGCGCCGCGGATATGGGCTACACCACCGTGCTGTGGAGCTTCGCCTACCCCGACTGGATGGTCGACGATCAGCCCGAAAAATCCGCCGCATTTGAGAAAATAACCTCAAAAACGCACAACGGCGCGGTGTATCTTCTCCATGCCGTTTCCGAAACCAACGCCGCGATCCTCGGCGACGTTATCGACTACTGGCAGGAAAACGGTTATATCATCACGCCGATGTGATGCTACAAAAATCAGCCTGAGAGAAGCCCCTCAGGCTGAAAATTTTATTTATTCCTCCGTATTATTTGCAAGCTGACCCGCTATCTCCGAGAAAACCTCGGCTGTGCGGGAGGACGGCCGCTCGAAGCACCGCGAGGTAACATAAATCACCTCTGCGCCGCTGTTTATCATCGCTGAGATATTTTCATCCGCAGCCAGCGCCGCATCGTCAAGTGTGTTGTCGGCGATGATGTATTTCGGGGATAACTCCGCGTCTGCGGCGGCGTATCCGCTTTCTGTACAAAGGTTTTCGCCGCAGAGCGACAGCACCGCATTCTCGAATGTGTCCGACCCCGCAAGCGTGCATTTTCCCGTTACATAAACAAAGCTTTCCAGCTTTACTGCCTTGGCGGAATTTTCTACAAGCGTCCGTGCAAGGGAGCCCAGTTCAACAGCGCGCTCCGTCTGCTTTTCGGAATCCGTGCGCTCCCTGCCGTAAAACGCCGCGGCGATATCGCGGTACAGCGCGGAAAATCCCTCCATGCTCTCCGGAGGCGAAAGGCGTATGACCTTTATCCCCGCGGAGGTAAGTTCGTAATTCTCGCGCTCCGAAAGCGCCGTCAGCGTGAATACCGCGTCGGGTTCAAGTTCCTTTATCCGCCGGATATCGGGGTTTTCGGCGCTGCCGACAGCGGGGGCGAAAAGGGCAGACGGGTAGTCGCAGTAGCTGCTTATTCCGACTATCCTGTCGGAAAAGCCTAATTCCGCAAGTATCTCCGTGACCGCGGGGGAAAGGCTCACCGCACGCTCCACGGATTTTTCTATCTCCTCCCCGCATACCGTAACGGGAAACGCATTATATTCGCTCCCGCTTTCCGTGCGGGAAACCGTCAGCTCCGTCGGGACGGAGGAGCTTTCCTCACCGCCGCAGCCCGCAAGCAGCAGCGCCGCAGACAAAACCGCCGCCGTAATAAAATGTTTTTTCATATTCACTCCGAATCAGTAATCCATGCCCAGCGCGAGCCTGCCCTTAAGCCAGTCGATGAACTGCCTTGCAATTCTGGGGGAACGTCCGCCGCGCTTCAGCGCAAAGCGCTCCGCCGCCGCGAAAAGCTTCTCCTCGCCGATGTCTATATCCCTGTCCTCGGCAAGCTGGCGCACGATATCGAGGAAGCCTGCCTTGTCGGGCTTGATGAATGTGATGAACAGACCGAATCTGTCCGCCAGCGACATACTCTCGTCGATGGCGTCCGCGCCGCTTATCTCGCGCTCCGCGGCGGATTCCTTGATTATCTTTCTGCGGTTTGTCGTCGCATAGATAAGTATATTGTCGGGGCGGGCGGACAGCGAGCCCTCCAGCACCGCCTTTAATATGCCGAAGCGATCGTCGTTTTCGGAGAATGTAAGGTCGTCTATCGTTACGATAAAGTGCAGCGGGATATCCTTTAACCGTCTGAACAGCGCGGGCAGACCCGCAATGTCGTTCTTCGCGACTTCGACCATGCGCAGCCCGTCGTATTCGTTGAGTATCGCCTTTACGGTGCTGGATTTTCCCGTGCCGCGGTCGCCGTAAAGCAGTACGTTCTGCGCGGGCTCGTCGTTAAGGAAGCAAATGGTGTTCTCGACTACCTGCTTTCTCTGCGCGGAATAATTTTTCAGATCGGTAAGGCGGATGGGGTCGGTGTTTTCGATGGGGTGAAGCTCGCCGTTGTCGAACGTGAACGCCTTGTACTGTGCAAACACGCCGCTTCCGTGCTTCGCCGCGAAATCAATGAAATACTGCGCGCCGTAATCAAATCCGCCCTCCTCAAAATCGGGGAGAGAGTTGAATCCCTCGTCGCCGTAAAGCTTTGCAAGCTCCCTTTTCAGCGCTTCGGAGGAATACGAAGCGATACTGCGCATTACCTCAAGGTCGCATTCCACAGCCTTTGTGCGCAGCTCGCTGTTCTCCCTTGCGCAGGCGGATATCAGCGAAGAGTCCGAAAATATCAGCATATCATGCAGGTATTCCCCCAGCGATTTTCCCGAAAGAAGCAGCGCGCTGCACAGCCGTGAATAGCCGTCATAACTCTTGGTGCGGGATTTTCCGCCCAGCATTGAAAACGCTTCGAGGACGGGGTCGCTCTTGACGTTGAATACACATAAACCCGCTATTTTCTGCTTAAAGCTTTCCATTTTGTTTTCTCCTTATGTCTGTTGTTCTTTATATATCTGCTCGATCAGCCTGTCGAGGTCGTCGAGCGTTTCCAGTGTTCCGCAGAGGCTGCGGAAGTGTGCCGCGCCCTGCATTCCTTTGAGATACCATCCCGCGGGGCGGCGGGCTTCTTTCATGCCGATTTTCTCACCCTTGTCCGCAGCGATGAGCCCGATATGCTTTCGCATTATCTGAAGCTTTTCCTCCGTGGACGGCTCGGGGCGGACGGGTTTTCCCTCAAAATAGTCGCGTATCTGCCCGAAAAGCCACGGCCTGCCGTAGCTTCCCCTGCCTATCATAACAAGGTCGCAGCCAGTCTGACGATACATCTCCGCGCAGCTTTCGGGGGAATCTATATCGCCGTTGCCTATCACGGGAATATTGACGGCTTCTTTGACCTTTCGTATAATCTCCCAGTCCGCCTTTCCCGAATAAAGCTGCTCGCGGGTGCGCCCGTGGACAGTCACCGCTGCGGCGCCGTTTTCTTCCGCTATTTTCGCCATCTCCACAGCGTTTATCGAGCCGCCGTCCCACCCCGCGCGTATCTTCACGGTGACGGGAATGTCAGTTGCGGAGGACGCCGCCTTAATGCATTCGCCGAACAGCCCGGGGGTTTTCATGAGAGCGCTGCCAGCGCCGCCGCCGGTTATCTTCGGCATGGGGCATCCTGCGTTGATGTCGATTATTTCGGGGTGATATTCCTCAGCTATCTTAACTGCCCGCGCCATGAATTCGGGCTCTGCGCCGAAAAGCTGCACCGCCATGGGGCGCTCGCCCTCCGTAACGGTCAGCAGCTCGGCGGTCTTTTTGTCGGAATAGCACAGCCCCTTGCAGCTTGCCATCTCGCCGACGCAGTACGCCGCGCCGTATTCCTTTGCCATGAGCCTGTATGCCCTGTCCGCAACGCTTGCCATCGGGGCGAGCGCGGCGGTCTTTTCTATCTTAACATTTCCTATATAAATGTGCTCCAAGCTATGCTTCCTTTCGGGGAGAGTGCACGAATTCCGCCGAAAAACCGCAGAAGCGCACACTTTTCATCATATTTTCATCTTATATTGTACCACAAAAGCCAAATACGTTCAAGTGATTATTGTAATTTTCTAAAAAATATGTTATACTTAATAACAGCAGCCCGGTGCTGCCGAAAAAACTTGACAGAGGTAACTATGGCTGAAAGAGCGAAAAAAGCATCAGGCTCCGCGCGCGTGGGTCTGCTGGACGAATTAAGGGGATTTGCGATAATCTGCATGGTGGTATATCATGCGATGTACGACCTGAAATACATATTCGGCGTGGATGTGCCGATTTTCTTTGACGGATGGTTCGACGTTATCCGTGATATCTTTGCGGGACTGTTCATTTTCATATCGGGCACGGTCTGCCGATATTCCTCCAACAACATCAGGCGCGGCGCACAGTGCTTCTTCATCGGAATGATAATGACGTTCGTTATGCCGTTCTTTACGGGCGGGACGATAATGTTCGGAATACTGCATTTCCTCGGCGTTTCGATGATGATGTTCGGTCTGGGGGAAAAGCTGTTCGACCTGCTCCCTGCAACCGTCGGCATTATCGTATGCGCACTGCTTTTTGTGCTTACATGGAACATACAGAGCGGCTACATCGGCATCGGCGGCGTGTTTGAGCTGAATTTACCCGCAAAGGCATACGAAGCGGGCGTGCTGTTCCCGCTGGGACTGCATGACAGGAGCTTCTATTCCGCGGACTATTTTCCGATGATGCCGTGGTTCTTCCTTTTCATTGCGGGAAGCTACTTCGGTATCTGGGCGAAGCGCGGCTCGCTGCCGAAATTCTTCTACCCCACGCATTTCAAGTGGCTCGCTACCGTGGGAAGATACACTATCTGGATATATGTTCTCCATCAGCCTGTTATATATCTCATATTCTCTCTCATTTTCCGCTGAGCGGAAATATAATCGGAATAAAGTGTGCCGCAAAAGGACTTGCTTTATTTGAAAGAAAGTAGTATAATAAAGGCTATATCCACTAAAACGATTTTACGCCACATCTGCGCAGTATATCAGCGCAGAATAGTTCAGATATAAAAATACACAAACAAGGAAAGGACGACGCAAGATGGCTGAAAAAACAAACAAGACAAAAAATCCCGTACTGCCCGCGATTTCACTCCGCGGACTGGTCGTATTCCCGTCCATGGTGCTGCATTTTGACGTAGGCAGGGAGCGCTCCGTAAAGGCGCTCAAAACCGCCGCTGAAGGCGACGGACATATATTCCTCGTGGCTCAGAAAGACCCCGCAGATACCGACCCCTCACCCGACGCGATTTATTCAGTGGGTGTTGTGGCGGAGGTGCGCCAGCTTCTCTCCACGCCGGACGGCTCCACCCGCGTGCTTGTGGAGGGACTTTACCGCGCAAAGGCTGTAAAGCCCGTCGGCGGCGCGGACTTCCTGCGGTATGAGATAAAGGAAATGCCCTCGCGGGGCGCGGCTCTTTCCGAGGCGACCGCCGCCGCGGCGAAGCGTGCTCTGAAGTCCGCATTTGAGGACTACGCCGCCGTTTCCCCGAAAATGCCGCGGGAGCTTTACGAAGGCATAATGACCGAGGAGGACTGCACCTCCCTGTTTGAAAAGGTTGTTTTCAACGTAGTGCTGAAGCTTGAGGACAAGCAGACGCTGCTCGAAACCAACGGTACGCTGAAGCGCATTGAAACGCTTATTTCCATGCTCAGGAATGAGATAGAGATAATCGAAACCGAAATGCAGATACAGGAGCAGGTCAAGGAGCAGGTGGACAAAAACCAGCGTGAATACTACCTGCGCGAGCAGCTAAAGGCGATATCCCGCCAGCTCGGCGACGGCGAAAGCCCCATGGAGGAATTCGACGACTACGCCGCGCGCATTCAGGCGCTGGGACTTCCGCAGGAATCCGAGGAAAAGCTGCTTGACGAAGCGGAAAAGCTCAGCAAGATGGGCGGCTCCTCGCAGGAGGCGGCGGTAATCCGCACCTACCTTGACACCGTGCTTTCCATTCCGTGGAACATCCGCACCAAGGACAAGCTCAACATCGCAAATGTAAAGAAGCAGCTCGACCGCGACCACTATGGCATGGAAAAGGTAAAGGAGCGCATACTTGAAACCATTTCCGTGAGAGCCCTTGCCCCGGATGTAAAGGGGCAGATAATCTGCCTTTACGGCCCACCCGGAGTCGGCAAGACCTCCATCGGCAAATCCATCGCGAAGTCCCTCGGGCGCAACTATGCGCGCATTTCCCTCGGCGGCGTCCGCGACGAAGCGGAGATACGCGGACACAGAAAAACATACGTCGGCGCAATGCCCGGCAGAATAATCACCGCCCTGAAGCAGGCAAAGAGCATAAACCCCGTTATCCTGCTGGATGAGATAGACAAGATGGGCAGCGACTACAAGGGCGACCCCTCCTCCGCTATGCTGGAAGTGCTGGATTCCGAGCAGAACACCGCGTTCATCGACCACTACATAGAAATACCCGTCGACCTCAGCGAGGTGCTCTTCATCACCACCGCGAACAGCCTTGACACCATCCCCGCTCCCCTGCTGGACAGAATGGAAGTCATCGAGCTTTCGAGCTACACCCGCGAGGAAAAGTTCAACATCGCAAAGAAGCATCTTGTTCCCAAGCAGCTCAAGAAGCACGGCGAAACCGCTTCCTCGCTGAAAATAAGCGACAAGGCGCTGTATTCCGTTATCGACAGCTATACCCGCGAGGCAGGCGTAAGAAAGCTGGAGCGCAAGATAGCTGATATCTGCCGCAAGAGCGCAAAAATGCTCGTTTCCGGCGAAAAGAAAGTTAGCGTCACCGACGAAAACCTTACGGAATTCCTCGGCACCAAGCGCTATCTTCCCGAGCATCTTGAAACGCACGATGAGATAGGTCTTGTAAACGGGCTTGCATGGACGTCCGTCGGCGGCACTATGCTTCCGCTGGAGGTTCTCGTGCTGGAGGGCACGGGCAAGACGGAATTTACAGGCTCCCTCGGCGATGTAATGAAAGAATCCGCTAAGATAGCCGTGAGCCTTACCCGCTCCCTTGCCGAGAAATACGGCATCGACCCGCACTTCTACAAGGACAAGGACATCCACGTCCACGCCCCCGAGGGCGCAGTTCCCAAGGACGGCCCCTCCGCGGGCGTAACGCTCACCACGGCACTTGTTTCGGCGCTTTCTGGCACGCCCGTCCGCCGCGACGTTGCAATGACGGGCGAGATAACGCTGCGCGGAAAGGTGCTCCCCATCGGCGGACTGAAAGAAAAGTCCATGGCGGCATACCGCGCGGGAATAACCACCGTATGCATCCCCAAGGATAATGTCCCCGACCTCGACGACATCGACGAAACCGTTAAAAAGAACGTGAAATTCGTCCCCGCAGAGGACATCAACACCGTGCTTGAAACGGCGCTTGTCCTCCCCAACTGCTCCCCCGAAAAGAAAACGGGAAGCATGAAGAAAAAAACTATCGGCAGAAAGCACGCGGAAAAGAAACAGCCCGTGCTCAACGCCAACTAAGGTGACAGATGAATTTTAACAAAGCCGAATTTTTCACCTCCTACGGGAGCTTTAAGCAGATTCCACCGTCGGAGCGCACGGAGATAGCATTCTCGGGGCGTTCCAACGTCGGGAAATCCTCGCTGATAAACAAGATATTCAACCGCAAGTCCCTCGCCCGCGTAAGCGCGGTGCCGGGGAAAACCGCTACGATAAACTTCTACTCGCTCGAAAACGTGTACTTCGTCGACCTGCCGGGATACGGCTACGCGAAGGTCGCAAAGAGCGAAAAGGAGCGCTGGGCGGGGCTTATCGAGGGCTACCTCGGCGACGACAGAGAACTCGCGCTGGTGTTTCAGCTGGTGGATTTCCGCCATCCTCCCACCGCCGACGATATCCTGATGATAAACTTCCTCATCGACAACGAGATACCGTTCGTCGTTGTGCTTACCAAGGCGGATAAGCTCTCGAAAAATCAGCGTGCGGAACGCCGCGCGGCACTGATGAACGAGCTTCCCTGCGCCGAAGATATAACTATCGTCGAATTTTCCGCGCAGACCGGCGAGGGCGCCGATGAAATACGCGGCATAATCGAAGAACTCGCCGCGGACGAGCCTGACGAGGATGAAACAGAATAAAATTTAAGCCGCTCCTTTTGGAGCGGCTTTGTTATATCCAGTTATCATTTATCCCCTTTGCCATGCGGCAGAGCGGGGTCGCGTAGAAATAATTCCCGCCGAAGAACTCCCTCGGGGCGCCCTCGGAAACCACCTCTCCGTTGAAGAGAAGTCCGCACCGATCCGCGCATTCAGCCGCGAACGATGTGTCGTGCGTCACCGCAAGCACAGCCGCGCCACCCGCCGCGATATCCCGCAGCAGCGCCGAAAGCTGTTTTTTCGTGAGCGCGTCCATGCCCTTTGTCGGCTCGTCCAGAAGCAGCACATCGGGCTTGTTGTAAAGCAGTATCGCCATTGCAAGGCGCTGGCGCTCTCCCCCGGAAAGGTCAAGCGGGTTAGTATCTGACGAAGCAGTCAGCCCGAAACGCGCAAGCTCGTCCTGCGCCGCCGCGGGTTCAATTCCGCGGGACGTCAGCTCCTCCAGCGCGGTATCCGCCCCGAAAAGCACGCAGGGGTTCTGCGGTAGATACGCGATTTTTACGCCTTTCGATGTTTTCACCTTTCCCGAAAGCGGCTTCACTATCCCTGCAAGTGCCTTCAGCAGCGTGGATTTTCCGCTGCCGTTGCCGCCGAGCAGGGTGTAAACTTCCCCGCCGTAAAGCGATATCGACGCTGTTTTCAGCGCGTCGGAGCAGTCTTTTCCGTAGCTTACCCACAGTTCCTTTGCAGTGATAAGCTGCTTGTCCGAAACCTCCGCGCGCTTCTTTTCCTCGGGGGACTTTTCCGCAAGATAGCGGCGGCAGAGGTCATTGTTTCTTCCCTCCCGCACCGACAGGGGGGCGCTGCCCTGCCCGCCCGCGGCGGTGAAAATCCGCACGGAAGCGGGCATTGCTTCAAGCATGGGGTGATTTTTCGGGAGCATTTCGGTTATCTCCCGCGGGGAACAATCCGCGATGATATGCCCGCCGTCCATCACGATAACTCGGTCGGCAACGTGCATCAACTCCTCAAGGCGATGCTCCGCAATTATTATCGTTACGCCGAAATCGCGGTTGAGCCGCACCGCCGCGTCGATAAGCGCCTGCGCGGCTATCGGGTCAAGCTGGGATGTCGGTTCATCCAGCAGCAGCAATTCGGGGTGAAGCACCGCCGCGGACGCCAGCGAAACAAGCTGCTTCTCGCCGCCGGATAATGTGGCGGTATCGCTTTCAAAATGCTCCTCCAGCCCGAAATACTCGGCACACTCCGCAACGCGGCGGCGCATTTCCTCGGGGGGGATCCCGACGCTCTCCGCCGAAAACGCTATCTCGTGCCAGACCTTGTCGGTGACTATCTGCGCTTCGGGATCCTGCGCGACAAATCCTATTTTCTGCGCGGAAACCACCGCGGGAACGTCGTTTAAGTCCCCGCCGCAGAACTGTATTTTTCCGCTGAAATTCCCGTGGGGCGCAAGCATGGGCTTCAGCAGGCGCAGCAGCGTGCTCTTCCCGCAGCCCGACATTCCGCACAGCACCGTAAAGCTGCCCTCGGGCACGGAAAAGCTTATCCCATCGACCGCAGGCGAAGCGGCTTCGGGATAGGTAAACGTAATATTCTCAGCACTTATCAGCACGGCAGCCGCTCCTTTCATCTGACGATCTTGCAAGCAGTATTTTTTCGCGAATTATCACCGCCGAGGGCATTGCGCACAGCGCTCCGAAAGAGATATACAGCGCCGCGTCCGCCGTCCCGAGGGGTATCTCAGACACGGCGGGATAATAATAAAACTCCCCCGCCCCCGAAATCATCAGCGCGGCGGAAACAGCCGCGAATACCGCCACGAAAGCCAGCATGGCCATCTCCGCGGAGGTAAGACGGTACCGCGAGAAAAACGTGCGCCTTACCGTGCCGTAGCCGCGGGCGCGCATGGAATCCGCGGACGTCATCGCTTCCTCCGCGGAATATCCCATTGAGGAAGAAAGCGCGGAAAGGCATATTTTCGGGGTGATATGCCCGTCGTTTTCCGCTGCGCGGACGGAGATATACTCGCCGGTTCTGCGCACGAAAAGCGGGACAAATCGCAGCGCGCAGGAAAGCACCAGCCCCGCCGCGGGCAGTGTTTTTCCGAACAGCCAGACGTACTTATCCGACGACATGAATCTCGCCGAAACCATACCCCACAGCACCGCCGCCGAGAGCATTATCCCGAAAGAAAAACCGTATATCAGCGCTTCCAGCGTGAACGCGGTGTTCCCTACGAAAAACAGCACCGTAACGCCGTTATGCGAAAAAAGCGGATTTGTAACAGCTATCAGCACGGCAAACAGCGGCACGAATGCCGCTCTGCGAAGTCCCACCGAAAGCGCCAGCACAGCCGCGCCGCCGACCAGCGATTCCGCCAGCAGAACAGGGCTGCGCGTGAATATCGTCACCACAAGCACGGCGAGGATATACAGAAATCCCGTTACGGGATGAAGCCGCTCAAGTGTTCTCATTGAGCACTCCCCGCCGTTTCAGCTCTTTAAGAAGGGCCTCGCAGCCCTCGCATACGTCCGAATAGGTCAGCGCGAAATCCCCCGTGTACCACGGATCGGAAATATCCCGCGGACTGTCGGTAAAATCGAGAAAGCGGTATATTTTCCGCGCGGGGTCGCCGCGGGTGATGCGCTCCATATTGCGGATGTTTGCGCTGTCCATCCCGATGAGCATGTCGAATTTATCGTAGTCGGATCGGGTCATCTGCCGCGCGTGCTTGTCCGAGCAGTCTATGCCAAGCTTTGCGAGCACCGCCGCTGTGCCGCGGTGAACTCCGTTGCCTATCTCCTCGGTGCTGGTGGCGGCGGATTCGGTGGATATACCTGTTATTCCGCGCTTTTTTAGCATATCGCGCAGGATATACTCCGCCATCGGCGAGCGACAGATGTTGCCGTGGCAGACGAATAATATTTTGTACATCGGGTAAATTCCTTTCAGAAGGCTTTGTAATGCGCTTTATTGCCGCATTTTGCCTACTGTCAGATTTTACATAATTCCTGCTGTTTTTACAGAAACTCGGCAAATCGCGGCAAATTGCGGACGCGTGTAGTAGTCAAATAGTAGTAAAAAACTGCGGGTTTACTACTAAGGATTTTGCAGATGATTATATTATAGCACAGAATTTCAGATTTGCATAGTACCAAATAAACTTGGAATTGCGGTGGAAAAACAGCGGTAAAGAGTTCGGTTTGCCTTTATATAAAAAGCGGCGCCCTCCGCTTATCGGAAAAGCGCCGCCGCAGCATTACTTCTTGAATAATCCGCCAAGTCCGCCGAGCTTGTTCTTGAGTTCGTTGACGTCTATCTTCGCCTTTACGCCGTCAACTATCTGCTTTATGGTGTCCTCGGGCAGGTCAATTCCAAGTATGTCCTCAACTGTCCTTACGGGGTCGCTTTGGAATTTCTTTGCGATGTCGGGATTGTTCTTGACCTTGCTCACGATTTCATCAATCTTTGCCTTGATATCCATTTTTTACATACCTCTTTTCTAATTTTACCCTGCACGGGTTTGATTAAAGTATAGCACAAATTTCCCTGGATATCAAGCATGTTCGTTGCTTTTTTCGTCCACGAAGCGTCTATAGATTCTCGCACCGCCTTTGTGGTGATGTTCCATTGTTCATCGGGGATCATTTCAGCCTCGCCGTCATCCGCCTGCGTAACTGTATTCGTTCATCAACTTATCGGCGGTGTTTATTCTGAAAACTGCGAAATTATACGGCATTTCGCAGAGGAAAAATCCGTGCCGCTCTCCGCTATTTTAAGCATCGGCGGAGCATACGCGGTGTATTCACCTTTCCGCCCAGCGCCTTGATGAACTTCCACAAAACCTTGCCGGCGCCCGCGAGTACGCACAGCGCCGCGCCGATACAGAAAGAACGCTTCCGTACATCAGCGAGATAAACACCAACGCCGCGCCGAAAAACACAACGGGCAGGGCGTCCGTCAGCGCCATAATGGGATTTGAAACAAGGGCGCCCGGGTCTTTTTCTTCTTCATTTCATCCCCGGGTTTCTTCGATATCACGTCAGCAGTGCCGTTATTCCGCGGGACAGCCGTTCGGGTATCCTGCTGAAATGCCCGCCCTTTTCGTGAACGAAAATCACCTCGGCAGTACGCTCCGCAATGTGCTTTGCTTCCGCGGTCTTTGTTTCAATTGAAGCCATCAGCGGGTCGGGGGAGTTCCTTTCCTTGCCGCCAAGACTGAGATATATCCTGCCGCGGAGCGGGTGCTGCGCCAGATACTCAGTCCATTTCGGATACCACATTGAACCGGAGCAGCTTGCCGCGCCGGCAACATTTTCGTTCATGCCTGCGGCGTACAGCGCAAATAATCCCCCCAAGGAATATCCGCAGTAATAAATTTTCGTAAACTTTCCGAAGCGCTTCTCAAGTTCTGCGGTAAATTCGGGTATGAAATTCATCAGCCGCTCCGCGCCGCCGCCGAAATGCCGTCCGCCGAAGCCCTCCGCTTCCCACGGGGTATAGTCGTTGTCCCAGTCGATGGCGCCGAATTCCGCGAGGACAAGCGGGCGGTTTCCGCCCGAAAGGATATTGCAGATATCCCTGAACAGCTCCTCCTCAAACCCGCTGAACAACAGCACAAGCGCCGCGGGCTTTTCTCCGATGCATTCCGCGCGGCAGGAAAAATCGCCTAGATTAAATTCTGTCATAATTCATCCACCGATATGGATATCATCCCGCAAAATACTGCTCGCAGGAAAAGATATCGTACACATCCTGTTTCATTTCGTAAAATCCCGCCGACGGGATATCTGCAGTGCCATTCCGCAGGGCGTTTTCCCATTCTTCAAGGGTGAGTGTATTTAAGAAGTGGCTGCGCATTTCATCGGTCGGGACTGCCAGCGCGTAGGTATTCACCGCGCCGCTGTACTGCGGGAGCTTTCTCAGCTGACCCGCCGTCATTTTCCATATTTCGTTCGGCTCTGCACCCATGCGGCAGACAAACTTTACGCCGCCCGCCATTGCGATCTCGTTCTGAAATTCCCCGCGGAGTTCCATCAGAATAACGCCGAGATAGTTCCTGCCCGTCCAGTTCTGCATATCCCGCCACGAATCATCCCGCAGGTTTATGCCAACGCCCCATATCGTGTCCGCCGCCGCGCATTCCGCAAGGGTCGCCTCGCCTGTGGAAAGCAGTTCTTCCAGCATTGCGGGGTTCTGCGCAAATTTAGCCTTGACGCCGCTTTTCACAACGTTTCTGCATATCTTGTCCCATACGGACTTTATCTTCGCGAAATCGGTAAAATACTCCCTGCCCGCGTATTTCTTCGCCTCGGCGGGGTCGAGGGTGTTCATTATTTTCTCCGCAAGGTCTTTTCTGCCCGCAAGCAGCACTTTGCGGCGCATCATATACTGCTCCGAATTTGCGTATGTTATCCCCGCCAGCCTGAATTCGGCAGGATACCAGTTGCTGAAACAGCCGTGCGGCTCGGTCGGCAGGTGGAAGCCTATTATATCGGTATTGTCCATAATTCCTCCGTTTTCTTCAACATTTCAACCTTACAAAAGACCCGCGGGATTTTCCGCGGGTCATGTTTCTTATCTTGTCGCTGCCTTTTCTGCCTTGGCTATTTCTTCTTCCTGAAGCATTTCTTCCTCGACATCGCGGGCGTGCTCCGCCTGGATAGCGGGATCATACGAAAGCATAGGCTCTATGTCTTTCTTCTTTATGCGGCGGTCGATGTAGTTTTTTGTTATCTTTACCACCAGAGGAGAAAGCGAGATAACACCGATAAGGTTCGGGATCATCATAAGACCGTTGAATGTATCGGAAATATCCCATGCGATGGAGGATGTCATTATTGCGCCGGAGATCATCATAAGCACGAAGAATATCTTGTAGCCCTTTGCCGCCTTTTCGCCAAAGAGGTATTCAAAGGACTTTGTGCCATAGTGTGACCAGCCTACAACTGTAGTGAACGCAAACAGCAGGATCGCGATGGAAACGAACACCGTTCCCGCATAGCCGAATATGTTTCCGAATGCGTCCGCGACAAGCGTAGCGTCGTTTGTACCCTCGACCATGTTGCCCGTTTCAAGGTCAATGGAGCCGGAAGAAAGAACAACGACCGCGGTCATTGTGCAGACAACGATGGTATCAGCGAATACCTCGAAGATACCCCACATACCCTGCTTTACAGGCTCTCTTACGTTGGAAGCGGAGTGCACCATAACGGAGGAACCAAGACCTGCTTCATTGGAGAATACGCCGCGCTTGCAGCCCTGCGTGATAACTTCCTTGACTGCAACGCCTGTAACGCCGCCGACAACAGCCTGCGTTCCGAATGCAAACTTGAATATAGCTGCGAAGATCTCGCCGATCATACCGATATGCGCAAAGAAAATGATAAGGCATCCGAGTATGTAAAGTCCCGCCATAAAGGGAACGATCTTTTCGGCAAATGCCGCGATACGCTGAAGTCCGCCGAGGATGATAAGCGCGCCGACGATCATCAGGAAAACACCGATGATAACACTTGTCCACTTAACGTCGCCGAAAGCATATCCGAGGTCAACATTCTTGAGTATAGCGGAATCGAGGTTGATAACGATCTTGTTTATCTGACCCATGTTGCCGATACCGAAGGAAGCAAGTATCGCGAAAATCGCGAACAGCGTTGCGAGGATACGTCCGACCCATTTGCAGTGCTTGTATCCGCCAAGGCCGTCGCGCAGATAGTACATCGCGCCGCCGGACCACTCACCCGCTTTATTTCTGCGGCGGAAGTAGATACCGAGAACGTTTTCGGAGAAGTTCGTCATCATTCCGAAGAATGCCGCGAGCCACATCCAGAAAACCGCGCCGGGGCCGCCCACGCATATCGCGGAGGCAACGCCTGCAATGTTACCTGTGCCTATCGTTGCGGCAAGGGCTGTGCAGAGCGCCTGGAACTGGGATACAGCACCCTCTTCCTTGTTCTTGCGCACCTTGCTGTGGCGGCTGAACATACCGCCGATGGTGCGCATCCACCATTCCTTGATATGCACGACCTGAAAGAACTTTGTCATTACTGTCATCAGTATGCCCGTGCCTATCAGCAGGATAAGGCCGACCTTGACCCAGACAAAGTCGTTGACCGCATTGTTTATTTCGGTCAATGTCTGAAAGAAATCCATAAACTACCCCCGTTAAAATGAAAGATTTCGCATATGATATTTCATTTTAACATATTTCAGCATATTTTGCAAGAGTCAATCGGGTATTACGTTATTTTCACCAAAGCATTTACCGTCACAGCTGTTTTTTTATACATTATCAACTAATACGGAAACCCGTTTTTTATATATAATTTTCATAATGGCTATCGCAATTATCATTGAAACAAACTCTGCGACAGGGAATGTCAGCCATACGAGCCATATATTTTCGGGGTTTTCCACCGCCGCGCGGGAGAACGCCCACGCCACGGGAAGAACGAACAGGAACTGCCTGCACACCGATATGACCAGCGACCCGAAGCCGCTGTTGAGCGCCTGGAAAACGCCCTGCAACGCGACATTTATCCCCGCAAAAACAAAGCTTGCCGAAATAACGCGCACCGCCCCCACACACAAATTCATCGTTTCGCCCGACAGCCCGAATAATCCCGAAACCGCACCCGCAAATATTTCAAGCAGGAGCGTCCCGGCTGCCATTATGATAGTGGTGTAGATAATGCCGTATTTTATTCCGTCGTTTATGCGCGCCCTGCTTCCCCTGCCATAGTTGTATGCGACGATGGGCGTTATCGCGTCGCGCAGACCGAAAGCCGCAAACAGAATAAACTGCTGTATCTTGTAGTACAAACCGTAAGCGGTGACGGCATTCTCGCTGACTTCTACCAGTATCATGTTCATGCCGTAAGTCATGACTGACATCAGTGCCTGCGCGATTATCGCGGGAAGTCCTATGGAATAGATGGATTTTATGCTGTTCCACGAGGGTTTCAGCCATAACGCACCTTTCTTTATCTCCTTGTTCATCGCAAAGTGGAACACCATACCAAGCGCCATCGAAACCACCTGCCCGATGACCGTCGCCCATGCCGCGCCCGCAATTCCCATCGCGGGCAGTCCGAGCCAGCCGAAGATCATTATCGGGTCAAGCACGATGTTCGTGACCGCCCCCGCGACCTGCGCTATCGTAGAGAAAAGAGAGCGCCCCGTAGCCTGCAAAAGCTTCTCAAAGCACGGGAAAAATACTATACCGAAGGACGCGCAGCAGCATATTTTAAGATAATCCACGCACATCGAATATACCTCGGTATTACTCGTCTGCGAGCCGACATAGGCGTCAACGCCGAATATGCCGAACAGCAGGAACACTGCGTATATCACCCCCGAAAGGAATATACCGTTTCCCGCCGTGCGTGCGGCAAGCTCCGCGTCGCCCTGCCCGAGCGCGCGGGCTGTCAGCGCGTTGACGCCAACGCCCGTGCCTATCCCCACGGCAACCATCAGCATCTGCACGGGAAACGCCAGCGTGAGCGCATTCAATGCAGTTTCGCCAACGCCCTCCATTGCGCCCACAAAGGCGCTGTCCACGATGTTATACACCGCCTGAAGCATCATTGAAATTATCATAGGTATGCCCATCGACAGCATAAGCCTGTTTATCGGGCGCACCGCCATGGGACTTTCTGCGTTTGTCATATTTCCTCCTTTTGCACACAAAAAGGGCGCAAATCCGCAAATCCGGATTTACGCCCAAGGCCACTCGATTTGTTTATATTTTAGCATATTTTCCCGCGGATGTCCAAGGGATTTTTCAACAAAAATCACCGCCCTGTGCAAGTTTATCTTGTCAAATCCGCGCGGCGGTGATATAATAAAAAAAATAAGGAGGTTCATGCCATGAGATTTGTAGTATCCAACCAACAGATGAAAGCCGCGGAGATGAACTGCGACCGCGATAATATATCCTACTCCGAAATGATGTTCAACGCCGGGAGCGCCTGCGCGGAGCGTATTGCCGGAATGACAGCCCCCGCGGACAGGGTGGTTATTCTCTGCGGCGGCGGAAACAACGGCGGCGACGGCTTCGTGATTTCATACCGCCTTATGGAGCGCGGATATTCCCCCGTGGTCATCCTTGCAAACGGGCTTCCCCGCACCGACTGTGCGCGGGAGCACTACGACATCCTTTCCGCCCGCTGCGGGAAAATACTCGATTTTCATGAATCCCGGCAGGAATGCACAGAAATCCTCGCGAGTGCAGACGCGGCGGTGGACTGCATATTCGGCACGGGATTTCACGGCACTCTCCCCGATTACGCGGCGGAGCTTATCAGCCTTACCGCAGTCTGCCGGCTTAAAATCGCGGTGGATGTTCCCAGCGGCGTAAATTCCGACACGGGAGAATATGACGAAAAATGCTTCCGCCCGCATTATACGTTTGTCCTCGCGGCGATGAAGCAGGGGCTTATCCTGCCCGCCTGCGCGGATATCCTCGCTGAAACCGAGCTGCTGGACATCGGCATACCAGAAAGCAGCTACGCCGAATACCTCGCGAAAATAACCGACGAAAGCTTCCGTCACCCGTTCCCCGCGAGAAAAAAATCCTCACACAAAGGCACGTTCGGGCGGCTGCTTAATATCTCGGGAAGCCTTTGCTGCAACGGCGCTGCGGCGCTTTCAACGGGAGCCGCGCTGCGCTCCGGGGTGGGACTTTGCACCCTCGCCGCGCCGATCTCCTGCATGAAAATTATTGCTTCCTCGGTAAATACCGCGACATTCATGCCACTGCCCGAAACGGAGGACGGATTTGTCGGAAATAATGCCGCGGATAAAATCGCGGATATCCTGCCGAAAATGAACGCCTGCGCAATAGGCTGCGGGCTCGGAAACAGCGAAAACACCCGCAGGCTGACCGAATTTGTCATAAAAAATGCAGATTGTCCCGTAATTATCGACGCGGACGGCATAAATTCCATCGCCGCAAATATAAATGTACTGAAGGAGCGGAAAGGTCCAACCGTGCTTACCCCTCACCCGCTGGAATTCAGCAGGATAAGCGGCATTCCCGTGGCGGAGATACAGCGCGGCAGGATAGAAAGCGCCCGCGCGTTTGCAGCGGAATACGGCGTTACACTTGTGCTTAAAGGCGCGAACACCGTGATAGCTTCGTCCGACGGTGAGTGCTGTGTAAACATCTGCGGAAACGCGGGACTTGCCAAGGGTGGCAGCGGCGATGTGCTCACGGGCATTATCGCGGCAATTCTGGCGCAGGGGGCAGAGCCTTTCAGGGCGGCGGCAAGCGGGGTATACTGCCACGCGGCGGCTTCGGACATACTGGCTGACAGGCTTCCCATGCTGAGTATGCTTCCGACGGACATCATTTCCGCGCTGCCCGAGGTCTACAAGGACTGAAACCGCTCCTCCGAAAAGAACGGAGGATAATTATGCATCATTTTGTAAAAAAAGCGCTGCTGTGCGGCGCGGCGGCTTCGCTTATGCTGGCGGGCGGGTGCAGCGCTGCCCTGCCGTTTACGGGCGGCGGCGTTGACCTCAACAAAACATACACCGCCGACGCAGAAATAACCTGCGGCAAAACCAACGCCAAGGCGGAGATAACCCGCTGCGGCGGCGGTGAATGGGAAATATCCTTTACGGAGCCGAAATCCCTTGCGGGGATGAAGCTCACGCTTAACGAAAGCGGCTACACAGCAAGCCTCGGCGAGCTTTCTTTCAGCGCCGAAAACAACGCTGAATATACCACCGCGGCGGACATCATCGCTTCCGCGGGGGACGATATTGCTGAAAACAGCGGAAACGGAACATCGCAGGACGGCGTGCTTACATTCAGCTCGGACTACAACGGGAAGAATGTGGCGGTGAGCGTTTCGGAGGACACGGGTGAACTTATCTCGATGAAATGCCCGTACTACAAGCTTGCGGTGTATTTCAGCGGGCAGGAGGAATATATCCCCGATGACACCGAGGAGTGCGGCCTTGTGGAGGAATGACGCCCGATTTAATTAAAACTACGAAAATCCGCCCGTTTTTCTGGCGGATTTTTTGTTGACAGCTTATTGATTTGTGTGGTATAATTATTTTATAGATTTACCTAAATTTGATAGCGGGGGCAATATGCTGTTTGAAAAGGCGAAAGAGAATGATTTTAAGATCATCAAAAGGTTATATTGGGAGCTGATTGATGACATTAGATCCGAAAACGATAAAATCGGCTGGAAAAAAGGAATATATCCGACGGATGATTTTCTGCGGGCAAGCATTGCCAACGGAGAACCATACAAATTGACGGACAACGATGATATCTGCGCCTGCGTTGTCCTCAACAGTTTGAGCAATGAGGGATATACGGACGTAAAGTGGCGCCTTGACTTTGGGGATAATGATGTTCTGATACCCCATGCGCCGGCGGTCACGCCCCGCAAACAGGGCCGCGGAACAGGCACAATGCTTGTTAACGAGATGATCCGCGCCGCAAGGGCAGAAAACAAAAAGGCGATACGGCTCGATATCCTCGGGACAAACACGTCTGCGGAAAGGCTATACACAAAATGCGGATTTCGGTTTGTTGAAGCAAAGCAGCTTTTTTATGAGGACACGGGTCTGACGGAATATAAGATGTTCGAGCTGGGTCTGTGATTTTCGGTTCAGTAAATTGAAGTTTTGGGAGGTAAACTGATGAAAAAGTATAATGAACAATTGTTTTGGAGCGGCTTTTTACTAAATATATTTAGGAAAGCCTTACTTATTTTTGTCGCGATAGTGTTGGGCATCGCGGGAATATGGATAAAACCGTGCTTATATTGTGCTTTAGGAATAATATTTATCGTGTTGATTTGGTCGTTCGTTCAGCAGTTGATAATAAAGCACACTGTTGAAAACAGCGATAATCCGAACTTTACTCCTTTTGCAAACGCAATGATGAGCGACAATTGGAGAGAAGAAATAGAAAATCTGGTGGAAAATAAAGCCGATAAGGACTAATGCAGACACGCTTGCCAAGCAGATTTTAATAACCCGGAGGAAATAGTATGGCATCAAGCAAAGATTATCTGAATTTTATTCTGGAGCAGCTGTCAGATCTGGACGGCATTACATACCGCGCCATGATGGGCGAGTTTATTATTTATTACCGCGGCAAAATCGCAGGCGGTATCTATGACGACAGGCTGCTTGTAAAGCCCGTCAGGGCGGCTGTCGAATACATGCCGAACGCCTCCTATGAACTGCCATACGACGGCGCAAAGGAAATGCTGCTTGTGGACGAGGTCGACAACAGGGATTTTCTGACGGGCTTATTTAACGCCATGTACGATGAACTTCCGCTGCCCAAGCCGAAAAAGAAGAAATGATCTCATAACAGCATAACGAGGTGATACAATGGCTAAAGCTATGAAAATTACCGCGGCGGGTTCCTGCCTGATGACTTTATTGTTCGCTTTGCTGTATTGCGGCTGCCGCGGGGGCGCGCTGCTTACCCTTGCGATAACATTCGGCACGATAGCTTATCACTTCTGCATAAGACTGCTTATAGGGCTGATTTTCAGCAAAACAATGCGGAACAAAGCCGACTACACGAAAAAATGGTTTCAGCTCGGCAGGGTGGAAAAGCGCCTTTATGACCTGCTTAAAGTGAAAGCATGGAAAAACAGAATGCCCACCTACGACGGCAGTCTGTTCGACGCCAAAAAGCATTCGTGGGACGAAATCGCGCAGGCAACGTGCCAGGCGGAGCTTGTCCATGAAACCATAATCGTTTTCAGCTTTCTGCCGATAGCTGCTTCCGTCCGGTTCGGCGCTCTGCCCGTGTTTGTAATTACATCGGTCTGCGCCGCGCTGTTTGACAGCGTGTTTGTGATAATGCAAAGATACAACAGGCCGCGTATCGTCAGGATGGCCGAAAGGCAGAATAAAAAGGATATCCCGCAAAAATAAATTACACAAAACATCCCGAGAAGCATATGCCCCTCGGGATGTTTTTATATCCGCACTGCGAAAAAGCGGCGTTAAAAATTAATGGTGGAAAAGGCGGATCTTTGTGAACGCCATCGCGATGTTGTACTTATCGCAGGTTTCGATGACATTATCATCGCGGATGGAGCCGCCGGGCTGTGCGATGTATTCAACGCCGCTCTTGTGCGCTCTCTCGATATTGTCGCCGAACGGGAAGAATGCGTCGGAGCCGAGGGATACGCCCTTCATGGTGTCGAGCCATGCGCGCTTTTCCTCGCGGGTGAATACCTCGGGCTTTACCTTGAAGAACTTCTGCCACTCGCCCTCTGCAAGAACGTCCATGTAATCCTCGCCGATGTAGAGGTCGATGGTGTTGTCGCGGTCCGCGCGGCGGATATCGTCAACAAACTGAAGGTTCATTACCTTGGGGCACTGGCGGAGGTACCAGTTGTCAGCTTTCTGACCCGCAAGGCGTGTGCAGTGGATTCTCGACTGCTGACCCGCGCCGATACCTATCGCCTGACCGCCGCAGGCATATGCAACAGAGTTGGACTGCGTGTACTTCAGCGTGATGAGCGCGATTGCAAGGTCGTGCTTTGCACTCTCGGGGATGTCCTTGTTCTTTGTGGGACGCTCCGCGAACAGCTCGTCGTTGATAACAAGCTCGTTTCTTCCCTGCTCGAATGTAACGCCGAATACCTGCTTACGCTCGATGGGAGCGGGAACATAGTTCGGGTCTATCTTGATGATGTTGTATGTGCCCTTGCGCTTGGACTTGAGTATCTCAAGTGCCTCGTCGTCATAACCGGGGGCGATAACGCCGTCGGATACCTCGCGCTGGATTATCTTTGCAGTGGAAACATCGCAGACATCCGAAAGCGCGATGAAGTCGCCGTAGGAGGACATTCTGTCCGCGCCGCGCGCTCTCGCATATGCGCAGGCAAGCGGAGAAAGCTCCCCGAGATCATCCACCCAGTATATTTTCGCGAGGGTCTCGGTAAGGGGCAGACCTATCGCCGCGCCCGCGGGAGAAACATGCTTGAAAGAAGTCGCCGCGGGATATCCCGTAGCCGCCTTGAGCTCCTTAACGAGCTGCCAGCCGTTGAATGCGTCCATGAAGTTGATGTAGCCGGGGCGGCCGTTAAGCACTTCGATTGGGAGGTCTGCGCCGTTTTCCATGAAAATTCTGGAGGGTTTCTGATTGGGGTTGCAGCCGTACTTTAACTCTAACTCGTTCATAAAAAGCTCCTTTTTACTTGTTCTTGTTTACTATGCGGGATTCGTACCTGCCTGTTTCAAGGTCGATGTATCTTGTGAAGAGTGAAACCTTGTTGTCTGCGTTGAGGTTGTCCCATACAAACTTCGTGAATGCGTCGATGTCCATATCGGGGATGATAACGTTCTTCGGCTCGCCCTCAAAGCTGGGAAGTCTGCGGACGCCGTTCATTTCGCACTCGTCGCCTGCATAGGTGTGGATGAAGCTGCCCCTGCCGTTCACAGGATTGCTGTATGCGTATGTGAATCTACGGCAGGAAGAACCGTCACCGTCCGCACTCTTGAGGATGGACATTGCGTAGTTCATGCCGCCGTTTTCGGCGTGGATTATACCCGAGATACGGGGAGTGTAGTTGGGCTTGTCGTCCTCGAATTCGCGGGTGCGGAGGGACTGCTCGAATGTCATCTGCTTGTCCATCAGCTCGTAGATCGTATCGGTCTGGTCGCCGTTGGTAACGATGGTCTTGTTGCCGAGAACGCGCACGGGTGCGTAGATGATAAGGTGCGGATCAACCATTTTAGAGGGGTCGAACGCCTGAGTGCGGATGCCCTCGCCGTCCTCAATGAAAACGCGGTTGCGGCTGTTTTCGCTTCTGCCCATGATGAAGTAAGCCGTTACAGCCTTTTTTCCGTCGGCGGATTTGCCGATAACAATGCCCCTGCCATGGTATGCAAGGGAGTTGAGTTCCTTGTCCAGTGTGATATAGTCCATTTTATCCTCCTGTTATACTGTGCCGAAATAACATCTTGTGGTGTTCGGCACGGTTATCTTTCCGTCATGCTGATATCTGTCGAAAAGCTCCGACAGCGCCGCGCGGAACGGCTCGTAATTATCCTCGCCCTGCCGCGGCGCGTGGCTCCTCGACAGCCTGTTGGCGATGAAATGCTCCCTGTCGAACACAAGGTCGTTCGGGAACGTGTATTCTGTGTATTCCTCGAAAAAGCCGGATACGGTTTCGTGAAATTCGGGGCGTATCTTGAACTTTTCGTTGTATCTGTGTGATATCTCGTTCATCTCGCATTTCAGCGGCGACGAACTGTACTCGCTGTTCCAGAGAAGCAGCACCTTTCCGCCGCCGCAGAGTATCCTGCGGCATTCGGCGCGGAATTTCTCCTTATCAAACCAGTGGAACGCCTGTGCCGCAGTGACAAGATCTACCGATTTATCGGGAAGCCCTGTTGCCTCCGCGGGGGCGCAGACCACCTCCGCGCCGCAGTCAGAAAGCATTCCGCGCATATCCGCGTTCGGCTCCACAGCGTAAACGCGGTATCCCGCCGAGAGAAGCTGCCGCGTGAATATCCCCGTGCCCGCGCCGATATCCGCAATAACGCCGTCCTGCGGCACTGCGCCGCGTATCAGGTCGACAGCGCCCTGCGCGTATGACGGGCGCGCAAGCGCGTAAAGCTTTGCCCTGCCGCTGAATTTTTCCTCGTTCATGCTACACCTCACAGAGATAGTTCCACCTTTTCGTGCGGAGCTTCTCGTTCCACGGGTTGACCTCGCGGTACTCCCCGACGTAGACCGCCGTATCGCCGCGCACCGCCCACTCGACAAGCGTGTCGGGCACGGGTGAGAACATCAGCTTTACGCTGAATGCGGGCGGAGCGTCCTCCTCTGTGAGAAGCTCATGCGGGAATACAGTGAGCCGCACGGGGACGAGAAACATCATAACATTTTCCGCCGTGACTTCATCCAGCCAGTCGGTATCAAGGTCGCCCTCGTTTTCCTCGAGGAAGTCGTTAAGATACTCTGCGGAAGCGGCTTTCAGCGCGCTGAGTATATTCTCGGGAAGTGCCTCGAAATACTCTGCGCAGCGCTTAACGTAACCCTCGCCGACTTTCTTGCCGAATAACTCCGTATCGCAGCGGTACCTTGCGGAATGAAGCACCCCGCCGACCGCGTTGTAATATCCGCTGTCGGTTATCTCTATCCTGCTCATTTTATAACAGTAACGCCGTTTTCGACGGTTATCCTGTCCTCGCAGAAAAGCGAAACGGCGTGGGGGAGTATCTTCCACTCAGCCTGCTCCATTATACGCTTCTGGAGGGTTTCGGGGGTGTCGCCCTGCTCCACCTCGACCGCCTTTTGCAGGATTATCGGACCCGCGTCGCACTCCGCCGTTACGAAATGCACGGTTGCTCCCGAAACCTTTACGCCCTTTGCCAGAGCGGCTTCGTGGACGTGCAGCCCGTAAAATCCCTTGCCGCAGAACGACGGGATAAGCGCGGGGTGCACATTTATCATTTTATTAGGGAATGCGCTGCAGACCTGCTCGTCAAGTATCGTCATAAATCCCGCGTATACCACAAGGTCTGCCTTTTCCTCCGTCAGCGCCTTGCACATTGCCCTGCTGTATGCCGCAACGTCGGGGTAATCCCTGCGGACAAGCACGCGGGTCTTTATGCCGTTGTTTTCCGCGCGGGTGAGCGCGTATGCGTCCGCCTTGGAGGAAATGACGCAGGTTATTTTTCCGCCCTTTATCTCGCCGCGTTTTTCCGCGTCGATGAGAGCCTGTAAATTCGTGCCGCCGCCGGACACGAGAACGCAGATATTTTTCATTGCCGTCCTCCGTTGAAAACTGCAAAGCCGGCAGCGGGCATAGCTCCGCTGTCGGTCGCAGTGATGTTGTTTTTATTCGATGACAACGCCCTCGCCGCTTGCGATGGTTTCGCCGATAACATACGCTGTTTCGCCGTTTGCGCGGAGGATCTCCACTGCCTTTTCGGCGTCCGCCTTGTCAACAACGAGCATCATGCCGATACCCATGTTGAAAGTGTTGTACATATCGTGCTCGGGTATGTTGCCAGTGCTCTGGAGCAGCTTGAATATCGCGGGGACTTCGTAGCTGTTCTTGTTTATCTTTGCGGCAATGCCGTCGGGCAGCGCGCGCGGAATGTTCTCGTAGAAGCCGCCGCCGGTGATGTGGCTGATGGACTTTACGGTCAGCCTGGAAATAACATCAAGAACGGGCTTTACATAAATTCTCGTGGGCGCGAGCAGCGCTTCGCCGAGGGATGTGCCAAGCTCGGGGTAGAATGTCTTAAGGTTCTGCTCGTTTACGTTGAACACCTTTCTTACCAGCGAGAAGCCGTTGGAATGCACGCCGCTGGAAGCAATACCGATGATGGCGTCCCCTTCCTTTACGGAGGATGGATCCAGTATCTTGGACTTGTCTACGATACCGGTGCTGTAGCCTGCGATGTCGTATTCGTCGTCGGGCATCATGCCGGGGTGCTCGGCGGTTTCACCGCCGACAAGCGCACAGCCTGCCATAACGCAGCCGTCAGCCACGCCCTTAACTATCTCCGCAACCTTCTCGGGAACGACCTTGCCGATGGCGATGTAGTCGAGGAAGAACAGGGGCTTTGCGCCGCAGCAGATGATGTCGTTAACGCACATCGCAACTGCGTCGATACCGATGGTGTCGTGCTTGTCCATCAGCATTGCAAGCTTGAGCTTGGTGCCGACGCCGTCCGTGCCGCTTACGAGCACGGGTTCCTTCATACCTGTAAGGTCAGGCATGAACAGACCGCCGAAGCCGCCTATGCCGGATATGCAGCCCGCAGTGTTGGTGCGCGCAACGTGCTCCTTCATGAGACGAACCGACTCGTATCCCGCGGTAACGTCAACGCCCGCCGCCTTATAGCTTTCGCTGTAACTTTTCATGTTTTACCGTCCTTATTACAATGTTATTCTTCAATTTTGCTCTCAAATTTGTCCTTGGGTATCTCCTTGGGGACTTCTACGGGGTACTTGCCCGTGAAGCAGCCCGTGCAGAAGCCGCAGTTTGCGTTTTCCGCAAGCTTGACGACGCTGTCGGTGCTTAAAAATCCCAGAGAATCCACCCCGATGATGTCTGCAATTTCCTTTACGGTATGCTTGTTTGCGATGAGGTTGTCCTTGCTGTCGATATCCGTGCCGAAGAAGCACTCGCTGATGAACGGCGGCGAGGATATTCTCATGTGTATCTCCTTTGCGCCGGCATTGCGCAGAAGCTTTACCACCTTTGCGGATGTCGTGCCTCTTACGATGCTGTCGTCCACAAGAACGACGCGCTTTCCGCGAACGGTCTCGCTTATCGCGTTGAGCTTTATGCGCACGGAGTTTTCGCGCATTCCCTGCGTGGGCTGTATGAATGTTCGGCCGATGTAGCGGTTCTTTATGAACCCTACTCCGTAAGGAATGCCGGATTCCTGTGCGAATCCCAGTGCGGCGTCAAGTCCGCTGTCGGGACATCCGATGACAACATCAGCCTGACAAGGGTGCTCCAGTGCGAGGTAATGACCCGCACGAAGCCTTGCGCGGTGAACGCTTGCGCCTTCGATAACGCTGTCGGGACGCGCAAAATAAATGAACTCGAACACGCACATAGAGCTTTTACCGCCGCAGTGGGTCTTTATGCTCTGAACGCCGCTGTCGTCAATTACCACGATCTCCCCCGGCTCGATATCGCGGATAAATTCCGCGCCGATGCTGTCGAGGGCGCAGGTTTCGCTCGCCGCAACGTAGCCGCCGTCGTCCGGAAGCTTTCCAAGACAGAGCGGTCTGAAACCGTGCGGGTCGCGCGCGCAGATGAGCTTTTTCGGCGACATTATGCAAAGGCTGTATGCGCCCTTGATGCGATACATCGCTTTCTCCACCGCTTCCTGTATGGAGTTGCTGACAAGCCGCTCCTGCGTGATAGCGTAGGAGATCACCTCCGTATCGCTGGTGCTGTGGAAGATGGCGCCTTTAAGCTCATATTCCCGCCGCAGAGCAAGCGCATTGATGAGGTTTCCGTTATGCGCGATGGCAAGCGAGCCCTTTACATGGCGCACCGTCATCGGCTGGCAGTTTGCGGTGTTTACGTTTCCCGTGGTGGAATAACGCACATGACCTACCGCTATCCTGCCCTCGCCGAATTCATCAAGAACTCTCTGCGTGAATACTTCGTTTACTAATCCCAATCCCTTGTGGGTCTTGAATACTCCGCGGTCGTTCACAACGATCCCGCAGCTCTCCTGACCCCTGTGCTGTAACGCGTACAACGCGTAATATGCAGAGTTTGCAACATTCGCGGGCTTGTTTGTATATATGCCGAAAACGCCGCACTCCTCATGTATGCTGTTGAACATCTGTACCCCTTTCGTTACGGAGGGGAACACACGATCCCCTCTGTAAGCCGATCTGATTATCAGCCGAAGATGCGGTGCATTATCTCGTTATAAGCCTCTTCTACGCCGCCCATATCTCTGCGGAAGCGATCCTTGTCGAGCTTCTCATGGGTTGTGGAATCCCAGAAGCGGCAGGTATCGGGGGAGATCTCGTCGGCGAGGATTATCTCGTTGTGGAAACGGCCGAACTCGATCTTGAAGTCGATGAGGTCGATGTTGAGCTTCTTGAAGAAGCCGAGCATGAACTCGTTTACCTTGAACGCATACTTGGAGATGGTGTCGATCTCCTCCTGTGTTGCAAGGCCAAGACCCAGCGCATAGTAGCTGTTGATGAAAGGATCGCCCAGTTCATCGCACTTGTAGCTGAATTCCAGCGTGGGGGTCTTGAGGGGTGTGCCCTCTGCGATGCCAAGCTTCTTGGAGAAGCTGCCCGCAGCAACGTTTCTTACGATAACCTCGAGGGGAACGATCTCAACCTTCTTAACGAGGGTTTCGCGGTCGTTCAGTTCCTTTACGAGATGGGTGGGGATGCCCTCCTTCTCAAGCAGACCGAACATATAGTTCGTCATCTTGTTGTTGATAACGCCCTTGCCTGTGATGGTGCCCTTCTTCTCGCCGTTGAAAGCGGTAGCGTCATCCTTGTAGGATACGATAACGTAGTCGGGGTTTTCGGTCGCAAAAACCTTCTTTGCCTTGCCCTCGTAAAGCTGTTCGCACTTATTGTACTCCATGATTCTGATCTCCTTTTCAATGTTTGTTATATCCATGTGCCTAAGATTCCCTGGGCACGTTACTGACTTGTTTCAGCCTGTGATCTCCCTGACGGTTTCCTGCATTTTTCTGTCGGCGTCAAGGTTCTTTTCGTTCTGCTTCTTTCTGAAAGCTTCGAGCTTCTTTTCAAGCTCGCTGTCGGAAATGGCAAGTATCTCCACCGCAAGGTGTCCCGCATTCGCCGCGGTATCTATGCCGACCGTTGCCACAGGCACTCCGGGAGGCATCATAACGGAACTCAGCAGAGCGTCAACGCCCTCGAGAGCCTTTGCCTTTACGGGGATAGCGATAACAGGAAGCGTGGTGTTCGCCGCAATGGCGCCCGCAAGGTGCGCAGCCATTCCCGCCGCCGCGATGATAACGCCGAAGCCGTTTTCACGCGCGCTCTTTGCAAACTCCGCGACCTGTGCAGGGGAGCGGTGTGCGGAAAGAACTCTCATCTCAAACGGCACGCCGAAATCGTGCAGCACTTCACCAGCCTTTTTTACAACGGGATAGTCGCTGTCGCTGCCCATGATTATTGCAGCCTTTTTTGTCTGTGACATCTGATCATTCCTTTCAAATAAAAACAGCTGTATGCATGAGAACATGATACAGCCAAAGTCACCTTTTGTTTTTATGTGCAATTATTCCGTAATTTACAGCCGAGAATAAATTCAATGAACCGAACTGAAACCGCAGACTCATCACAATATTCCCCCATCTGAAAGATTACGGCATACGGATGGGATATCCATCCGAAAAACACTATTTATATTTTACAATAAAATGTTCGGAAATGCAAGTGGTTTTTTAATTTTTCAACATTTTATATCAAATGCGATTGAGAAATCGGTTTAATTCCGTCAATATATCAAATATCACAGAATGCGCGAACCGTTAATTACCAGTCCGAACTTCACCCCGAGGAACTGCGCCGCCCTTCTGCAAAGATCCATACGCGACAGAAAGATCTCAAAATACTCCATAACAGGGCTTATCTTGAGGTCGATGGTGAGGCTGAGAATCAGTTCCTTCTTGTCGTCGGAGAATGTCAGTTCGGATCTTTCAACGGCGTAATTCACTCGGTCGTGGATGTCCCGCGCGAGGTTTTCGTCGCTGGGGACGAAAGGACCGTCCTTGCTGCGGACGCGGGAACGGCGCACGTCGGATTTATCCGCGATGATGAGAGCGGCTGCTATCGGCGTTACGGGCATCGCGGTGCCCTCGTCGTGATTGCCTATCGCGGAAACGATCAGCGATATCTCGTCCGCGGGCATACCGAGGTTGTCCAGCAGGCGGAACGCCATTACCGCGCCGCTCTGCGCATGGTCAACTCGGTTGATGACGTTGCCGATATCATGCATATACGCCGCTATCTCCGCAATCTCGCAGGTGCGGGCGTCGTAGCCGAGGGTGTCGAGTATCATGTACGCGGTGGCGGCGGCACGCTCAACGTGCGCGTTGGAATGCTCGGTGTAGCCGATGGTATTCAGCGCGGCGTCGGCGTAGTTTATATATGTCTGGATGTCCTTGTTCTTTCTTATATATTCGTAAGTTACGTTGCTCATTTGTTCTGCCTCTTTCGTTTAAAAGGATAAAGTCACTGTACTTATTATAACAGTTTTTCTGCGGATTTTCAATAGCTCAAAAGAAAAAAACGGGTAAATATTGAGAGCACGGAAAATTCATTTCGGTCCACAATTGTTCAACAAGCATTTTCGGTCAAAAATATGTTTATCGGCCACTTTATTGTGCATTTTGCACAACAGTTTTGAACAGATATTGTAAACCATCTACAAACTTTGCGTATTCATGAATATTTTTGAGCTAAACTACTTGATTTTGAACGAATCGTGTGATATTATTAGGTCAGGACAAAGCAAATGAGTCCAGAACAATCCAAAAGATATCATGATATACAGAGGTCAGAAATGCTTACAGAAGAACGTCATTCAATCATCGTCGGCACGATAAACAACCGCAGTAGCGTTACCATCGCCGAGTTATGCGAGATACTCAACGTATCCGCTTCAACGGTCAAAAGGGATCTTATAACTCTCGCGGAAGAGGGAAAGATAACAAAGGTACGCGGCGGCGCGATGGCAATAACCGAGGGCTTCACCGCCGTTGAAAAGAACGTGGAGGAGAAGGCTTCCATCTGCACCCGCGAAAAGGAAGCAGTCGCAGAATACGCAGCATCGCTCATAGAAAACGGCGACTTCGTTTTCATTGACGCAGGCACCACAACCGTAAAGATGATAGACCACCTGCCGAAGCTGGATGTAACTTTCGTTACGAACGGCTTCATCCACGCGAAAAAACTTGCGCAGCGCGGGTTCAAGGTGTTCATTACAGGCGGAGAGATAAAGGCGTCGACCGAAGCGATCGTCGGTGCGGAATGCGTGCTCACCCTCAAGAACTACAACTTCACAAAATGCTTTATGGGCACAAACGGAGTCTCGCTCACCGCGGGCTTCACAACGCCGGACGTAAACGAAGCAAGGGTAAAATCCGCGGCGATGGAAAGCAGCAGGATATCCTACATTCTCGCCGACCACACCAAGTTTGACAAGGTAAGCTCCGCAACGTTCGCGCAGCTTAGCAAGGCGGAAATAATCACCGACAAGCCCGCAAACAGAAAATATACCGACGCGGCGTCCATCAGGGAGGTTTGATACAATGATCTATACAGTAACATTTAACCCCGCGGTCGACTATGTCGTCCGCACAAAAAAGCTCACCGCAGGCGAGGTCAACCGCTCCGAAAGCGAGGAGATATACTTCGGCGGCAAGGGCATAAACGTTTCGATAGTTTTGAGCGAACTCGGAGTAAAATCAAAGGCGCTCGGCTTCGTTGCAGGATTTACGGGCGACGCCATTGAAAAAGGCGTTGCTGAGAAGAATATCGACGCGGATTTTGTTCATCTTAAAGATGGGTTCTCCCGCATAAACGTAAAGATCAAATCCGACGAGGAAACGGAGCTCAACGGACAGGGACCGAATATCACCGCCGAGGCGGTGGAGGAGCTTTTCGCAAAGCTGGACGAGATAAAGGACGGCGACACCATCGTCCTCGCGGGCAGCATCCCCTCTTCCCTCCCCGCGGATATTTACGAAAGAATACTTGAGCGGCTGAAGGACAGAAACATCAGAGCTGTGGTGGACGCCACAAAGGATCTTCTGATGAACGTTCTGAAATACAAGCCGTTCCTCATAAAGCCCAACAATTTTGAACTTGGCGAGATATTCGGCGTGGAAATGAAAACCACCGACGATATCATCACTTACGCAGGAAAGCTCCGCGAGATGGGCGCCCGCAACGTTCTCATCTCCATGGCAGGCGACGGCGCGGTGCTGCTCGATGAAAACGGGAAAACGCACATCTGCGGCGTATGCAGGGGCAGGGTAAGAAATTCCGTAGGCGCGGGAGATTCGATGGTCGCAGGATTTATCGCAGGCTGCGAAAAGGGCGACTACGAATACGCGCTGAAGCTCGGAACGGCATCCGGCGGTGCAACGGCGTTCTCCGACGGCCTTGCGGACAGGAAAACCATCGACGAACTTTTAAAACAGCTCACATAAGCTCATAACTATTCATACGGGAGGATAAGGCAATGAGAATAGTTGACCTGATAAACAATAAAAGTATTCTTCTTGGCGCAGCACCCACAAGCAAATCAGAAGCGATAGATATGCTGGTCGATCTCCAGGTAAAGGGCGGAAACATTGCCGACAAGGAAGCATATAAGAAAGGTATACTCGCACGCGAGGAAATGAGCTCCACCGCCGTCGGCGAGGGCATAGCGATCCCCCATGCAAAGAGCGAAGCGGTAAAGGCTCCGTCGCTGGCGGCAATGACAGTGCCGAACGGCGTTGACTACGAAGCGATGGATGACGAGCCCTCCAACCTGCTGTTTATGATAGCCGCTCCGAACGACGGCGATGTCCACCTCGAAGTTCTTTCAAGGCTCATGACGCTGCTGATGGACGAGGACTTCCGCGCGAAGCTGCTTGCGGCAAAGGACAAGGACGAATTCCTAAGCACCATCGATGAGATGGAAAAGGAAAAGTTCCCGGACGAGCCCTCCGAAAAGCCCGCTGTAAAGGCTGACGACGGAACATTCAGAGTTCTCGCGGTAACCGCCTGCCCCACTGGCATTGCGCACACCTACATGGCGGCGGAGGCGCTCGAAAAGGCGGGAAAGAAGCTTGGTATTTCCATCAAGGTGGAAACGAACGGCTCCGGCGGCGCGAAGAATATCCTCACCAAAGAAGAGATCGAAAAGTGCGACGGAATCATCGTTGCGGCGGATAAAACCGTAGAAATGGCTCGATTCAACGGAAAAAAAGTGATCGCCACAAAGGTTTCCGACGGAATCAAGATCCCCGAGGAGCTTATCAACCGCATAGTAAACGGCGACGCTCCGGTTTATCATCATGAGGGCGGAGCGGCTCAGCCGGCTTCCTCCGACGGCGGCGAAAGCTTCGGAAGAAAGCTTTACAAGCACCTGATGAACGGCGTTTCGAATATGCTTCCGTTCACGGTGGCTGGCGGTATTTTCATCGCGATAGCATTCCTTATTGATACAATCGCGGGGGTAGAGCCCGGTGACAACTTCGGTTCCGTTACCGCGGCGGCGGCGTTCTTCAAGACCATCGGCGGATTTGCATTCAACTTTATGGTGCCCGTACTGGCTGCATACATCGGCAAGAGCATTGCTGACCGCCCCGGCTTCCTTGTCGGTCTGGTGGGAGGATACCTCGCGACGACCGGTTCGACTTTCGCGAATATCGGCGGGGATGTTCCCTCGGGATTCCTCGGCGCGCTGCTGGCTGGCTTCGCAGGCGGATTTATAATGCTCGGTCTTGAGAAGCTCTGCGACAAAATGCCCCGCGCGCTGAACGGCATAAAGCCCGTTCTGATATACCCGCTGGCGGGTCTTGGCATCATCGCGGTGGTAATGTGCGCGGTAAACCCGTTCATGGGCATGATAAACACGGCGATATCCGATTTCCTGCGCAATATGGGCAGCAACAGTAAGATCCTTCTCGGCGTTATCCTCGGCGCGATGATGTCGATAGACATGGGCGGTCCTTTCAACAAGGCGGCATATGTATTCGGCACGGCGGCAATTTCCGCGGGCAGCTACGACATCATGGCTGCGGTAATGATCGGCGGTATGGTTCCTCCCATAGCAATAGCACTCAGCACGACATTCTTCAAGAACAGATGGACGGAGGAAGAGCGCAAGAGCGGCCCCGTAAACTACATCATGGGTCTTAGCTTTATTACAGAGGGCGCTATCCCCTACGCGGCTTCCGACCCGATAAGAGTAATTCCCGCCTGCATGGTCGGCGCGGGACTGGCAGGCGGTCTTTCGATGGCGTTCAACTGCACGCTTATGGCTCCCCACGGCGGTATCTTCGTGTTCGCCGTTGTCGGCAACTGGCCGATGTACCTCGTATCCCTTGCGGCAGGCTCGTTAGTTTCCATGTTCCTGCTCGCGCTGTTAAAGAAAAAGAAAACCGTAAAGGCTGACAAGTAATTTATTAAATAAGGAGAGTAACATCATGGTAACAAAGACAGTAGAAGTAATCAACGCACAGGGCATTCATATGCGTCCCGCAGGCATCCTCGCGGCAGAAATGAAGAAGTTCGCAGGCTGCACCGTGACCCTCAAGACCGCAGAAAAGACCGCAAAGGCCACCGCAGTCATGCAGATAATGGCAGCGGGCATCAAGTGCGGCACAAAGGTAGAGATAACCGCCGACGGCGAGAACGAGCAGGCGGCTCTGGACAAGGCTGCAGAGCTTTTCGAGAGCGGCTTCGGAGAATAACAACGCGGCTTTTTCGGCCGTAACTGAAAGGGGTCAGATCATGAGAACATACAAAGGAAAAGGCGTATACGGCGCCGTTGCAGTCGGAAAGATATCCGTTTTCAGGAAAAGCGACGTTTCCGTCACCCGCACCCATGTTGACGACACAGAGGCAGAAAAGGCGAGAGTAACCGCCGCCAAGGAAGCGGCTGCGGCTCAGCTCAAGGAAATATACGAAAAGGCTCTGAAAGAGGTCGGCGAGACCAACGCGCAGATCTTCGAGATACATCTTATGATGCTCGAGGACGAGGACTACAACGAATCCATCGAAAACATCATCGACACGCAGGGCGTCAACGCGGAATACGCTGTTGCTCTCACATCTGACAACTTTGCGGAGATGTTCTCCTCCATGGAGGACGCGTATATGCAGGCAAGAGCCGCGGACGTAAAGGATATCTCCAACAGAATAATCGCGAACCTTATGGGCGCCGCCGCTGACAGCGCGTCATCGGCGGGCAGGACCATAGTCTGCGCAGAGGACCTCGCCCCCAGCGAAACCGTTTCGCTGGATAAGGACAAGGTGCTTGCATTCGTGACGGCGCACGGCTCCTCCAACTCCCACACGGCGATACTGGCGCGGAATATGAATATCCCTGCGGTAATAGGCGTCGGAGATAAGTTCCTTTCTGAGATAAAGCCCGACGAAACCGCCATCGTGGATGGATATACCGGCGAGATAATCGTCGACCCCGACGAAGAAACCATCGAAAAATATACCCGCAGGCAGGCGGCGGACGAGGAAAAGAAGCGTCTGCTTCAGGAACTGAAAGGCAAGGAGAACGTCACCCTCGACGGCAGGAAGATCAATATCTACGCGAACATCAGCGGCATAGACAACATCGGCGCCGTGCTGCTGAACGACGCGGGCGGTATCGGGCTGTTCCGAAGCGAGTTCCTGTATCTTGAGAACAGCGATTTTCCCACGGAAGAGCAGCAGTTTCACGCTTACAAGCGCGTTCTCGAAAGCATGGCGGGAAAGAAAGTCATCATCCGCACGCTGGACATCGGTGCGGACAAGCAGGTTGACTACTTCGGGCTGAAAAAAGAAGAAAACCCCGCCCTCGGCTACCGCGCGATAAGAATATGCCTGACCCGCCCCGAGATATTCAGAACGCAGCTCCGCGCGCTTTACAGAGCCTCCGTTTACGGCAATCTCGGAATAATGTTCCCGATGATAACCAGCGTTAAGGAAGTCGAGCGCATCAAGGCAATATGCGAGGATGTCAAGAAAGAGCTGACGGGCGAGGGCATCGAATACTCCGACAAAATCGAACTCGGCATCATGATAGAAACCCCCGCCGCGGCGATAATCAGCGACAAACTCGCCCCCATGGTGGATTTCTTCAGCGTAGGCACGAACGACCTTACGCAATACACCCTCGCCTGCGACAGGCAGAACCCCGATATTGAGGACTTCATCGACACCCACCACGAAGCGATCCTCCGCCTTATCGAAATGAGCGCGGAAAACGCCCACAAGCACGGCGCATGGATAGGAATATGCGGCGAACTTGCCGCGGACACTACCCTCACGGAAACGTTCCTGCGCATGGGCATTGACGAACTTTCCGTTTCCCCCGCCTTTGTACTGAAGGTAAGGGACGCAGTAAGAAAAATCAGGCTTTCATAAGTAACACAGAACCGCCCCCGCATTATCGGGGGCGGTAATTTTTTATGCAACTCAGAGCCACTTGCGCATGACTTCTTTAAGCTTGCTGAAATCCAGCGGCTTGGAAACATGATCGTTCATGCCTGCGGATTTTGCTTTGGCAACATCCTCCGCGAAAGCATTCGCGGTCATTGCAACTATCGGAAGCTTCTTTGCGTATTCACTCGGGACAGCGCGTATCGCCGCAGTTGCTTCGTAGCCGTTGAGCACCGGCATCTGTATATCCATGAACACAATGTCATAATACCATTCGCCTGCGCTGTCCACCATATCCACCGCCGCCTTGCCGTTTTCGGCGGTTTCGACCTTGGCGCCTGTCATTCCAAGTATTTCGGAAGCAATTTCGCGGTTGAGGTCGTTATCCTCTACCAACAGGATGCGCTTGTCGGAATAATCAAGCCCTGCGATGTCGTCCAGTTCCTCGGTCCTTTCCTTATTCTTTCCTCCGCCGACTATATCTTTGAAAAGGGTCGTCAGCCGCGAACGGAACAGCGGTTTCGTAACAAACGCGTCTGCGCCCGCTGCCCTTGCCTCGCGCTCGATCTCCGCACAGTCATATGCGGTGAATACGATTATCGGGACATTGCGTCCGACGCGGCGGCGTATCTCACGGGTGATTTCTACGCCGTCCATAACCGGCATTTTCCAGTCGATTATTGCCGCGAAAAAGTCATTTGCCGCTTCGTGCCGCCTTACAATAATATCCACTGCTTCCCTGCCGGACATGACATACTCCCCCGACATACCGATCTCATTCAGCATTTCCACGGTGCTTTCGCAGCAGATCTTATCATCATCCACCACAAGCACTGGCAGATCAGCCAGTTCGTCCACAGAAACTATTTCTTCGTCCTGCAGCCGCAGATAAAATGTCGCCGTGAATTTGCTGCCCTCGCCGAGTTTACTGCTTACGCTGATGTTTCCGTTCATCATGGAAACAATGTTTTTCGTTATCGCCATTCCAAGACCCGTGCCGGGTATTTTGGATGTGCGCTTATTGTCCGCGCGGGTAAAAGGCTCGAAAAGCACATTGAGGAAATCTTCGCTCATGCCGTATCCGTTGTCGGTTATCACTGCCTCGTAGCAGGCGGTCTTTTTGCTGTTCGTTGGCTTTTCGGTGATATCAAAGCTTATTTTTCCGCCGTCCGGGGTGTATTTCACGGCGTTTGTAAGGATATTCACCAGCGCCTGCCGAACGCGCAGGCTGTCGCCTATCACCGCTTCGTGGCGGACGTCGGTTATCCTTACGGAAAGACTGTGCCCGTGCTGCTCGGCGCTGGGCTTTATAATGGCGATGATACTGTCCACCAGCTCTGGGAGCCTGAACTCCTCCTCGGCGAGCGTAAAGCCGCCGCGCTCTATCCGGCTCATATCCAGCACCTCGTTTATAAGCGCGAGAAGATGCTTGCTGGATACCGTTATCTTGCTGAGGCAGTCGCGCACCCTTTCCCTGTCGCCGATGTGCGCGCCCGCAATTGCGGTCATACCGATGATGGCGTTCATCGGCGTGCGGATATCGTGCGACATATTTGAAAGGAACTCTGTCTTTGCGTCGTTTGCCCTGTTTGCGGCAAGAAACGCTTCCTGAAGCGCACGGCGGGCGTCGCGCTCCATCTGCTTTGTCTGGGTGACATCCTGTATGATGATAAGCACCCTTGTCAGCACACCGTTCCTGAACTCCAGCGGGATCACCGCCATATTTTTGAACAGTGTTTCGTCAACAGAGCAGTATTCGATATTATACACATCGGTTTCGGATGTGATGTTTTCAATGATATTCTTTACGGAAAGCACCTTTGAAAGCAGCACGGAATCATCCAGCGCCTTGAATTTCGAGCATACCTCCGCAATGAGATCCTCGTATCTGCCCGAGGTCTTGAGCAGGTTATTCTTGTCGAGATTGTGCAGCTCGTAGTGATCATGCTCGAGGTCACACACGGCGAACCGCTTAACAAGGTGCACCATTCCGCGCAGAAGCTCGTCCATGTCATGGTTGTTCCTGACAAGCCGCTCAAGGTCCTCCTGCGACTTCTTGCCGTCCGTGATGTCGCGCAGGATAACAATAACGTGCTGAGGCACGCCGTTTTCGTCGCAGTCCACAGGGAGTATAAGGTTGCGCACCCAGTAGTCCTCACCGTCATATTTCGCGCGGCACTCAAGGCTCATATCGCCGCCGAGTTTCCGAAGCTCATTTATGATATAGCCGCGGTTGTACATCAGCCTTACGGAGCGCTTGCTGTCCTCGCAGACATGGTCGACAAAGTAATCGATAAGGCCGTCCCAGTCGCTTATGCCCGCAAGCCTTTCGTTAAGCGTGCCTTTAAGCTTCAGCGCCTCGAACGTATTTTCGTGGAGGTCAACATAAAATTCGCACAGGTTAGAGCGGGAATACGCGCGGTGCAGCACGGAGAATTTCTCGTTTTTTTCCTCTACGTTCTTCCGCTTGTCGATGTTAACAAAAATACCGACCATACGGCTGGGGGTGCCGTCGGGGCGGCGGTTTATCTCCGCGGTTTCCTTGAACCAGTGGTATTCGCCTTTTTTATTTTTCAGACGGTATTCGATGTTGTATTTTGTTTTGTTTGTCCTGTCGGCCGCCGCGGCATTCAAAAGTTCCATGACCCTGGGTTTGTCGCTCGGGTGGATGAGCCTCCCCCACGCCTCCAGTTCATCCGGGAAATCCACGGCGTCGGTAAATCCAAGCATTTGCCTGAACTTGTTTGTCCACTTTACGCCGATGATTTTGCAGTCGTCATCAAAATCCACATACCATCCGCCGGACTGTATGATATCATTTACCAGCGAAAGGTTCTGCGCGTCCCACGCCAGCCGTACGGAAAGCACCCACAGCGGAACGCCGTTTCCGTCGACGGACTCGGTCTTGAAAATTCGGACATACACGGGTGTGCCGTCCTTTGTCAGCATACGGTGCATACCCTCGCCCGCCGCGTTTCTGAACGTTTCTCCCTCAAAAAAGCTCATATCCTCGTCAAGGATCATGCTTCTGAGCGAGCCGTCGGTGCAGTTCATAAACTCCTCGGCCTCGTAGCCGAGATTTTTCATAAAAAAGCTGCTGGCAAAAAATATTGTGAGCTTTTCATCGTAATATCCCGCGATGGTGCCGACGGCGTTGTTCATCTCCAGCGCATACCGGATGGCTCTGCCGTTTTCCTCGCTGATGCCCGCGCCGTTGTTCATCACAAGAACTTTTTCGGTATAAAGCTCCGATAATCCACATGCCGAAAGAAGCGAATCATTTTTTTGCATTAGGTTCCTCGTTTCAGATATCGTTCCTTTGCTCAGCCGTTGCCGAACGCCATGAGAGCGTCGACGGTCCTGTTGTACTCCTCTTCAACAAGCTTGTAAAGCTCCTCGGTGCCGTCGAACGTGCGGCCTCTGAGCGCCTCGGTGAGGTCAGAGCTGACCTTGTGCAGACGGTCGAATCCGAGATTTACGCACACGCCCTTGAGAGTATGCGCCGCGCGGAAAGCGTCCTCTGCGCGTCTGTCCTGCATAGCGCTCTTCAGATCTGAAAAGCTGGGGTCGTTGAGAAACTTGACGGCAAATTTGGATATTATCGCCTCGCTGCCCAAACGTCTGAGCACCATGTCAAAATCGGAGCCCATGAGTTCATAGCATTCTCTTATAGTCATTGCATTATCTCCTTAATATTTGTCAGTATGTTATCCGACGCCATTTTGTATCTCGGCGTCCGGTGTTTATTCCTGTTTTTTCGCGGGTGCCTTCGATTCTGAATTTGCCGTACTGAACTTTGCCTTGATGTCGTCCTTTATATCCATAAAGCAATCCAGCAGTATCGGGTTGAAAATGCCGCATTCGCCGTTAAGTATCATCTCGATAGCCTTTTCGTGCGGGAACGCTTTCTTGTAAACTCTCTCGCTGACCAGCGCGTCGTAAACATCCGCAATGGAAACTATCTGCGCGGCGATCGGTATCTCGTCTCCTTTCAGTCCGTCGGGATATCCCCTGCCGTCATATCGTTCGTGGTGCCATCTGCATATCTGATGTGCAACCTTTACAAGCTCCTCGTTCTGGAACTGCTCAAGGTTTTCGAGCATGGAAGCGCCGATGATCGTGTGCGTTTTCATGATCTCAAATTCTTCGGGCGTGAGCCTGCCGGGCTTGTTGAGTATCTTGTCGTCAATGCCTATCTTGCCGATATCATGCAGCGCGGAAGCCATGGGGATAAGCGCGAAATCAGCGTTGCTGATATTGTATTTCGTTGTTTTCCGGACAAGGCGGTCAAGAAGCATTTCGGTAAGCTCCCGGATATGTAAAACGTGCGCGCCGCTTTCGCCGTTGCGGAACTCAACGATGTGGCTGAGAATGCTCACCATCATGCTGTTGTCCTTTTCCTTTTCAGACATCTGGTCGGACACCAGCTTTACAAGCCTGCGCTGCTTTGCATAGAGCTTTATGGTGTTGAATACGCGCCGGTGGACTGCCCTCGCGTCAAAAGGCCTGCTGATGTAGTCGGACACGCCCAGTTCGTATGCTTCGCGGATGGAGTTATAGGATTGGTCGCTGGAGATCATTATTACGGGGATATCTTCGATCCAGTGGTTGTCGTTCATGATGTGCAGAACGTCAAAGCCGCTCATGCCCGGCATGACGATATCGAGCAGTATCAGGGCGATGGCGGTGCCGTGCTGTTTCAGCAGCGAAACACACTCCTCGCCCGTGGAAGCTTCGAGTATCTTGAAGCCGTTGCCGAGCATTCCCGAAAGTATCTTTCGGTTTATATCGGAATCGTCGACGATGAGTATTTCGAGCTTGTCATCGCCATCCTCAACTGCGGTACTGCTGTCGGTGATAATGGCATTTTTCTGTCCATTGGCGTTGTACATCAGCTTGTCCGCCTTGATGACGGCGTCCTCAAGCAGCTCTCCGTCCGTAAGGACCCCGCTGACGCTGACTGAAAGGTGCATCCCCGAATGCCCGAGGACATCCACCGTGCTGACATGCTCTTTTATATTGCCAAGTATGTCGGAGAACTCATCCCCTGCAATATTCGGCATAACCAGCAGGAACTCATCGCCGCCGTAGCGTATCACAACATCGGAGCCGCGGATACATTCCTTCATGGTTTCGACAACGGTGCTGAGAACGGAATCCCCCGCGGAATGGCCGCAGGCGTCGTTGTACAGCTTGAAATCATCAATGTCTATCATAACTACGCCGCCGGTGACAGCGGTCTTTTTGAGCTGCTCCTCATAATAGCGGCGGTTGTACACGCCGGTAAGTACGTCGATATATATTTCGTCCCGGAATTTGGAGAGCTTGTCAGCATACTCCTCCTGCCCGCCGAAATCAACGGAGAAATCATCGCCGAGATAGCGCATCATTTCGATAACATACGGTCTGCCGTCTATCTCAACATACCGCGCGAGCACCTGATACACCTCGGACTCGGATATCTTGAGCTTTATAGCCTCCGACTTTGTTTCGATAGCCTTGAGGGCAACGCAGTTAAGGCAGGATTTACCCTTTATCCACGGTTCCAGCTCGCGGCAGGGCTTGTCCGCGGTGTTTTCGGGATTCTCAAGCTGTTTTACATCGAGCAGGCGTACAGAGGAAAATATCTTGCTGTAAGTTTCCATATCCTCTTTCGCCTGAGCCATCGTCATTTTATATTTTGGGTCCATACGTCATATCTCCGTTCAGAAAAATGTCAGCACATATTAATACATATAATCCCATTTTCATATAATCCCACTTTATTATTTTGTAGTATTATACCACAGAAGCGAAAAATATGCAACATAAATCTGTAATGTTTTTAAAGCATGACCCTATATTTGGCAATATAACAAAAAACACCCGACAAAATGCACTAACCATTGCGTTTTTTTATTAACAATTTACATAACGTCAACCGTTGAAAATTTCAATGATGTGTGCTATAATTATTAAAAACAAAAAAGGACGACTGACTTATTATGAAAGACAACTGCAAAAAAACAATGTACGCCTGCTTTATAGGTTATATCGTGCAGGCGGTGGTGAACAACTTTGTGCCGCTGCTGTTCGTTACATTCCAGAAAACATACGACATTCCGCTTTCAAGGATAACCCTGCTGATAACGCTGAACTTTGCGGTGCAGCTTCTGGTGGATATGCTTTCGGCAGGACTTGTGGACAAAATAGGCTACCGTGCCTCCGCCGTCATCGCGCACATCTGCTCGGCGGTCGGACTCATCCTGCTCACGGTACTGCCCGAAGCACTTCCCGACCCGTTTATCGGCATACTTGCGGCGGTAATAATATACGCCCTCGGCGGCGGTCTTATTGAGGTCATAATCAGCCCCATCATGGAAGCGTGTCCCACCGAAAACAAGGAAAAGGCGATGAGCCTGCTGCACTCGTTCTACTGCTGGGGGCACGTCGGAGTGGTGCTTGTTTCCACGGCGTTCTTCGCGCTGTTCGGGATAGAAAACTGGAAAATACTCGCGCTCATATGGGCAATAATACCGATAGCGAACTGCATCGTTTTTGCGGGTGCGCCGATATACTCCCTCAACGCCGAGGGCGAGGATGGACTGTCGCTGAGGCAGCTTTTCGTAAACAAAACGTTCTGGCTGCTTATGCTGATGATGGTATGCGCCGGCGCTAGCGAGCAGGCTGTCAGCCAGTGGGCTTCCGCATTCGCGGAGCAGGGACTCGGCGTAAGCAAGACCGTCGGCGATCTCGCAGGCCCCATGTCGTTCGCATTCCTTATGGGAACGTCCCGCCTTATCTACGGAAAATACGGTCACAAGATGGATCTTGATAAATTCATGGTATTCAGCTGCCTGCTGTGTATCGCATCCTACCTGTGCATTGTTTTCGTGCCCGTGCCCGCGGTGGGACTTATCGGCTGCGCGGTGTGCGGCTTCTCCGTCGGGATAATGTGGCCGGGAACGTTCAGCAAGGCTTCCGCGGCGATAAAGGGCGGCGGCACGGCTATGTTCGCTATGCTGGCGCTGGCGGGGGATGTCGGCTGCTCCGGCGGGCCAACGCTGGCGGGATTTGTTTCGGACAGCTTCGGAGGCGACCTCAAAAAGGGCATTCTGGCGGCAATATTGTTCCCCATACTGCTTCTGACAGGAATAGCCGCCCGCAGGAAGAACGCCGCAGGCAATACATAAATCACCCCATAAACAACACCATTATCTTCGGGAGGTAAATATGTCACAGGTAACAAAACGCGCACTGGAAGCGTCGCTGAAAAATCTGCTTCTCCAAAAGCCGCTCAGCAAGATAACCATAAACGACATCACGGAGGACTGCGGCATAAACCGCATGACGTTCTACTACCATTTCAAGGACATATACGACCTTGTTGAATGGGTGTGCGTAGAGGACGCGAAAAAGGCTCTCGAGGGCAAGAAAACCTACGAAACATGGCAGCAGGGCTTTCTGCAAATATTCGAAGCGGTGCAGGAAAACAAGCCGTTCATCACGAACGTTTACCGCTCCGTGAGCCGCGAGCAGGTGGAAATTTACCTTTATAAGCTGACATACGACCTGCTTATCGGAGTTGTCAACGAAAAATCCGAGGGGCTCAGCGTCCGCGAGGACGACAAGGAATTCATCGCGAATTTCTACAAATACGCGTTCGTCGGAGAAATGCTCGACTGGGTGAAAAACGACATGAAAGAAGATCCGCAGAAGATAGTTGACAGGATGTCCGCTCTGCTTCACGGGAACATCGCCTCCGCGCTGGAAAGGTTCAGCATCAAGTAAATTTTATCATTTTCAGCCGTTTGATAAAATTTTATACAGCTTCGCCGACGTGATGAAAAGTACATCACGTCGGCGTTTCTGTTCATTGAATATTCCCCGAAAAACTGCTAATATATAATCATCGAAAGGATAAAAGCGGCGGACAAAAAACACCGCCGCGGCAGACAGTTTTTAAGGAGGAATTCATATGTATTATTCAAGCGGAAACTACGAAGCATTCGCAAGACCGAAGAAGCCCGAGGGCGTCGACGGAAAATCCGCATATATCATCGGCAGCGGCCTTGCGGCACTGACGGCTGCGTGCTATCTCGTACGCGACGGACAGATGAAAGGCGAGCGCATACACGTCCTCGAAAAGGACAAGACAGCAGGCGGCGCCTGCGACGGCTGGAAGTTCGAGAACATCGGCTATGTAATGCGCGGCGGCAGAGAGATGGACAACCATTTCGAGGTAATGTGGGATCTGTTCCACTCCATCCCATCAATAGAAACCGAGGGCGTTTCCGTCCTTGATGAATACTACTGGCTCAACAAGGCTGACCCGAACTACTCCCTCTGCCGCGCAACGGTAAACCGCGGCGAGGACGCCCACACCGACGGAAAGTTCGACATCTCCGACAAGGGCGCAATGGAGATAATGAAGTTGTTCTTCACCCCCAATGAGGAGCTTCAGGACAAGAAGATAACCGACTACTTCGACGACGAGGTTCTCAACTCCAACTTCTGGCTGTACTGGCGCACGATGTTCGCTTTCGAAAACTGGCACAGCGCCCTCGAGATGAAGCTTTACATCCAGAGATTTATCCACCACATCGGCGGTCTGCCCGATTTCAAGGCTCTGCGCTTTACAAAGTACAATCAGTATGAGTCCATGATACTCCCGATGGTAAAGTACCTTGAGAGCCACGGCGTACAGTTCCACTTCGGCGTTAAGGTAGTAAATGTTCAGTTCGACTGCAAGCCCGAGCGCAAGCAGGCGACCCGCATTGATATCGTCCGCGACGGCAAGGACGAGAGCATCGACCTCACCGAAAACGACCTCGTTTTCATCACCAACGGCGGCTGCGTGGAGAACTCCAGCATGGGCAGCCAGAACACCCCCGCTGTATTCAACAAGGAAATAAAAGCAGGCGGCGGCTGGGATATGTGGCGCAGGATCGCCGCGCAGGATCCCTCCTTCGGCCATCCCGACAAGTTCTGCGGCGACCCCGAAAAGTGCAACTGGATGAGCGCCACCGTTGAAACCCTCGACCAGCGCATAATCCCCTATATCAAGAACATCTGCAAGCGCGACCCGTTCACCGGCAAGGTAGTAACCGGCGGTATCGTCACCGTAAAGGATTCTTCGTGGCTCTTAAGCTGGACGATAAACCGTCAGCCGCAGTTCCGCGAGCAGCCCAAGGATCACTGCCTTGTATGGGTATACGCGCTGTTCAGCGACAAGCCCGGCGACTATATCAAAAAGCCCATGCGCGACTGCACGGGTAAGGAAATATGCATGGAATGGCTGTATCACATCGGCGTGCCCGAGGATCAGATAGAGGATATGGCGGAAAATTCCGCGAACACCGTTCCAGTTATGATGCCGTTCATCGACGCGTTCTTCATGCCGCGCGCTTACGGCGACAGACCCAAGGTAGTTCCCGACGGAGCGGTAAACTTCGCGTTCCTCGGCCAGTTTGCTGAAACTCCACGCGATACCATCTTCACCACAGAATATTCCATGAGAACAGGTATGGAGGCGGTTTATACACTGCTGAATGTCGACCGCGGCGTGCCCGAGGTCTGGGGAAGCGTTTATGATGTGCGCGCCCTGCTCGACGCGACGGTAAAGCTCCGCGACGGCAAGAAGGCAACGGATATGGATATCGGCTTCTGGAAGGAGCTTGCGGTTAAGAAGCTTCTCAGCAAGATAAAGGATACGGATGTTGAGAAAATCCTCAAGGAATACAACGTTATCTGAATATAAAAACGGGGCGGCACGATGAGTGCCGCCCCTCAGCTTGTCGAAAAACCTTTAAAATTTCCGCGTAGCGTATTGGTTTTCGCTTCCTTTTGACACAAAAGGAAGC
>CAKSPC010000005.1 GCA_934481445.1 uncultured Oscillospiraceae bacterium
ATAGTATTGCACCCTAACGGGTATATTATGCGCGGTGAGCGAGGGCGGAAATCAACTTGAAAAATAGCGGACGTTGTGATACAATAATATTACTGAGAATAAGGGGGATATATGGATTATAAAATCAGAAAGATCAAAGAAGCTGAATACAGCGTATTAGGCGATTTCCTTTACGAGGCGATATTCATTCCCGAGGGCGTAAAATCGCCGCCGAGGGAAATCATCGAACAGCCCGAATTGCAGGTGTACATATCTGATTTCGGAAAACATAAAGGGGACTGCTGCCTTGTTGCGGAGCTGGACAAAAGAATAATCGGTGCTGTGTGGGTGCGGATAATGAATGATTACGGTCATATTGACGACGAAACTCCGTCGTTTGCGATATCCCTATATCCCGGGTACAGGAACCATGGGATAGGGACAGCTTTGATGAAATCAATGCTTGAGTTATTGAAAGCGGAAAATTACAAACAGGCTTCGCTTGCTGTTCAGAAAGCCAACTACGCAGTTAAAATGTATAAGAATGTCGGATTTGAGGTCGTCGGAGAAAATGCGGAAGAGTACATCATGGCGTATAGGTTTTGAATGGCAATTGCTGTTTGGCAATGAGGTGTGGAGGTAATTAAATGAACGCAGAAATCGATATATCAAATGTTGTGCTAAGGACGGAGCGGCTCATACTGCGCCCGTGGAGGGAATCCGACCTTGATGATTTTTTCGGGTACGCTAGCGTGGACGGCGTCGGGGAGATGGCGGGCTGGTCGCACCACAAAACGAGGGAGGAAACGCAGGCTGTTCTTACTGCGTTCATCAGCGGAAAAAAGACGTTCGCTATCGAGCGCAGCGGGAAAGTCATAGGCTCGCTGGGAATCGAGAAATACGACGAGGAGAAGCTCCCGGAATTCAGCGATAAATCGGGGCGTGAGCTGGGATTTGTGCTGTCTAAGGATTACTGGGGCAATGGGTACATGGCGGAGGCTGTCCGGGCGGTGATAGATTATCTGTTTGAGCAGGTCGGGCTTGATTTTATTGCGTGCGGGTATTTCACCGACAATCCACAGTCGAAGCGCGTGCAGGAAAAATGCGGGTTCAAGTTTTATAAGTACAGTAAGTACACGACGGCTTACGGGGTCACTAAGGACGAGTGTATCAATGTTTTGTTTGGGTGAGTTTGCGGTGGGTTTCGTGCGTTGACTGCGCTGATTATGGCGGGAATGTGCGGGAAGTAAGCGGAACTGAAAACTGTGATAGGGAATGCAATTTATTTGTTGCATTCCTTTTTGTTTTGCCTGTTTTCGGAGCGTTGCTGTGGGCAGAAGTGTGGGCAAGGTGGGTGTTTTTCTTAATTTCAGCGAAATGCGATAGCTGCGAATGGCTTTGTTATGCGAAAAATCATATGTGGGATTTTGGGATAGTCGGGTTCTCATCTGCCCCAAGTCCGCTCCCATCGCCGTGTCCAAGACTGACAACGTAAAGATTATCACCCCTGAGATGAATCAGTTTGCTGACGCGTGGGACATCGACTATCGCAAGTACCACGATCTTTTCATTCCCGAGAACAAGAGAGCTGCCATCGCAGTAAGCATTTCCGAATAAATATTACGGCTCCGGGCGGCATGGGTCGCCCGGGGTTTCGGGAAAGGAGGATATTTATGATAATTACAGCGGAGGAATACCGCGCAATGGGCTTCACTGCGGAGGATGACGAGGTGCTTGAAAACTGCCTGAAGCGGGCGGATTTCGTGCTGGATTCCCTTACGGCGGGCAAGGCTTCCGCCATGGCGGAAAAGGGCGGAAAGCCCGCACAGTATGTTAAGCAGGCGGCGGCGTTCCAGACAAGCTCCATGGTTCGCGCGGAGGAACTCATCAGCACGGGAAACAAAAGCGAGGAACGTGTTTCGCTGGGGGATTATTCCTACACATCGGTGAACAGCAGCGAGGAAGATGTAATCGAGCCCGTGGATACCAACGTCACCGTGATAAGGTTGCTGCGCGCGGCGGGATGCCTTTTCGGCGGACTGGAGGCAAGGGAATGAAAATAAAACCCATCCCCGCCGAGCTTTTAGGGGACAGCTTCGTGCTGATATCTCCGAAAAAGGGCGGCGGCACGCTCCGCATGGAGATAACTAATGTGCGGGTGGAGCGCACCGACGCCGTGGCGGATTATACTTCCATCACGCGGGACTGCACGGAACTTGCGATATGGTTCGACTGCGAAAATTCCCGCCCCGCAAATGCAGTTTTTTCGACGGGAGAACGCGCTGAATACGGCGGCGAGATATTTGAGCTGACAGAGGTGCGCACTCTCGGTGCAGATACACCTCATCACATCAAAATAAAGGCACGCAAGATAAGCGGAGAATACAGCGGATAACGAAAGGAGGAGCGCTATGCCCGAAGAAAAAAAGAACACCGCGGCAAAGACCGGCGCAGAAGCGGCGGAGGAGGGATACCGCGCGGCGAAGCTCATCAGAAAGGGAATGCGGGAGCTTGACCGCCAGTACAACACAAAGAAAACAAGAAAGCAGCGCTGAGGAGGTGCGGCGGTGAAAATAACCATAAACGGCACGGAGTTCGACTGCGTTACAAGGCTTGACGCCGCAAGAAAGACCCGCAGAACGGATATCCGCTACAACACCAACGGCGATATGCTGATAGATCTGGTGAATAGAAAATACGAGCTCGAGGTCGTGTTCGGGCTGATGACAGAGGCGGAGCTGAAAGCGCTCCGCAAGGCTTCCGAGGAGATATTCGCGACCGTTAAGTTCGACGCTCCCGAGGGCACGGTGGAGGGGGAATTCCACATCTCCGACGAGCCCGCGCCGAAGCTTACATATGTAAACGGCACGGCGATGTACGGCGGCGTGAAGATAACCATGAAGCAGAAGTGAGGTGAATGGGTATGGTAGAGGTTTCGGACAGGTTTTTAACGCTGGCGCAGGACAACGGGCGCCATGTTTATTGCAGGATAGAGGCGGGGGACGAGGTGTTCACGGATGATGATATCGTGGAGTTCGACTTCGACGACGTTGCGCACCCCGACTGGTTCACGATAGGCACCGCCTGCGCGAACAGGTTTTATTTCTGCATAAGATACGGCGGGGAAATTCCCGTCGGGGCGGAGGTTAAGCCCTATATAAGCTTCGACGGGGAGGAATGGTGCCCGCTGGGGGTGTTCTATGCTTCGAGAAGATACGTCCGCGGGAAGTATGTGTCCATCTCCTGCTACGACAGGCTTTACAGCCTTGATAAGGAATATTCCAGCCTGCTTGCGTTCCCGTCGGACACCGTAAAGATACTTGGCGAGATATGCAGCAGGAACGGCATGGAATGCGCGGATATGGGCGAGGTTTTTTTGGTGGAGAAGATACCCGAGTACTGCACCGAGCGGGACATGATAGGCTATATCGCGGCGCTCAACCGTGCCTGCGCAAAGATGGACAGATACGGGGATCTTGTGCTGAGAAAATACGACAGCGGCGGGTTTGTGCTGAACGAAAAGAACTGCGTCAGCATTTCGAGAAACATGAACCATTCGGTGGTTACCTGCATAAAGGCGGGCACGGGCAGCGGCGAGCTGGTTTCGGGCTCCGGGGCGGAGATATCCACCATGGAGCTTTATAACCCGCTGATGACGCAGGAGCGGCTGGATCAGCTCTATTCGCTTTTCAAAACCTTTGCGTTTTACGGCGCGGATATCGAAATGCAGGGGCTTCCGTTCCTTGAATCCGGGGAGAGGATAACGCTTCTGGAAAACGGTCTGCTTTATCCGCTTCAGATAAGCGGCATTGAATATCATTACGACGGCGGGCTGACCGCGGTGCTCTGTTCCCGAAACAAAAACAGCTCCGACGCTGATTCGGACGACCTCGAAAAAACGCTCGAGGAGCTTAAAAACAGGCTCGGCGCGGGGTGCATAACGCAGACAAACGACGCGCAGATAGCCCTGTCCGCGGAGCCTGCCACAGTGGCGGAGTTTACATTCGACGCGGCGGAAAATGCGTTCGCACGGGTGGATGTTAACTGCACTCTGGATAATTTCACGGGGGATTTCCTTATCATATCCGTGTATGTCAACGGCGTTCAGGCACAGCGCAAAGCGGTGCAGAGCCTTTCGGGAACGGGGCGCGATCTTCTTCACTGGTACCACATCGCGCAGAAGCTTCCCGCAGGCAGCAGCACGATAACCGTCACCATGCAGACCAAAACAGGCAGCGCGTATATACTGCCGTCGCAGCTTGCTGCTTCGCTGGTAGTGCAGGGTTCGGCGGGAAACATTGGCAGCATACGCGACAGACATACCGTGGCGGAGAGCATTTCGCCGACGGCGCTGAACAGCGTGCAGCCGACCGAGAAACAGGAGGGATGACATGAAAGGAAAGGCAACGCTGATACTCACCGACGCCGAAACAGGCGAGGAAATAAAGCGCACGGAGGAAAGCAACATGGTGACGGACGTCCCCGAAAAGCTGTTTGATATCCCGCGGTGCGGTATGTTCACAATGATGAATATGCCGCAGATAATGAACAGTTTTCTCCCGAGGGCCGAGAAGCTGTTCGGCGGGATAATGCTGCTTTCCACGAATGTTGATGAAAACAAGGCGACAGTTACTCCTCCGACCGGATACGCCGCCATCGGCACGGCGGGGGCGGTGTATTCGGGCACGGACACCCGCCGCGGAACGCTCAACGAAAACGAAAGCGGCCCGACAGACGGCGGGTACAGGCTGGTCTGGGATTTCGGGACGGACAGGGCAAACGGCACGATAAAATGCATCGGGCTTACTTCAAGGATATTCGGCAACATCGGCTTCGACCCCGTAAAGGAGGGCAGCGAGAGCATACTCTGCAATCCGCAGTATTTTGACGCGGGAACGTTTGCGAACAGCAATTATCTTATCTCGGCAAGCGGCGTGTCTTTCATCGCTAATTTGGAGTCGAACGTGTATCTTGGCATAAAGGTATCCTACACGGAAGTGACGTTCATAAGATACACCCTGACCGACCCAGACGCGGTGACGGTAAGCTGTGCGCCGAAGGATGTGGCGGAGGAGATCGCGGCGGTGGTGACGATACCGTTCATCGGGGATCTCAACACGAGATTTTACGACCCCGAAACGAACGTACTGTATCTTTTCCGGCGCGACTCAATTCCGGGCACGGATGATGACACGTTCTCCTATGCGGGGATAGACGTTGGGACGTTCAAGCTGAAAACTTCCGGGAGCTTTACCACCGCAAGATACAGCTGGGCATATCCTGCGATATACCGCGGGAATGTCTACCGCCACCTCGGCGACCATATCGAGGTGAGCAGCCTTTCGGGGGCAGTGGAGAAAACCATCCCCGCGGCTGGGGGGGACAACGCGTATTTTTATGTATACGACGGGCACCTCTGCTATGGATTTGATAAATCAAATATTCATTATCATGCGCGTGTGGACTGCGCGGAGGTGAACGGAAGCTACGGCGTCGAGGGCTTCCCCGTTTACAGCAGGTACGTCAAGCCGCCGTATACGCTGTATTCCACGAGAAGGCAGGCGCAGAACACCCTGCATATCTTAATGCACGCGGGGTACATGGCTACGATAAACAACCTCGCCGATCCGATAGAGAAAACGGACAGGCACGCGCTGAAAATAATATACGAGCTTACGGACTGAGGATGGAGCGCGGGGGCATTCTGATGTGCTTCCGCGCTTTGAGTTTAAAATACACGCGGGGGCACCAAAAAGGTTCCCCTGCGCCTGTTTATAAAGGCTCGAAATATCGGCACTCCGACGACAGCGCGGCGGAGGTCACGGTGAGTTCTTCAAGGGTGCAGAAACCCTCTTTCTGCCAGCGGCAGCATTCCGTGCAGGTTATAAGGTTCATACATACGCCTCCGATGGGTGTGGTAGCGGCGCAGGCGTTTTTATCCGAGCAATTTCCCGTTGACAAAACATGGGGAGCGTTGTATAATTAAATTGGTAAATTCCTGTCGCAAAAGTCTTACGACTTTTACGACAGGGGACAATCCACTGGCATGGCAAGCCATGCCTTACGCCTTTTGCAAAACAAAAGGCACACCGCGCGCACGTTTTGTCGCCTACGTCGACAAAACGCACACTTGTGCGGATAGAAGTGTTTTTTGCCGCGGGGGACCCGTGGCAAAAAACAGATTTAAAAGGCTCGCTGCGCGAGCAGATTTCAATTTTTTATGGAATATTGGTAATTTATATATTCGATTTTCGGGAGGAAATATGAACGTTTTTCTTCGGATAATAAATATAACGCTCATCTCCGCCATGGCGAACCTGCCGTTTTTTGTGCGGGAGATGGGCTTCGGCGCGAGGCTGGCGATAGGACTTATCGCGGGGCTTTATTTCGCGGCGTACAACGTTTTCCCGACGGTGCGTAAATATCCCTCGATACGGCTCAGGGTGCTGGGGGACGGCGCGGAGCTTCTGCTGACGTTCTTCGTTTCCTGCATTGCTTCGGCGGGGGTGCTGGCGGCGGCGATAACCGAGCTCGTCACCGCGGCGGAGCCGGATATACCGCGGTTCGTGATCTACTGCGTTATCCTTGCACTGTGCGAGGCGGTGATGTTCTGGAACGGGATAATACGCGTTTATGCGACCTCGGTGCAGCTCGGGGTGCGGTACAGGGTGCTGGGGATAGTCCTCGGATGGATACCTGTCGCGAACCTCGTGATGCTGATGATCATTTACGTCAGGGTGCGGCGGGAATGCCGCTTTGAATGCGAAAAGGCGCGCATCGACGAAGCCCGCGCGGCGGATAAGGTCTGCGCGACGAAATATCCGCTGCTGCTGGTGCACGGAGTGTTCTTCCGCGACAGCAGGGTGCTGAATTACTGGGGAAGAATACCCGCGGAGCTTGAGAAAAACGGCGCGGTCATATATTACGGAGAGCAGCAGAGCGCCCTCGCCGTAAAGGACAGCGCGGAGGAGCTCGCGGAAAAGATACGCAGTATCGTTGAAAAGACAGGCTGCGGCAAGGTGAATATCATCGCGCATTCAAAGGGCGGTCTGGACGCCCGCTACGCGATAAGCAGGCTAGGCTGCGCGCAGTACGTCGCGTCGCTTACCACGATAAACACGCCGCACAGGGGCTGCCTTTTTGCGGAGTACCTGCTCGGCAAGGCGCCCGACAAGCTGGTTTCCACCATAGAAAAGACCTACAACGCGGCGTTCCGCAGGCTCGGCGACCCGAACCCCGATTTCATGTCGGCGGTTAAAGACCTCACGAACAGCTTCTGCACGCAGTTTAACGAGGAAGTTCCGAACGCGGAGGGGGTCATGTATCAGAGCGTGGGCTCCAAGGCGGCGCGGGCGCGCAGCGGGCGTTTCCCGCTGAATGTTTCCTACCCGGTGGTGAAGAAATTCGACGGGGATAACGATGGACTGGTGGCGCTGACCGCCGCGGAATGGGGCGAGAAATTCACGCCGCTGTACCCCGCGGGAAAGCGCGGGATAACTCACGCGGACGTTATCGACCTCAACCGCGAGGATATAAAGGGCTTCGATGTACGCGAATTTTATGTGGGACTTGTTTCGGAGCTAAAGAACAGGGGATTTTAAGGAGAAGCAATGGCAGAATTAACGATAAATATGGACAGCACCGAGCAGCTCCGCGCTGTGTTCGGCAATTTCGACAGCAACGTAAATCTGATACAGAAAGCCTTCGGCGTTACGATATTCAGCCGCGGAAGCGACGTTAAGATCAGCGGCGAGGAGCCCGGCGTTACCCGCGCGGAAACCGCCATGCACACCCTCTGCGCGATGTTCGCGCGGGGCGAAGCGATAACCGACCAGAACGTCCGCTACGCTATCTCCCTGGTAAACGAAGGCAGCGAGGGCGAGATGGAGAAGATGTCGGGGGACTGCGTGTGCGTCAGCTACGCGGGCAAGCCCATCAAGCCCAAGACGGTCGGGCAGAAAAAATACTGCGACATGATACGCAATAACACCATAACATTCGGCGTCGGCCCTGCGGGCACGGGCAAGACCTACCTTGCCGTGGCGCTGGCGGTGACGGCGTTCAAGCAGCACAGCGTTCAGCGGATAATCCTCACACGCCCCGCGGTGGAAGCGGGTGAGAAGCTCGGATTTCTTCCCGGCGATCTTCAGAACAAGGTAGACCCCTACCTCCGCCCGCTTTACGACGCGCTTTTCGATATGTTCGGGCAGGAGGCTTTCGCGCGGCTTCAGGAAAAGGGCGCGATAGAGGTCGCTCCTCTGGCATATATGAGAGGACGCACGCTGGACGACAGCTTCATCATCCTCGACGAAGCGCAGAACACCACCCGCGAGCAGATGAAGATGTTCCTCACCCGACTGGGCTTCAACAGCAAAATGGTCATAACGGGTGACATCACGCAGATAGACCTGCCGGATTCGACGAAATCGGGGCTTATCGAAGCGCTGCGGGTGCTGAAAAACGTCGAGGATATCGGACAGAACAGGTTCACCGAAAAGGATGTTGTGCGCCACAAGCTGGTGCAGGACATCGTAAAGGCATACGACGATTATCATGCCGAAGCGCAGAAAAAATTCGGCGACGGGAGGAGATCAAGATGAAAATATACATCTATTTAAGCAACGAGCAGGACAAGGTGCCCCTGCCAGAGGATACCGAAAAGCTTATAGAAATATGCGCCATGGGCGCCCTTGAGGAAGAGGGGATAGACGATGACGCGGAGCTTTCCGTAACCCTCACCGACAACGAAAACATCCGCGTGATGAACAACGAGCACCGCGGGATAGACCGAGCAACGGACGTGCTTTCTTTCCCGATGGGTGACGAAAACGGCTTCGACACCGATCCCGAAACGAACGCGATAATCCTCGGGGATATCGTAATTTCGATGGAGCGCGCAAAGGAGCAGGCGGAGGAATACGGACACAGCTTCCGCCGCGAGTTCGCATTTCTGCTGATGCATTCGATGTTCCATCTGCTGGGCTACGACCATGTAAACAGCGAGGAAGAGGAGCGCGTGATGTTCGGCAAGCAGGAGAAAGTCCTCGAAAAGCTCGGCATCACCCGCGAAAGCTGATATGAAAAAGTTCCTTAAAGGCTTTGGTTTCGCGGCGCGGGGGATAGCACATACGTTGGCGACGGAGCGGAATTTTCGGTTCCATCTGTGCGCGGCGGCGTTTGTCGTGTACTTCGCGGCGAGGTTTTATGAGCTTTCCCGCGGGGAATGGGCGGTGCTGCTGCTTACGTTTGCGGCGGTGATGTCCGCGGAGATGTTTAACACCGCGCTGGAGCGGCTGGCGGACAAGGCTTCCCCCGAAAAAAACGAGCTTACAAAGCACAGCAAGGACTGCGCCGCGGGGGCGGTGCTGGTTTCGGCGGTGTTTGCCGTCGGGGTTGGGATAGCGCTGTTCTGGGATACTGAGCGTTTCGCGGCAATTCTGGCTCATTTCACCGGGGGGTGGCATCGCCCCGTGCTGCTTCTTATTGCAGTCGCGGCGTCGGTGTGCGCGGTGTTCCTGCCCGAAGAACGGCGAAGAAATAATTGATCTAATTTAAGTTGAAACAGCTCAAACTGCTTGATTTTTAAGCTCGTATGTGCTATACTTAGTATGTAGAAGAAAAAACCAAACGACAAAGAAGGCATACTATGAATTATATAACTGAATTCAACATGGCGGCCGTCGCGATAGATCTGCTGCTGATAGTTATTTTTGCCGCGCGGAGAAACTACCCATGCACTAATACGCGCATTTATTTTGTTATGCTTCTCTGTGCAACGCTGGCGTCGGTGTTTGACCTTGTTTCCTCTTATACTATTATGCAGCCGGAACTTGTGCCGGTCTGGCTGAATTATGTCTTAAACATTGCGTACCTGTGGTCCTACAACATGACGTCGGTGACGTTCCTTGTTTATATCTGCGGGCTGACCCATCCGAAGAATTTCCCGAAATGGGTGAATTACACGGTGCTGGGGATAATATGCGCGGATACGCTGCTGCTTCTTACGACGCCGTTTACGGGGTGGATAATAACCTTCGACGGAGGGCAGTACAGCCACGGGCCGCTGTTCCCGGTGCTTTATGTCACGAGCGTGTTCATGCTCAGCTGCGTCGGCGCGTTCTTCATGAAATACAAGAAGAATATATCAATGTTTCAGTCGGCGCTTATAGTGGTTTTTGTGGTGGCGATAGTCGGCGCGATACTTGTCCAGTCGATGAACCGTGAGCTTCTTATACAGAACTTCGTTATCGCGCTTTATCTCATGCTGGTGTATATCTCCCTGCAAAATCCCGACGACTATTTTGACAAGGAAACTATGTGCTTTAACCGCCGCGCGTTCTATGAAACCGCGGGCAGGCACATCGACAAGAAACAGCCGTTCACCATCGTTGCTTTCACCGTGGACGAATTCCAGTACATGAACCGTCTTATCGGCGGCAAGGCGTATTCGGAGCTTATCGGGAACACGGCGGAGTTCATGTGCGAAAAATACGGGAAAAAGTCCGTGTACCATCTCGAGGACAACCGCTTCGGACTTATTCTCGACGGAAAGGAACGCCGTTCGGCGGATACTGTCGTGGAGGATATACTGGATTTCTTTAAAAAGCCCGTGTGCGAGCGCGGTATCGAGGTGCAGATAACCCCGTACATCTGCACGCTGAATTACCCCGAATTCAGGGTGGAGGAGGAGGACGACGTCCGCGACGCGCTCGAATATTCCGTGCGCGAGATGGCACGCAATCGCGAAAAAAACATCGTAAACGTCACCGCAGAAGCTCTGAACGAAAAGCGCCGCGAAACAAAGGTGATACATGCCATGCGCAGGGCAATGCGGCTCGACGGCTTCGATGTGTATTATCAGCCGATATATTCCGTTAAAAACGGCAGCTTCCGCTCGGCGGAGGCGCTCATCCGCCTGAAGGACGATGAACTCGGCTTCATCAGCCCGGATGAATTTATCCCCATCGCGGAGAAAAACGGAATGATAATCGAAATAGGCGATATGGTTTTCAGAACAGTCTGCAGCTTCATGGCAAACGGCGAGGCGGATAAGCTCGGCATAGACTACATCGAAGTCAATCTTTCCACCGTGCAGTGTATGCAGGAAAACCTCGCACAGAAGCTGATGGACGTCATGAACGAATACGGCATCGCCGCAGAGCGCATCAATTTTGAGATAACCGAAACCGCCCATACAGTAAACGAGGAAGTGCTGCACAAGAATATGTCGGCGCTGATAAATATAGGCTCCAGCTTCTCCATGGACGACTACGGCACGGGATTTTCCACTGCGAATTACCTTATCTCCCTGCCGATGAAAATTGTCAAGATAGACAAGAGTATTCTCTGGCCCGCCATGGATGACAACGACGCCATGATGATACTCCGTCACACAGTAAGTATGCTGCATTCGCTCAATAAGGAAATCGTTGTTGAGGGCGTAGAAACTGCCCAAATGGCAGAATTGCTCTGCGGTATGGGCTGCGACTTCCTGCAGGGCTTCCTGTACTCCAGACCGCTTCCACAGGGGGATTTCGTGAAGTTCCTCAAGGAAAACTCGGTCAGTGCGCAGTAAGAATTTTTTATCCCCGCCCGCAGCGGCGGGGATTTCTGTATCACAAACGATACATATAAGCAGGCGAAAGTGTGCTATAATAGAAAATAAAACCATAAGGAGCGTACCATGAGATTATTTCATACAGGCGACCTTCACATCGGAAAGCGCCCGGGAAACCGCAGCCTTGCCGACGACATCCGCGAGGTAATGCTCGGGCAGGTGCTCGGCACGGCATTCGAAAAATACCGCCCGGATGGGCTGATAATTGCGGGGGATATATACGACCGCAGCGCGCCCTCCGCCGAGGCTGTGGCGGTTTTCGATGAGATAATTTCCCGCGCGGTGGAGCTTTCCCTGCCGCTTTACATAATCAGCGGAAACCACGACAGCGACCGCCGCATTTCCTACGGCAGGGAAATTTTTCTGCGGGGCGGCGTGCATATCTCACGCCCGTTCACCGCGGACAGCGGGATATACACCGCGCAGTGCGGCGGCGTGGATATCGCGCTTATGCCATATGTTTCGAAGGAGCAGGTGAAAAGCTGCTTCCCCGATGAAAGCATAGAAACCGCCACGGACGCCGTGCGCACGGTGCTGGCGCATTCGGGGCTACCGCGAGGGGGACGCCCCTGCGTCCTGGCGGCGCACCTTGCGGTGGGTAATTTCGGCGCGGACGCGGTGGGCACTCTCGACCTCGTCGACCCGTCGGTTTTCGAGGGGTTTGCGTATACGGCGCTGGGGCATTTCCACACCCCGCGCAATGCTGCTGAGAATGTCCGCTACTGCGGCTCGCCGCTGTGCTACTCGCAGAGCGAGGCACAGCGCGGCGCTCAGAAATACCTTGACATTATTGATATCGCGGAGGATGGCGCGGTTTCCGTGGAGCATTTCCCGCTGAAGCCGCTGCACGAGGTGCGGCTGATAACCGACAGCCTTGAAAATATCCTTTCGGATAAACACCCCGCTTCGGAGGATTATGTTTACGTCACCATTACCGAAAACGACAGCTTCGGCAGCAACGCGGAGCGCATCGGTCGGAAATTCCCGAACTACGTTTCGATAAGCTATAAACTCGCGGGGGCGCAGGCGGAGGGAGATATCCCCACGGCAGAGAGCACGGAGCTTTCTTTCGGGGAACTGCTTTCGGGATTTTATAAGGAGATGTGCGGCAGGGAAATCGGCGCGGAATTGCTGAAAACAGCGGAGGATATCTTTGAAGAATGCCGCCGCGGGGAGGATACGGAATGATACTGAAAAAACTCACGCTCAAAGGATTTTCCCCCTATCGCACGGAGCAGTCGGTGGATCTGACCCGCTACCTCGGTAGGACATTCCTCATTACCGGCGACACAGGCGCGGGAAAGACCTCGATATTCGACGGGATAATCTACGCGCTCTACGGCAAGGCCAGCGGAGCGCTCCGCAGCGAAAGCACCCTGCGAAATCAGGAGCTTTCCAAAAAGGAGGAAAGCTTCGCGGAGCTTTCTTTCAGCGTAAACGGAACTGACTATCTCGTCCACAGGGCGGTAAGGGCGGACGGAAAAGCCGCCAAAAAGGACGACTGCCGCCTTACATGGGAGGACAAGTACGTCGAGGGAAAGACCGCTGTAACGGACGAAATAACGCGGCTGCTGGGGTTCGACGCGGACGCATTCTGCCGCATATCCATGCTGGCGCAGGGGGAGTTTTCGGAGTTTCTCAACATGAAGAGCGGCGACCGCGAAAAGGTGCTGCGGCGCGTTTTCGGGACGTATCTCTACGAGCAGTTCGAAAATAAACTGAAAGAGCGCGCCGACGCGGGCAGGACCGCCCGCACCGAAGCCGAAGCGAAATACCGCGCGGTTTCGGCGGGAATGCGCCGTTATCTCCCCGACGGGGATGACGGGTTGTTTGAAGACCTTTCCCGCTGCGGGGAGTTATGCAGTGCGGTTTCGAAGCTTGGGGAGAGCACCTCGGAGGAACTGGCGCAGGCGGAAAAGCGGGAGCAGGAGCTGCGAGTATCCTCCGCCGAGGCGTCTTCAGCGGAAGCTGCGGGCAGGGCGCTGAACGGCCGCTTCGACGCGCTGGACAAGGCGCGGGCGGAACTCGACGCCCTGCGCAGTCTTGGCACGGGCAACGAAGCTAAGAAGCTTCGCCTTGCGATGAGAGAAAAGGCGGAGCGGGTCAAGCCGTATTCCGACAGAGCTAATGACCGCGCGAAAATGCTCGCGGAAAAGCGAGGGGAACTTTCCACCGCCGAAAAGGCAGCGCAGTCCGCCGCAGTTTCCCTCGAAAAAGCCCGCGCCGAAGCCGCGAAGATATCCGAAATGCAGTCCGAGCGCGACCAGCTGATCTCGCAGAAGCCCGCGCTGGATATGCTGGCGGGGGCGTTTTCGCGGCGGGAGGAGCTTTCCGCGCAGCTTAAACTGCACGAAAAATCCGCCGCAAAGGCGGAGAAAACGCTGAAGCAGACCGAGGAGCAGCTTAAAGCCGCCGCCGAGGAGGAAACATCCCTATCAGAGCGGCGTAAAACCGCAGAGGAAACCGCGGCGAAATCTCCGCTGTACAAAAAGGAACTGGACGAATACAAGCGCGCTGACGGCGACTGCGCGGCGCTGATAAAATCGCTGAAAGCCCTTGCGGGGGCAAATTCCGAGCTGACGGAGCGCGGCAGGGAATACGAAAGCGCCGCGGCGCTCTCGGACGAAAAGGAACTTGCATTCAACACGGCGCAGGGGCGTTTCTATGCGAATGCCGCATGGCGGCTGGCGCAGCGGCTCGGAAAGGGCGAAGCCTGCCCCGTCTGCGGCTCAACGGAGCACCCCGCCCCCGCGCACTCAATTGAGAATGCCCCCACGGAGGACGAGATAAACGCGCTCAAGGATGAATCCGACCGCCTGCGGGAGCTTCGCGGGGAAGCGGACAAGCACCTCGCAAAGGCGCAGGAGCGGCTTAATGCCGCGGAGAATTCCGCTGCGGAAATGTACAAGCGCGTTTTCGGGGTCGAGCCCGAAACGGAAGCGCTGTATTCAGCGGAAAGCGCCGCAGCGGAAAAGCGCGCGGAAATAAAGGCGGGGATAAAGCTTGCCGAAAAGGCTCTTTCCGAAGCGGAAGCGGCGGCGGAGCTTTCCGAAAAAACGGCTCGGGAGCTTGCGGATATCTCTGAAAAAACAAAGGAATACGCCGAGCGGCGCGCTGCCGCGGAAGCGGAAATATCCCGCGCAAGGGAGAACATAGCGGCGGTTTCCGCGCAGCTTGAGGATTGCGCGGGTAGGATATCCGAGAACACCTCCGCGCTGAAAATGCCCGACGGTGAGGGCGTCCCCGAGGATAAATCCGCGGCGGAAAAGCTTTCCGAAAAATGGAGCTGCCGCGTCGCGGGGATCGAAGCGGCGGTGCCAGCCCTTGAGCAGGGGCTGAAGCAGGCGGAAAGCGCTTCTGCGGAAGCGTCGGGGGCGCTCGGAAAATCCCGCGAGAACGCCGAGTCTGCGGCGGAAGCTTCCGCGGCGGCGGAGCGGGAGTTCATCCGCGCGGCGGAGGAGAACGGATTTTCCGATACAGCGGCGGCGGAGCGCGCATTGATGACCGAGGAGGAATACGCGCGGCTCACCGACGAAGTGAACGGCTATGCGGAGCGGCTCGCGGCGGCGGAGAAGCTGCTGTCGACGATAACCGAGGAGCTTTCGGGGAAGCAGCGCGCGGACATCGCCGCGCTTTCCGAGCGCAGCGGGGAATTGTCCCGCAGGCTGTCCGAGGTCACGCGTTCGGCGGGAAGCCTTACGGAACTCGGCGCGGCGCTGGCGGCGGGCGGAAAGCAGCTGGCGGCGGCGCGGACGGAATACGACAATGTCTGCGGGAAATACGCCGGGCTGGGCGAATTGGCGGCGCTGGTTTCGGGCAAGGGAACCGGCGCGGCGGCGAAACTCAGCCTTGAACGGTATGTTCAGGGACAGTTTTTCGACGAGGTGCTGAAGCGTGCGAACGTAAGGCTTAACGGGCTGAGCGGCGGGCGGTACAGCTTTGTCCGCCGCATAAGCAACGCCAAGGCGAGCCAGACGTCGGGGCTGGATATCGACGTTGCGGATCTCAACGCGGGTCCCGACACTGTGCGCAGCGTTTCCACGCTGTCCGGCGGCGAGAGCTTTCTCGCTTCGTTCGCGCTGGCGATAGGGCTGTCGGATTACACGATGGAGGTAAACGGTGGCAGGGCGACGGATGTCCTGTTCGTGGACGAGGGCTTCAGCGCGCTGGACGAAAACACTTTCGAGCAGGCAATGGAGGTCATCAACGGCATTTCATCCGAAAACAGGCTGGTGGGGATAGTGTCCCATGTCCGCGAGATACGCGAGCATTTCACCGAGGAGATCTATATCCGCAAGGGAAACGACGGCAGCAGGATAGAGCAGAAGCTGTAGAAAATCATCGAATAAATGTGGAAATACACGAATGCGCAATAAAATTCACGCAGTTTTCACAAAACCTACGTTATTTTAACATATAAAGTGGTTATAATTTATATTGTCGATGAGAGATAAACGAAAATCTCACCGATGCATTATTTTTGATACCGACCCTTTTCATATAATTACCAACCAAACCAGCATCATACCCCTGTGAGAGATCACGGGGGTATGATGTTTTAAAAGGTACTGCTCCGCGCTGATTGGCGAATGCGCCCTCACGGGAGTGAATGCTCCGCCCGGGGCAGAAAACTCCGCTGCGCAGATTTCGGAAAAATTTTTCGGAAAAATTTAAAAATGGGGTTGACAAATCGAATTTGGTGTGATATAATATAACACGTTGAACGACTGGGTGTGGCGCAGATTGGTAGCGCGCTACCTTGGGGTGGTAGAGGCCGCAGGTTCAAATCCTGTCACTCAGACCAAACGACCGCTTCTCGAAAGAGGAGCGGTTCTTTGTTTTTACGGTCAAATATTCCGAAAATCTCCCTTCCATTTTGGAGGGGAGATTTTTTTATTTTTATATGTAGAATTGCCCACGGCGGGTAATCTTGTCCCGATTTTATTTCCGCCGCCGACCCGCGGCACGAGTCATTCCTGTGCTTTTCACGCAGAAAAGATACCATTTCGCGCAGATTGGCGGAAAAACTATTGACGGTGGTATATCTTAATATTATAATGTAATATAATCCTTTTATTATATAATGGAATTATTTTGGGATCCATCATTCCACTGGGGATGGACTATGGTGTAACAGCAGGAGGTATTTTGATGACAAAAACGAAACTGCGGTCGATCGCCGCGGGATTTGCGGTGATAGTGTTGCTTGCGGCGCTGTTGGTCGTAACATCCGTCGGAAAAACGGCGGGTGCCGAGGACGCATGGGACGGAGTTTCCACGGCTGAATTTGAAGGCTCGGGAACGCCGGAAGCCCCCTATGAGATAGCGAACGGAAAACAGTTTGCGCATTTCGTAGAATCAGTGAACGACGGCAACACATACGAGGGCGAATATATAGTGCTGTCGGGTGATATCAATCTCGGCGGCAAGGAACTGGCGCCGATCGGCAGCGAGAGCGTTCCGTTCAAGGGCAGCTTTGACGGCAGCGGGAATAGTATCAGAAATCTGAAAATAAGCACCGTGGGGGATAATGTGGCGCTGTTCAGATACAACAGCGGCACCATCAGCAGACTTTTCCTTAAGAATGCACAGGTATCCGCTGCGGAAGGCATCGGCGGAATATGCGCTTACAACAGCGGAACAATAGAGTACTGCGGCATTGAGAGCGGAGAGCTTCATATAAATGACAACGGCGGCAATGTCGGCGGCATAGCTTTATTCAACTATGGAACTGTAAACGCCTGCTTCAATAGCGCCGACATTGTGAATGGCGCAGGGCTCGCTGGCATCGTTTATTCAAATGAAGCTAATGGCGTCGTTGAAAACTGCTATAACCTCGGCGTTATCAAAGCCACAAGCGGCAACGCTTCCGGTATATGCGATTCCAACTATGGCGCTGTCAGAAGCTGCTTCAATTCGGGAGAATTGACAAAATCCAGCGATGTCATCAACTACGGCATTTGCGCCAATGCATATAATTTATCAACGACCGAGTACTGCTACAACAACAGCGATGTATTTCACAGTACGCTGCTGATCGGCATTTTGGCTTTAGAAGGTTATAGTGATCCGTCCATTGACTACATCACGAACGCAGAGCTTTGCAGCGGTACGCTTCCCGAGGGGTTTGACGATACCGTATGGGAAGCCGGCTCGGAGGGCCTGGATAGTTCCGACGGAAAATTCGGCACTTTAACCCATACATACCCCAGCCTTAAAAACGTAGGCAAGGCTTATAGCTACGAATCTGCAGAGTTCAACTTCGGCACCGCCGACGCCCCCGACTGGCAGGAATACACCCTCATCACCACGGCGGAGGAATTTATCGCCATCGGAAACGATGAAACAAGCTGGGATAAGAATTATGTCCTCGGCGATGATATCAACCTTGCGGGCAAGGAATTTACGCCCATAGGCGTTATTAAAAACTATTCCGATATTACATATTTCACAGGAAAGTTCAGCGGCAATGGATATTCCATAAAGAACGCAGAATTCAACGGCTCTGTTGATGGAAATGATGATTGTATCGGTTTGTTCGGCTGGAACAACGGTCTTATAACCGACCTTTATGTTGAAAATGCAAAGATTATCGGTTCCAGTATTGTCGGCGGCATATGTGCAAAAAACTGCAGTCCGGGAACGATCAGAAACTGCGCTTTCTCCGGAATAATGCAGGGAATGCAAGAGGTCGGTGGTATATGCGGTAATAATATTGGCATAATTGAAAACTGCTATAGTGTGGGCAATATAGTTTCAGAAAAAGATTCCGGCGGAATCTGTGGCTATAATAGTACTAGGGGTTCAATTAAAAACTGCTATAGTTTAGGCAAAGTCCCGGCGGGAATCAATAATGGCAGCATAGCAGGTCAAAACGATAAAGTTGGAAACATTAAGAACTGCTATTACAACAAGGATGTATGCAGCCTTGGCGCTATAGGCAGCTATGACGGGACGAGCAGCGATAACGACGCTAATTCTGTTTTCGGCCTGACCACATCGCAATTCACCAACGGCAATCTCCCGACGGGCTTTGATGGTTCTGTCTGGACTGCGGGCAGTGTGGATGTGTCGGAGCCGAGCGGTAATTTCCGCACCGTTACCTACACCTACCCGAGCCTTAAAAACGTAGGCAAGGCTTATAGCTACGAATCTGCAGAGTTCAACTTCGGCACCGCCGCCGCCCCCGACTGGCAGGAATACACCCTCATCACCATGGCGGAGGAATTTATCGCCATCGGAAACGATGAAACAAGCTGGGATAAGAATTATGTCCTCGGCGATGATATCGACCTTGCGGGCAAGGAAATTACGCCCATAGGCGTTATTAAAAACTATTCCGATATTACATATTTCACAGGAAAGTTCAGCGGCAGCGGGCATTCCATAAAGAATGTAGAATTCAACGGATCTGTTGATAATTATGATGATAATTATATCGGTTTGTTTGGCTGGAACAACGGTCTTATTATCGATCTTTACGTTGAAAATGCAAAGATCATCGGTTCTAGTATTGTCGGAGGCATATGTGCAAACAACTCCGATTCGGGAACGATCAGAAACTGCGCTTTCTCCGGAACATTGCAGGGATCTCATGATGTTGGCGGTATATGCGGTAATAATTTTGGCATAATTGAAAACTGTTATAGCGTGGGTGATATAGTTGCAGAAAGATATTCCGGCGGAATTTGCGGCTATAACGGCGTAAACGGTTCAATTAAAAACTGCTATAGTGTAGGCAAAGTCACGGCGGGAATCAATAATGGCAGCATAGCAGGTCAAAACGATAAAGTTGGAAACATTAAGAACTGCTATTACAACAAGGATGTATGCAGCCTTGGCGCTATAGGCAGCTATGACGGGACGAGCAGCGATAACGACGCTAATTCTGTTTTCGGCCTGACCACATCGCAATTCACCAACGGCAATCTCCCGACGGGCTTTGATGGTTCTGTCTGGACTGCGGGCAGTGTGGATGTGTCGGAGCCGAGCGGTAATTTCCGCACCGTTACCTACACCTACCCGAGCCTTATCGGCGTGGGCAAGGCGTATTCTGTTGATGTCAGCCAGTACAACTTCCGCGCGAACGGCTATGACGACTGGAGGGAATACACCCTCATCACCACGGCGGAGGAATTTGCCGCCATCGGAAACGACAACACAAAGTGGCGCGAGAGCTACGTCCTCGGCGCGGATATCGACATGAAGGGCGCGGAGCTCAACCCCATCGGCACGGATGAAAATGATTACTTTATCGGCGGCTTCAGCGGCGAGGGTCACACCATCAGCAGCTTCAAGATAAACAAGCCCGATGGCGTAAACGTAGGCCTGTTCGGATACAGCTGCGGCAAGATAATGAACCTCTGCGCCGCAGGCGATGTAGTCGGAAAGGATAATGTTGGCGGCTTATGCGGCGACAGCGACGACATAGCGGGTATATATAACTGTGGTTTCGTCGGAACCGTCACCTCTGCGGGAGGATATCATGTCGGCGGCCTGTGCGGAAATAACGGAAACAGCACCATCAGCAACTGCTACAGCATAGGCAAGGTAAGCGGCGGCAGCGATGTCGGCGGATTGTGCGGCTACAGCGTCGGCATTATAGAGTATTGCTACAGCTCCTGCACAGTCAGCGGCGAAAGCGATGTCGGCGGATTATGCGGCGAAGCATACAGTTATAACAATTGCTATTTCAATATTGATTTCTATCCTCATGTAAACAACGTCGGCGTGGGGATAACCACCGAAGATATTTGCACGGGAACTGTCCCATATGGATTTGACGAAAGTGTCTGGAATGCGGGAAGCTATTCTTATGAAGGCGAAATGTACAACATAAAGCTCCGCACGGCAACATACGTCTACCCGAGCCTTAAAGGCATAGGCAGTGCGCATATCGCCGTAGAAACACAATATGATTACGGCTTCAACGGCGCCGAGGACTGGCGGAGATGCACCGTTATCAGCACGGCGGATGAATTTGTTGCCATCGGAAACGACAGCGACAGATGGGACGAAAACTTCGTTCTCGGCGCGAATATCGACCTTGCGGGCAGGACTGACGTAATGCCGATAGGCAATAGTCAGGGGATTTATTATAAAGGTATATTCAGCGGCGACGGTCATTCCGTAAGTAATGTTACTATGGAATTGAAGGACAGGACATTTGTTGGCATATTTGGTCATAACAGAGGCACGATAATGAACCTTTCCGCCAGCGGTACTATCGATGGAACGTCGAAGGTCGGCGGTATATGCGGATACAATGGCGGCTACGGGCTGATTTACAACTGTTCGTTCAGCGGAAGCGTATCCGGTCAAATTTTCGAAGTGGGCGGCATATGCGGAGAGAATAGCAACATAGTAGAGAACTGCTATGCCATAGCGGATGTTGAGGCGCTGAAGAACGCAGGCGGAATATGCGGCATAAGCGAATCGACGTTAGGTACTCCTGCTATAAACAACTGCTATTTCGTGGGCAAGGTGAATGCGCGGGCTAATGTGGACGCAATATGCGGCAGCAATAGCGGCGAGATCAGCAACTGCTATTACAATACCGATATCTGCAACGTAACAAGCGAAAAGGGCACGGGACTTACCACCATTCAGATGACGTCAGGCAACGCCCTTGCGACAATGAAATTCAATAATTTCATATGGCTGAAGAAAGAGACCGACAAGGAAAACGGCGTGGCATATTATCCTATGCTCAGCGAGGACAGTGTTCCGTCCGTTAAGTATTCCGCGGAGCTTGATTTCAAGAAAACCGGCGAGGAAGAACCGGTTTACGGCGGCGATATCGAGTTCAGCGTAAAGGCGCTGCTCAAATTCGGCGAGGATGTTTCCATTGAGGACAATAACGGAATTTTCGAGATAAGGATCGGAAATGAACCTGTTGTGATCGACAGCTGGATATTGAACGGCAAGGCTGTATATACCGCGGACAGGGCGGGCGAAACGACATTCACGCTTGTTTATACAAGCAGCGATTCGGAATATTTCCCCGATGAGGTAACGGCGACGCTCCCCATTACCATTGGCAAAAAGGCGCTTACTGAGTATGATTTCACATTCACCGCCCCCGGTTATCTTACTTACAACGGCGCCCCGAAGAATGCCGAAGTAACGGCGGACGCGAACTTAGACGGCGTAGGCGAGATAACCGTTGAATATTACGATGAAAGCGGCGCAAAGGTCGAAAGTGCCGTAAATGCAGGCAGCTACACCGTAAAGATATCCGTTGACGATGGCGCAAATTATCTCGGCGGCAAATTCGAAAAGAGCGAGTGGGCATTCACCGTTGAAAAGGCGAAGCTCGTTGAAAACGACATTATGTTCACGCGCCCGACGGACTTAAACTACAGCGGCACGGCAAAGAATGCTTCTGTAACTTTCTGCACCTGGGTAAATGGCGCAGGTGATATCACGCTGAAATATTACGACGGCAGCGGCAGGGAGGTCGAAGAAGCCGTTAATGCGGGCAGCTATACCGTCAAGGCGTTCGTCGGGGACGGCGAAAACTACCTCGGCGGCACATTCGGCGGCGATAACTGGGCGTTCACCATCGAAAAGGCGTATATCTCAGAGGATGACTTCACGCTTGAACTTCCCGAGGATCTCACTTTCGACGGCAGCGCAAAGGACGTAAAGGTCACTCCGAACAAACCCGACCTCGGAAACTACACCGTAAAGTTCTTCTATGAGGATGGCACGGAGGTCAGCGAGATAGTGAACGCGGGCAGATACTACGCTGTTATAACCGCCGACGGAAACGAAAATTATATCGGCGATGAGTTCACGGGTACAAACTTCACCGTGAAGTTTGCTAAATTTGAAATTATTACTTCTGATGAGAACTTTACATGGGCGCAGGGCGGCGAGCATATTCTCCCGCTTCCCGACAGCTTCCCCGGCGACTGCGGAATTATATCCGATATTAGCGTTAATGAAAACGACATGGATGGTGTCCTCGTAAGCGTTGATTACGAAAACGGCGTGCTTACCTACAGCACAAGGCAGTCAGAAGAGGAATTTGTAGGTTCCGCGGATATACAGATAACGTTCCAGACGCAGAATTACGGTACGATAAGATGGAACGTGAACGTGCGTATCAACGAGAGGGGAAATCAGCCCGCGCCCGAAAAGCGCGACGTTACACTGACCACGACCGGAAATACGTTCACGGCGGTGATTTCTCCCGCTGACGGCGCGGAATACTGCTTCATAAAGGCGGAAGACTACAACAACCCCGACGCGCGGATATGGGGCGACAACAACACATTCACATATCTGCCGCACGGCGATTACATCGCCTATGTCCGCATGAAGGCAACGAAGCTTTACGAAGCGAGCGAATGCGCCTTAACCTATGTGTTTGCCCACGACGCGGATCTTGCGCACTTCGACAAGGTCAAAGCGACCTGCACGGAGAGAGGCACCAAGGATTATTATGAATGCAGCTGTGGCGCGCTGTTCAGAATAATCGGAGGAGATTATCAGGGAGTGACCGCGGAAGAACTCGTAATTGAGCCGACCGGTCACAGCATAGTGACAACAGGCAGCAGACCTCCCATGTGCACCGTACCCGGAAACATTGAGTATTACACCTGCGTAAAATGCAAGAAGATATTCTCGGACAGGGCTTGCGAAAACGAAATAACCAAGGCTGACACCGTTGTCCCCGCGGCGGGTCACACATGGTCGGATGATTACAAGTTCGACGAAAACGGGCACTGGCATTACTGCACGGTATGCGATGAGGTCAAGGCGATAAATTCGCATAAGTCAGGCGGAGAAGCGACCGAAACAACCCCCGAAACCTGCACGGTCTGCGGATATGTTATAACTCCCGAGCTGGGACATATCCACGCGGCACATCTGACATATGTGCCTGCGGTAAAGGCGACCTGCACGGCGGATGGAAACGAAGCATATTACAAGTGCAGCTGCGGAAAGCTGTTCGCGGACGAAAACGCGGAAACCGGAATAACTCTTGCGGAAGTTACCGTGAAGGCGGCGGGTCACAAATGGTCGGATGATTACAAGTTCGACGAAAACGGCCACTGGCATTACTGCACGGTATGCGATGAGGTCAAGGCGATAAATTCGCATAAGTCGGGCGGAGAAGCGACCGAAACAACCCCCGAAACCTGCACAGTCTGCGGATATGTTATAACTCCCGAGTTGGGACACATCCACGCGGCACATCTGACATATGTGCCTGCGGTAAAGGCGACCTGCACGGCGGACGGAAACGAAGCATATTACAAGTGCAGCTGCGGAAAGCTGTTCGCGGACGAAAACGCGGAAACCGAAATAACTCTTGCGGAAGTTACCGTAAAGGCGGCGGGTCACACATGGTCGGAGGGCTACAAGTTCGACAAGAACGGACACTGGCACATATGTGATGTATGCGGCGAAGCGGGCGAAAGCGAGGAGCATATCTCCGGCGGCGGTCCAACTTATACAAAGGCGGAATACTGCACGATATGCAGATACGAAATATCCCCGAGAAAGAGCAGCGGCGGCAGCGGCGGAGGAAGATATTCCGACGATACGAACGTTCCCGCGCTCAACGGCTCCGAAATGAACTGGCCGGATATGGCGGCGGAGATAGGAAAGCTCCCCGAGGGCTCCACCGTTAAGATAGACCTGAACGGCGAAACCAAAATACCAGAGAGCGTTATCAGGGCGATTATCGACTCCAAGGCAAAGGTTGAGGTCGTTATCGACGGCACAAAGAGCCTTATCATCGACGGCGCAAAGATACCCGCTGCGGCGGCCGTGGATGTTTCGGCGGAGCACGGAGATACAGATACATCCTCACTGCGCGGAACTATGGGTGTTGACTTCAGGACAAAGGGAACAGGCGTTCCTGCGGACATGAAGCTGGCGTTCAGAAGAAGATTTGCGGGTCAGTTCGCGAATATTTACAGGGCTGATAACGGCGGACTTGTATTCGTGACCTGCGGAAAGATCGCCTCGGACGGCACCGTAACAATTTCGGGGACCGACGCCGCGGGCGAGTATATCGCGATGATATGCGAATACAGCGACCTGCTCGGCGATATGAACAACGATGGATCGCTGAACGCGCTGGACGCTGCGGCGATACTTCGGGATATTGTAGGGACATCCGGGGGCGCAAACCCGCTCATGGCGGATTTCAACCGCGATGGGGCTGTGAATGCCCTCGACGCTGCGGCGATACTTAGGTTTATCGTCGGCATGGCGGCGTGAGCGGCATAGAATAATTTGCGAGGGCGTACCGAAAGGTGCGCCCTCAGCTTGTCGAAAAACCTTTAAAATTTCCGCGTAGCGTATTGGTTTTCGCTTCCTTTTGACACAAAAGGAAGCGGGGGTTGTGGGGTGATCTCCCCATGGGGGAGGTGTCACGAAGTGACAGAGGGGCTGACCGACAGACCAGAGCCCCCGCCACTCGGCGCGATAGCGCCATTTTCGCGTTCAAGGCGCTAAAGGGGGTGTGGGGGGAAAACAAGAGTTTTCCCCCCACAGTTTATTGCAAATTTTCTGCCGTTTTGACTTTTTCGACAGACTCGAGGGCGCACCGGAAAGGTGCGCCCTTTTTCCTTTGAGGATTATGCTCCCTTTGCCGAAAAAAACTCTTGTATATTAGCGCAAAATGTGGTACAATGTATAGGTAAGCCTGTAATTACGAGGGTTAATTACGGAAAAATATCATCGAGGAGTAATATTATGTCAAAGAATTACGGATCATACGAAAGCCCTTTCTGCACCCGCTACGCAAGCAAGGAGATGCAGTACATCTTCTCCGCAGATAAGAAGTTCACCACATGGAGAAAGCTCTGGGTGGCTCTTGCCCGCGGCGAAATGAAGCTCGGACTGCCCATAACACAGGAGCAGGTGGACGAGCTCGAAGCTAACATAAACAACGTAAATTACGAAGTTGCCGAAGCCCGCGAAAAGGAAGTACGCCACGACGTAATGTCCCATGTCTACGCCTACGGCCAGCAGTGCCCCAAGGCTGCGGGAATAATCCACCTCGGCGCAACATCCTGCTATGTCGGCGACAACACCGATATAATTATCATGCGCGACGCGCTCATGCTTGTAAAGAAGAAGCTCGTGAACGTCCTCGCAAACCTCGCGAAGTTCGCGGATGAATACAAGAATATGCCCTGCCTCGCATACACCCACCTCCAGCCTGCACAGCCCACCACCGTCGGCAAGCGCGCTACACTGTGGATGAACGAGCTGCTGATGGATCTCGAGGAAGTCGAGTACCGCATCGCAAACCTCAAGCTTCTCGGACAGAAGGGCACAACAGGCACGCAGGCTTCCTTTGTGGAGCTTTTCGGCGGCGATTCCGCGAAGATAAAGGCTCTCGAGAAGTCCATCGCGGAGGAAATGGGCTTTACCGCGTGCGTTCCCGTAAGCGGTCAGACCTATTCCCGCAAGATAGACAGCCAGGTGCTTTCCACCCTCGGCGGAATTGCACAGAGCTGCTCCAAGTTTTCCAACGACCTGCGCCTGCTCCAGAATTTCGAGGAGATGGAAGAGCCGTTCGAGAAGAACCAGATAGGTTCCTCAGCAATGCCCTACAAGCGCAACCCCATGCGCAGCGAGCGTATCACATCCCTCGCAAGATATGTGATGATAGATACCCTTAACCCCGCGTTCACCGCAGGCACGCAGTGGTTCGAGAGGACCCTCGACGACAGCGCGAACAAGCGCATTTCCGTTGCGGAGGGCTTCCTCGGCGTGGACGCAATCCTTAATATAATGATAAACATTACCGACGGCATTCAGGTTTACCCCGAGATGATAAGACAGCGCCTGATGAAGAAGCTGCCCTTTATGGCTACCGAAAACATCATGATGAGAGCTGTAGAAAACGGCGGCAACCGTCAGGAGCTGCACGAGCTGCTCCGCACTCATTCCCACGCTGCGGCAAAGCAGGTGAAGATGGGCGGCGAAAACGACCTTGTGGATCGTATCGCGGCGGATCCTGCGTTCAAGATAACCAAGGCGGAGATCGAGGCTGTTCTTGTTCCCGAAAACTATGTCGGCAGAGCGCCCGAGCAGACCGGGGAATTCCTTGCGGAGTTCATCAAGCCCGTTCTCGAGGCGAACAAGGATATGCTCGGCGAGCACGTTGAGCTCAGCGTATAATTCACGGCAAAGGGGATAACCTGTATTGAAAAAATGGACGGCGGCTCCCGCTCCGATGGGCGGGAGTGAGATAATCGGAGGTTTCGGGGAGTTTCTCGGGGGACTTCTGCTGCGCAGGGGCGTCTGCACGATGGAAGCTGCGAAGCAGTTTTTCGCGTGCGACAGCCTTTCCGACCCGTATCAGTTAAAGGATATGGATAAGGCGGCGGAGATCATCAGAAACGCCCTCGACGAGGATAAGAAAATAACCGTTTTCGGCGATTACGACTGTGACGGCGTTACATCCACCGTTATGCTTTACAGCTATCTCGAAGCGATGGGTGCTGACGTTGATTTCTACATTCCCGACCGCTCCGAGGGCTACGGCATGAATATCCCCGCGCTTACAAAAATACTGAACGGCGGCACGCAGCTTGTGATAACCGTCGACAACGGCATAAGCGCCGCGGCGGAGGCGGATTTCATCCGCGAGCACGGCGCTGAGCTTGTAATAACCGACCACCACCAGCCCCCCGAAGGCCTGCCGGTATGCGGAGCCTGCGTCGACCCGCACAGGGCCGACGATACGTCGGAATTTAAAGATCTCTGCGGCGCGGGAGTTGTTCTGAAGCTTCTCTGCGCGCTGGAGGACGACGAGAATTTCGTTATGGAGCAGTACGCAGACCTCGCCGCCGTGGGAACGGTGGGCGATGTTATGCCGCTGCGGGGCGAAAACAGGTACATAGTCCGCAGGGGACTTGAAAGCATACGCCAGTGCCAGAATTTGGGACTGGAGCGGCTCATACGCTCGGCGGGGATACCCCCCGAGAGCATGACTGCAACGGGGCTTGCGTATTCCGTCTGCCCGAGGATAAACGCCGCAGGACGTATGTCCGGCGCTGACAAGGCGGCAATGCTGCTTCTCGCAGACAGCGCCGAGAACGCCTCGCGGCTGTCGGAGGAGCTTGCGCAGCTCAACGACGAGCGCAAAAAGGCGGAGCAGGCCATCATGGAGGACATCTCCGCGCAGCTTTCGAACGACCCGTCGATACTCCGTCAGCGCGTTATCATCGCGGCGGGGGAAGGCTGGAATCACGGCGTTATCGGCATCGCGGGGGCAAGGCTGATGGAGAAATACGGCAAGCCCACGATAGTAATTGCTGTCGAAAACGGCGAAGCCCGCGGCTCCGTCAGAAGTTTCGACGGATTTTCCGTGCACAGGATGCTGTCGGAATGCTCGGATATGCTCACGAAATTCGGCGGGCATCCCAAGGCGGGGGGATTCTCGCTCCCCGCGGAAAAGGTCGGAGAGTTCACGCAGAGGATATACGCCTACGCAAGGGAATTCTACCCGAAAATGCCCGTGCAGGAGGTCTGTGCGGATATGGAAGCGACCTGCCGCGACCTTACGGAGGAAAACGTTGAGCTTCTCGGGCGGCTGGAGCCGTTCGGCGAGGGCAACAGGCAGCCGCTTTTCCTGCTGAAAGGCTGCACCGTGCGCTCCAAACGCGCGCTCAAAAACGGACTGTATACTTCATTTGAAGCGGAGAGCGGCGGTACGGTGCTGAAGGCACTGTCGTTCAGGATACCGTTCGATAAATTCTATCCGCAGATCGGACAAAAGATAGATATGATAGCGACTGCGGAGATAAACGAATATAATGGAAAGCGGAGCGTAAACCTGAAAGTGCTCGAGGTGCGCCCGTCGGATTTTGCGGAGGACAGATTCTTCGCGGCGCAGCGCGTCTACGAGGAGATATCCCGCGGGGAGGGCTGCGACGGCAGGCTGGCCCCCCGCGTTATCCCGCAGGACAGGACGGCGCTTATGGGCATATACGATATCGTCAGAAAAAACGGCGGAATGTCTGCGGAGAACATCGCGGTGTACCTCGGCGGGGTGAATTACTGTATGCTGAGGATAACGCTGGACGCATTCGCGCAGGCGGGCATGATCCAGCTTGCCCCCGACGCGGAGCAGGCAGTGATAGTCCCCGTGAAAAACAAGGTAGACCTGTTTTCGTCGGGACTGCTCGCGGAGCTTAAACAGCAGTTCGCCGCAAAATGACACTGCGGTAATTATTCTGGAAGGACGGCACGGCTATGGGAATTTCCACTATCGAAGAGCTTATCGAAAAAATAAATGCAAGCGACAAGCATTTGCAGTATGACACGGATAAAATAATGCGCGCATACGAGCTGGCGGACAAGGCTCACGAGGGGCAGATGCGCTCCTCCGGCGAGAAGTACATCACGCACCCGCTGTCCGTTGCGGCTATCCTGCTGGATTACTGCATGGATACCGACACGCTCTGCGCGGCGCTGCTGCATGATGTGGTGGAGGATACCCCTGTCACGCTGGAGGAAGTCCGCAAGAAATTCGGCGACGACGTTGCGCTGATGGTGGACGGCGTTACCAAGATAGGTCTTGTCCCCCTTGTTTCAAAGGAGGAGCAGCAGGCGGAGAACATCCGTAAGATACTCATGGCGATGTCCAAGGACATCCGCGTTATCATCATAAAGCTTGCGGACAGGCTGCACAATATGCGCACGCTGTACGCCCGCCCGCCGCACAAGCAGCTCAAGACCTCGCTCGAAACCATGAATTTCTATGCGCCCATCGCGCACCGATTAGGTATGAGCGACGTCAAGGAGGAGATGGAGGACATCGCCATCCATTACCTTGACCCTTACGGCTGCAAGGAGATAGAGCGCCTGCTAGACCTGCATAAAGAGGAGCGCGACAACTTCATCGACACCATCAAGGCGCGCATACGCGAGCGTATAAGCGATATCAAGCCCGAGCCGATAATCGAGGGCAGAGTCAAGTCCATCTACAGCATCTACAAGAAGATGTATGTAAAGAACAAGCGTTTTTCGGAAATATATGATATCTACGCGGTGCGGGTCATCGTGCAGTCTGTGATAGAGTGCTACAACGTCCTCGGCGTTATCCACGATATGTTCAGACCCATGCCGTACCGTTTCAAGGACTACATCGCGACTCCGAAACCGAACAGGTATCAGTCCCTGCACACAACTGTTATCGGCAGGGAGGGAATTCCGTTCGAGGTGCAGATACGCACCGTCGAGATGCATAACACCGCGCAGTACGGTATCGCGGCGCACTGGAAATACAAGGCGGGGCTGAACGGCTCCGTTGCGGGGGAGAAGCGCTTCGACTGGGTGCGCCAGCTTCTCGAGCGGCAGCAGGAGGCGGACGACGTCGAGCAGATAGCCGACGCGATAAAGACCGACCTCGCCCCGGACGAGGTGTTCGTATTCTCGCCGAAGGGCGACGTATTCTCGCTTCCGATAGGGTCTACCGTCATTGACTTTGCGTATGCCATCCACACGCAGGTCGGCAACAAAATGACGGGCGCAAAGGTCGGCGGCAGGATGGTCAGCTTTGATTATCAGGTCAAGACCGGCGATATCATCGAGATACTCACCAGCGGCTCGCCGAATTACGGTCCGAACAGAAACTGGCTCGAGATAGCCAAAACCACCGAGGCAAAGGGCAAGATACGTTCGTGGTTCAAGAAAGAGCGCCGCGAGGAAAATATCGAGCGCGGCAAGGAGGAGCTCGAGCGCGAGTTCAAGCGCAACGGTATCCCCGTCGAGCCGGAATTGCTTAAAGAAGCCGCGCAGCGCCAGCGCCTGGGCAGCGTGGACGATCTCTACGCCGCGATAGGCTACGAGGGCGTGTCGCTTTCGAAGATAATAACGCGCATAAAGGAAGGCTATGCCCGCCAGCAAAAAGAGCAGCAGGCGGCGCAGGCTCCGCAGAAATCCAACGAGGAAAACATCGAGGAAACGAACGCGCGCTCCCGCCGCAAGGGCATAATCATCGAGGGCGTGGACAACTGTCTTGTTAAATTCGCACAGTGCTGCAACCCTCTCCCCGGCGACCCGATAATCGGATTTGTAACGAGGGGCTTCGGCGTTTCGATACACAAGCAGGACTGCGTGAACGTCATCAACAACATGGAAAATCCCGAGAACAAGGACCGCTGGATAAAGGCAAGCTGGGCCGGCGTGGACGACAGCACATACCGCGCCACCATCGACCTTATAACCGAGCAGAAGTCCTCCGTCATTGCGGACATCACCGCAGCCATCGCGGCGAACCATATTCCCATGCACGAGATGAATATGCACAGGCTTAAGAACGGCAACAATAATCTTCTTATAACCATAGAGATAGCGGGCGTGGAGCAGCTTACGAACGTAATGTCGCGGCTGCAGAAGATATCCGGCGTTATCTCGGTGGACAGAACAGGCAAGCAGTGATTTTGGATATACTGAACTATTTTCGCAGCCTCACCACAGAGCAGCTTTTCGTTGCGGCGGCGGGGCTGCTGCTCGTTGCGGCGGGATTTTTCCTGCTTAGAAACACGCGGCGGGCGGCAAACGCACGGCTGCGCAGAAAGGTGCGGCGGGGCGGATTTATCTCCAGCACGGACTTCGAAAAGAACTGGATAATCAGCGGCGGGGAAACTCCCGTCGGGTACAAATACGCGGATTTCCCCGGATGCTATGTTATCATGATATTTGCTTCGCCCGTGCGGGGAAAGCGGTTTTATAACTACGAAAATATTTACATCGGTCAGTCGGTGAACGTCTGCCAGCGGGTGCATAACCACTTCAACGGCAAGGGCAAGGGGGATATATACGCGGATATAAAGTACGGAAAATACGCGTATGTGCGTATCGTCCCTGTGAAAGCGAAGCGGCTCAACGACATGGAAACCGCGCTGATAGACGCTTTCAGCGCCACGGACAGCTATAACAAAACAAAGGGCGGCGCGAAGGTCACCCGCGTAAAATAACGGAGGAAAACATGAAAGACGTATATATGCTCCCGCTCGGGGAGCTCGGGGCAAATTGCTATATAATCCCCACCGCGGACAAAAGGGCAGTGGTGATAGACCCTGCTTCCGCAACGGAAGTGCTGATGTTTTTGCAGAGTAATGATCTCACCCTCGGTTCGATAATCATAACCCACGGGCATTTCGACCACTTCGCGGGGGTGTACGAGCTGAAAAAGCAGACCGGCGCGGAGGTGATAGCCCCCGCCATGGACGCGCAGATGCTCACAAACTCTACAAAATGCTGGGCGGATTTCATGCCGCATACGGAGTTCCACCCGATAGTTCCCGACAGGACGTTTTCTGAGAACGAGGAATTCACCGCCTGCGGCGTTGAATTCAGGACAATGGCAGCTCCGGGGCACACGATAGGAAGCTGCCTGCTGTTCTGCAAGACCCTCGGAAACGTGATATTCTCGGGGGACGTGCTGTTTCGCGGCGCTGTAGGAAGAACGGATGGCTTTTCGGGCAGCAGACTGCAGATGAAAGAAACGCTGCATGAAATCAACCTTATTGAGGGCGAATACACGATATACTGCGGCCATGGCGAGCCGACCACCCTCGAAACCGAGAAAAAATACAACCCCTACGTCGGGGCGTACTGAGGAGCGCGCAGGACACCATGACACTTATTTTCAGCGGACACCCGTTCGCATACGAAACCGAGCGGCTTTTCAGAAGCTTCTTCCCGCCCGTTAAAATAGCCATGACAAACAGCGCCGAGGACGTTTCGGGGGACTTCTGCCTTACGGAGCGCAGCGAAAGCGGTGGCGTTATAATGCTGTCCGTCGAGATGTCAGCGGGGGAATTTTCAAGGAAAATGACCACGGAAATTCCGACGGGCACGCCCGACAAGGAGCAGGAAAGGGCGCTGTGCGTGCTGCTTTACAGGGTGCTGAGCGAATACACGGGCGTCAGGCCGCCGTGGGGAATACTCACGGGGATACGCCCCGTGAAGCTGCTTGCGGATATGGACGAAAACGCCGCGGCGGAGCGGCTGCTCGTTTCCCACGAAAAAACCAAGCTTGCGCACAGGATAAACGCAGTCCAGAAGCCCATCATAGCGGGCATTCCCGGGCGGTCGTTCAGCCTTTATGTTTCGATACCGTTCTGCCCGACGCGGTGCAGCTACTGCAGCTTTGTGAGCCATTCCGTCGACAAGGCGGCGGGGCTGGTCGGGGATTATCTCGACAGGCTGTGCGAGGAGCTTTCGCTGACCGCGGAAACTGCCCGCAGCGCGGGTCTGCACCTTGATACGATATATTTCGGCGGGGGAACGCCCACGACCCTTTCGGCGGAGCAGCTGAAGCGGCTGTTTGCCGCGCTGGAATGCTTTGATCTTTCCGCCGTGCGGGAGTTCACCGTTGAGGCGGGCAGACCCGACACCATCACCCGCGAGAAGCTGGAGGCGATAAAGCAGGCGGGGGCGGGGAGGATATCCGTGAACCCGCAGACCATGAACGACAGCGTCCTCGAAGCGGTCGGCAGGCGCCACAACACTGCGCAGACCGAGCGTGCATACGCGCTTGCGCGGGAAGTGGGGTTCGACAGTATTAATATGGATCTCATCGCGGGGCTGCCGACGGACACGGTGGAGGGCTTTATACGCAGCCTTGACCGCGTGTGCGAGCTTGCCCCCGAGAACATTACGGTGCATTCGCTTTCGCTGAAGCGGGCGGCGCGGCTGTTCCGCGAGCGGGAATGCGAGCCGTCCGGCGCATATGAAATGACGTCCTATGCCCACGAAAAGCTCTCCGCCTGCGGCTACGAGCCGTATTATCTCTACCGCCAGAAAAACACCGCGGACAACTGCGAAAACACGGGCTACGCAAAGCCGCGCACCGAAAGCCTGTACAATATGTTCATCATGGAAGAGGTGCAGACGATACTTGCGGTTGGCGCGGGGGCTTCCACAAAGCTTGTGGACATCCCGTCGAAGCGCATCGAGCGCATATCCAACCTTAAATACCCATACGAATATTTGAGCAGATTTAACGAAGTTAAGGCAGGAAAGAGTAAAATAATTGACTTCTTTGACAAATAAATTGCTAAATCATGCACACTTATTGAATAAATGGTTGACAAGGCGCACGTTTTATTATAAAATAAAACAAGCAGGTATGCTGCAAATAAGTTTGAGTTATTTATATGGAGGTTACTATGGACGCAAAAACAACAGGTATCGTTGCATATCTTACTTGGATCGGTCTGCTGATCGCTTATCTCGCAGGCGATAAGGAAGGCGCTAAGTTCCACATCAACCAGTCGCTGGTTCTGGTTCTGTTCGGTCTGCTGGGCGCTATTCCCGTTGTAGGCTGGATCTGGGAGATATTTATGTTCGTTTGCTGGATCATCGCTTTCGTTGGCGCTGTTCAGGGTCAGGAAAAGGAAGTTCCCCTGCTTGGCAAGATCAAGATCATCAAGTAATGAACGATTGATTTCATACATAATGTCCCGCCCGAAACGGCGGGATATTTCTTTTTAAAAAATCAAAAAATCCCCCGATATTCCTTGCATTTGCACGAAAATAGTGGTATAATAAAATAGAATATACAAATTACATTTTAATACAGAACAGAAACAGGAGAGAATCAGAAATGGCACTGGATATAGGAATAGACCTCGGTACCGCGAATATAATCATTACCGTTGCGGGAAAGGGCATAGTTGTTAACGAGCCGTCCGTCGTCGCATACGACAAGAAAAAGAAGGCAGTTGTTGCCGTCGGTACGGAAGCATATAAAATGATCGGCAGGACCCCCGAGTACATCGTTGCCGTGCGCCCGCTGAAGGACGGCGTTATCTCTGACAACGACATGACGCAGGCTATGATACGCGAGTTCATCCACATGGTAAACGGCGGCTTCATGGTAAAGCCGAGGGTGGTCCTCTGCGTGCCCAGCTCCATCACCGATGTTGAGAGAAGAGCCGTTGTAGAGGCGGCGCTGTCCGCGGGCGCAAGAAAGGTGTTCCTTATCGAGGAGCCCATCGCGGCGCTTATCGGCGCGGGGGTGGATATCTCCAAGCCCAACGGCACGATGGTCGTTGATATCGGCGGCGGCACGGCGGATGTGGCGATAGTTTCCTTTAACGGCATTGTGCAGTCCCGCTCCATAAAGATGGCGGGCAACAAGTTTGACGCCGCGATAATTCGCCATATCACGCAGAAATATAAGATACTCATCGGCGAAAAGACCGCCGAAAAGGCTAAGATGGAGATAGGCAACGTCTTTGATCCCACCGGCGAAAAGAAAATGACCATCCGCGGCAGGCACCTGCTGAGGGGCCTTCCAGAGAGTATTGAGATATCCGACATGGATATATACGAAGCGCTACACGAAAACGCCATGGAGATAGTCGAGCAGGTAAAGCTCGTGCTGGAGTCCACTCCCCCCGAGCTTGTCGGCGATATCCTCTCCAACGGAATCATGCTCACCGGCGGCGGAGCGATGCTCGGCGGCCTTGCGGAGCTTATCTCCGACAACGTCGGCGCGCCCTGCTATGTTGCGGACAGACCCATCGAGTGCGTTGCGCGCGGCGTTGACACGGCGTTCAAGATGTCCAACGACCTGCTGGACGGCTTCGAGCAGGTATCGCTTTACGGCTTCAAATAATACCATATAATTCACCGGGCATATCGGCAAAGGAGGTATTCATCGCTCCATGAAAAGGATAAAGACCATCGGCGTATGCTGTACAACGGTCCACAAGGAACCTGTTAAGGATATAATAGATTCGCTTGCGCTTAAAGTAAAGGAGAGCGGCGAGTACCGTATGCTGGTATATCAGTGCTTCGGCGACCTGTTTTATTTTACCTCGAGCGACTACGGCGCGCGTTCGGTTTTCGATATCTTCAACTGTGATATGCTGGATGTCATGGTGGTGCTGACCACCAGCATACACGACCGCAGCGTTGTCAAGAAGATAGTGTCGAAATGCCTTGCGAACGGGGTTCAGGTGATCTCCGTTGCGGAAGAGATGGACGGCGCATATTGCTGCAAGCTGGGCTTCGGCGAAGCATTCAGCGAGATAGTCGAGCACGTTATAAGCGTCCACAACTGCAGGAAAATAAAGGTCATGGCGGGCTATCCCGACAACGATTTCTCCCTTACGAGGGTGAACAGCTGTGCGGAGGTAATGAAGCGACACGGTCTGAAGCTTGAGGAGAATGACATCCTCTACGGAAACTTCTGGGATCAGCCGACGTTCGAGGCGATGGACGCTTTCTTCGCAAGCGGGGAGCCGCTTCCCGACGCATTCGTCTGCTGCAACGATTCCATGGCGATGGCCGTATGCTCGAAGCTTACGGAGCATGGATACAGCGTTCCCAACGACGTTATCGTAACGGGCTTCGACGGGATAGAGATAGAGCGGTATCACAATCCGCGGCTCTGTACCGCCGTATGCGACAGCGACAAAATTGCCGATGTTATAATGAAGATGTCGGATGATATCACATCCGGCGCGCCATGCAAGCCGTACAGCGTGCAGGTGTCGTACGACCCGGTGTTCTCGGAAAGCTGCGGCTGCCGGCAGCACAGCAGCGCGGACAGAAACAGGCTGCTCACCGATTATGTAAGAAGCCACTCGGAATTCCGCGTTTTCGAGGAGCACATGGACAACATGGAAAACGACATTGCCGCCGACCCCACCCCGAAAAAGGTGCGGGACGTGCTGAAAGGATACGGCTTCAAAGGTTCGGCGCTGTGCGTGACCAAGGCTCTGCAGGATTATTTCAGCGGGAATTCCGATTCTGAAAACATTTTTGAAACTACTTACCCGCAGCAGATGGTCATGCTGTGCAACACGATTGACGAAGCGCAGCAGTATGACAATATGGAGTTTTCCTCGGATATACTCCTGCCCGACCTTGACGGCGCGTTTGATGTTGAATACAAAACGCTGTTTGTGATACCTGTGTATTTCCAGCGTACTGTTATGGGGTATTATGTGACTCCGTATGTGCGTCAGACTATGCACAACGACCGCCTGTGCGCGTTTTCCATGACCCTCAACCGCTGCCTTGAAACAATGCGCCTGCATGAGCATCTTTCGGTGCTTAACCGCAGACTGAGTTTCCTTTTCACGCACGATCAGCTTACGGGGATATACAACAGATACGGATTTTACAACAGCTTCAGCGGCTGCATAAACAATGTTGACGGCAGGAAGGATGTTTTTATCGTGTCCGCCGACCTCAACGATATGAAGGACATCAACGACAAGCACGGCCACTCCGCGGGCGACGATGCGCTGGTCATAACCGCAAAGGCGCTTACCATGGCGGCGGACGGGGACGACGAGATAATCTGCTCCCGTTTCGGCGGCGATGAATTCGTCGTTGCAAAGGTTTGCTCGGGCGACGCGGGAAGGCAGGGCGAGCGGTATCGCAGCAAATTCACAGCGGCGCTGAAAGAGCTGAACGCCACCTCGGGCAAGCCATACATAGTTCGCGTAAGCTTCGGACTGTATCATTCCGCGCTGGAAGGCGTGAACAGCATAGATTCCCTGCTTGAGCTTGCGGATGAGCTGATGTATTCGGATAAGGCAAGATATAAGCGCAGACCAAGAAATCTTCCTCGGCTGGGGAAGAAGTGATAAAAAATACCCCCGAAATTTCTTTCGGGGGTCATCTTTATGCCATCAGGACTGCGTTCTGAAATAATTCCAAGTATTTATAGCCTCGGGGAGCTTATGCTCGCCCGAACGGAACTGCGGAAGCTTGTTCCATGTGATAAGGTTATCGCTGGAGAAATACTGTTTCAGAAGCTCCTCCGTAATACGGTCGGTGTTGGCGCTGGGTGTGCCGTCGATGTCCGTGAGGGCTGTTCCGCCCGCCGCCTTATAGATGAAATCGCCGTTCCATATCATGTAGTAGAGCCATGTTACGCCCTCTTCCATGCACTGGTCGGGATCGGGGATATATCCCGCCTCGGACAGCGCCAGCATCTTGCCCTCGTAGGTGTAGCTCTTGAGTTCCTCGTACTTGTTGGTGAGGGGTGAGTGGTCAAGGCTGTCCGCGTAGTAGTCTATGCCCGCGATGTCGTAGGTGTTCGGGTCGACGGTGGTGTATTTGCTCTGACCGTTCCAGACCCAGATCAGATTTGAAAGCTTGTGGTAGTTTTCAAGACGGTCGTACATCATGTACCACAGGCGCTGGAATGTTTCGGGGTAAGTGCCGTCCTTCAGAAGCTGCTTGTCGCCCGGCTGAAGTCCCCACCAGAACCACGCGCCGCTTGCTTCGTGGAACGGACGGAACAGGACGGTAACTCCCGCCTTTTCAAGCTGCTGGAGATAGTTCGCAATCTTGTCGATGTCGTGAACGACAACTTCGTATTCCTTGGTGCCGGGGGTCGTGGCGTTGAGGGGGTCCCAGTTGATTATCTCGTCCTGATAGAACGCATAGCCCTGCGAGCGGTCGTCAACGTCGCGGGGAACGTTCCAGTGCCATGTGAAGGTTACAAGGCCGCCGTTTTCCGTACCCCATTCTATCGCCGCATTCACCATGCTGGTATCCTCATAGGAGCCTGTGCAGAAGATGAAGTCGAAGCCCCTCATCGCGGGGAGATCTTCAGTCGCGAGGTAGTATACCTTGTCCTCATAGACCTTGTTTACATCCATCTGCTGCTGGCATGAGATTATCTGCTTTCCGTAAACGCTCTTCAGGTAGTTGAACACCTCCATGGTGTTTTCGTTCTTGCGGGCGTTTTCGGAAACGGGCTGATCAAGGTCGACTTCCTTTGCAGCCATGGAAGCCTTGAACGCGTCGAAATCGGTTTCGTAGGAGAGCGCGGCGTCCATGTCGATATCGCCCTCGTCGTTGAACTTAACGGGGTTGGTGAGCCAGCCGCCGACTGCTTCTTCGGAGTTGTCGGAGCCGTTTGTGCCGGCGTCCGCGCCGTCGGAAACGGCGCTGTCCGCCGCGGAGCTTTCGTCAACGGATGATTTCGAGCATGCCGCGAGGGATATCACCATAGCTGCCGCAAGCACGGCAGAGAGGAGTTTTTTCATATCTGTGTCCTTTCAAACATATCAGCGGAACAGCGTGCATTCGCCGCTTTTGCGGTAATATTCTATCCGCTGCCTTATCGCTTCGGAGGTAGTGCGGTAGTAGACTGCAAGGCAGTCTATGCAGAAAAATTCCTGCACGTTGCGCGATATCAGCTTCTGATTTATTGCAATGTCATCAGAGCCGAGGTGCGCGCCGCATTCCTTGCAGGTTTTCCAGTTTGCCATTACTTCATATCCACAAGGCGCGCTCTGAGAACTACGCAGTCGTGCGGAGCAACGGTGGTAACAAAGCGCTCGGTGAACTTGCCGAGATCTTCATGCTTCCAGCAGTCGTAGATCTCGAAGCCCTTGCCGCTTGCGTAGGGCAGACCGATATCCCAGAACTGCAGGGACATCTCGCCGTCGCGGTCGCCGAAGTTGAACATACCGATGGCATAGCTGCCGTCGGACATCATCTTTACCATGGAGAACACGTTTTCGGGGTTGTTCCACTGCTTGATGCAGTATGCGCCGCGGCACTCGATGTCCTGATTTATCGCGATGACATCCTTGTTGGTGAGTATCTCCTTTGTTGCGGGGGTCATGTTTCTGATGTCGCAGCCGATCATCAGCGGGCTGTTCATTATTGCCCAGAGGGAGAAGTGGGTCTTGTATTCTGTGTCTGTGCAGCCGCCTATTTTAGCGGGGGCTGCGGAAGCAGCGCTGTCCGCGATAACGTTGACGCCGCCGTCGGTGGAAGCGTTTATCCACTCGTTGTTGCTGCCGCCGTGCATGCCGACTACCAGCATATCAATATCGTTGTGGCAGTAGTTTCCGCCGTAGCATTCGTTGCCAACCTGCGAAAGTGCAAGGCGCTTGATGGATTCCCAGCTGTCCTGGATATCGCCGGTGGAGCGGAAGAGGTGCGCGCCGCTTTCTCTTATCCACTTATAAACATCGTCGTTGCCCCAGTTGCAGGCGGAGAACATGATATCCCTGCCGCAGTTGCGCAGCGCGAGGGACATTCTCTTGTAAAGAATCTCGCCGGGAACAAAATCGGGCTTGTAGCAGTAATCGTACTTGAGGTAGTCGACGCCCCATTCAGCAAATGTAGCCGCGTCAACGAACTCATGCTCGAAGCTGCCGGGATGGCCGCCGCAGGTATGAGTGCCCGCGCAGGAGTACATACCGAATTTCAGTCCCTTGGAGTGAACGTAGTCTGCGACTGCCTTCATGCCGTTGGGGAACTTCCAGTGGTCGGGAACCAGTCTGCCGTTTTCGTCGCGCTGCTTTTCGCTCCAGCAGTCGTCGATAACGACGTATTCGTAGCCTGCGTCCTTCAGGCCGCTTTCAACGATGGCGTCCGCCGCCTGCTTGATAAGCTCCTCGTTTATCTGCCATGTAAAGGTGTTCCAGGAGTTCCAGCCCATAGGGGGGGTAAGTCCGAGAAATTTGTTTTCCATAAGAGATCTCCTTGAATATGTTTGTTTGCGTTTTTCAGCCGAAGCTGTTTCTGAGTTGTATTATAGCACATCCAGTGTCTAATTGCAATGTGTAAACCTAATAAAAATTATATTTCTTTTTTGTGTTAAGTAACCTATGTGATGGTGTAACTTAATTTTGCTAGCAAATATTAAAACAAAAGCCGCGGCATCCCACCGCGGCTTCAGCTTGTTGAAAAAAGGTTTTGCCCGCGAAGCGGGCTTTTTAAATATGTTTTTTGCCACGGGTCAAGGGTGACTGCGTCGACCCTGCCGGGTGCAAAAAACACTTCTATCCGCACAAGTGTGTTAGCGACAGCTTCGCTTTACGCTTAATTGTCGGCAAAGCCGACAATTAGTGCGCGCGGTGTGCCTTTTGGCAAGCCAAAAGGCGTAAGGCATGGCTTGCCATGCCAGTGGATTGCAACCTGTCGGAAAAGTCGTAAGACTTTTTCGACAGATTATCAGACATTACTGCGCCTTTTCCTGCTCATAAGCTTCCTTAACGGCTATGGCGAGCTGATCCGCGCAGGATGTTCCCCTCCTGCCGCAGGTGTTGCCCGAAAGCACCTCGTTGATGTACTCCACCGTCTTGCCCTCGCAGAGCTTTGAAACCGCCTTGAGGTTTCCGTTGCAGCCGCCGATGAACTCGATATCATGCACCACATTTCCGTCTAAGCGGAAGTGTATCTCCTGCGCACAGACTGTTTTTGTTCTGTAAGAATGTTCCATATGCTCTATCTCCTTTGTTTCGTTTTCCTCATATCATACACGAAACCGGCGGATTTGTCAAGTGGTCAGTCGCCGTAGTGTATCTCAAGGGCGTTCGGGGCGAGGTCGGTGATGGGCTGGCGGTAGTTTCCGAGCAGCCTTACGCCGTAGACATACCAGTCCATGTTGTATATATCCGCAGAATTCATGAAGCTGCCTTTCATGTACTTTACGTTTCCGTTGATGTCCTTGAGCTCGCCGTTGAATATGTATGCAAGTCCGCCCGTGACTTTCGGAGCAAGTGCGCCGATGATATCCTGCGTGCCGTCCTTTGCGGCGGGGAGAGCGTCGGAGATGGACACGGCGCCGTTCGCCATCGTTCCGGTGAATGTATCGCCCGTCCATGTGTCGAGCGACATCTGCTTGTATTCCGCAAGGTAGTAGCTGCTGCGGTCGCAGTTGAAATACATTATCATGTTGCTGAAATCGCCGCTGTCGCTGCTGTGGTCTATGCTGTCGATGAACTTAACGCCCTTTTCCTCGCAGAATTCCGCAGCCCGTTTGGACTCGGTGTAGCATATGATAACGTCGCAGCCCTCGTTTATCAGCGCATTCACGGCGGTTTCTATCTCGTCGTCGCGTGTGGCGAACGCCGCAACCATCTCCGCGGTGTCATAAACAAGCTGCATTCCCAGCGCCGCGGCGTTTACCGTGGGCGTGGGGTAGAGAATATCCGTGTCGGCAACGATGCCTATTTTTTCCGTTGTGGAATTATACGCCGCAGCCATGCCCGCGATGTATGCACCCTGATATTCCTCCTCGGTGTACGCCGCGATATTCGCGGAGCGCGCCGTGGTGCCGTAGGCGATGAAGTTGATGTTCATGTACTTGCCCGCGGTGGACGCGAGTGTCGTGTTGTACACGGGGCTTCCCGCCACGATGTACGTGCAGCCCGCGTTGGAAAGCGCCTGCACCGCCTTTTCGAAGTCGGTGATGTTTACGTTGTCGATGTACATGGTCTCAACGTCGCTGTGGGTGCCGGCTGAGATGCGCTGGCGGTTCATCTCGGCGGTGAAACCGTCGGTTTCCGCGTCGCCGTGGAATATGAATCCCGCCTTTATCGGCTCGCTCTCCGGCTCGGACGCTTCGGTGGTCTGCGAGGCCTCCCCTGTGCCGCTGTCGGATGCGTCGGAGGATTCTCCGCCCGAGCAGCCCGCTATCCCCGCGGTCATGCATAATGCCAGAAGAGCGGCAAGTATTTTGTGCCATCCTGAAGTCATTGTGTAACCTCCTGCTTATGTAAAGTGAATAAAGTCATTTATACTGCGGAATGATACCGCTTTTTAACATTATAACATATCCTTACGAAAAAATCATCACTTTTTCAGAAATATTTCATACTTGTACTGAAAATTCTGTTTATTTTTTTCGTAATATATGCTATAATTACAATGTACGGTCATGCCATGGAGCATGAAAGTTCAATTTTACACAAAACAGGCGAAAGGAAAACCTAATGAGATCATCCCGCATATTACATACCGCCGCAGCAGTTGTCGCTGCGTGCTCCGTCCTGCTGAGCGGCTGCTCCGTTAAGGTGGGCACAAACAGAAAGGTAGACGACAACGCCGTTGTGGCGCACCCCACAGCGCAGGGCGCCGACAATGACGACATGAAGATAAAATACATCGACTTTGCCAAGGAATACAAATATTACCTCAAGGGTCAGTCGATAACCGACGACACTGCGGACAGTGTTGCCTCCACCTGCATGACGCAGCGCGCGAACATCATAAACTATCTCATAAACGAGAAGATAATCTTCGCAAAGGCAAAGGAGCTGGGCTTATACGACCTCACCGACGAAGAAATGAACGCCGTTGAGCAGGAATACAATGACCTTGTCGACGAGCAGGTAGAGTATTTCGGCAGCAATGCCGACTACGGCACCGAGGAGAGCGTCAGCGATGAGGAAAAGGCTCAGCGCGGCGGCGAATTATTCGATGAATACCTTGCGGACTGCGGGCTTGACCGCGACGACCTTCTCATGTGGCAGGTAAGCGCGAAGATAACCGAAAAGGTTCAGGCGGAGGTGACAAAGGACGTCACCACCGAATACAGCGAGGCGCAGGAAAAGTTCGATTCCTATGTTGAAAGCATAAAGCAGCTTTACGCCGACGATCCCTCCGAATACGAAACGGGAAGCTACTCCGCATTCTGGGTGCCCGAGGGCTCCCGCAGGATAAAGCACATCCTCCTCGGCTTCAGCGACGCCCTCACGGATGAGATAAAGTCCTGCCGCGAAAACGGCGACGACGCGGGCGCCGATAAGCTCAGGGCGCAGCAGGCGGAGAATATGGCGGTGCAGATAAACGAGGTCATGGAGCAGATAGAGCAGGGCGTTTCGTTTGACGACCTTATTACGCAGTACAGCGCCGACCTCACCGGCTCTTCCATGAACCCCGACGGATACCTGCTTGTTCCCGACGGCACAAGCTTCATGACGGAGTTCCAGCAGGCGGCTTTCGAGATGGAGAACGTCGGCGACATCACCACCTGCATAACCGATTACGGCGTGCATATCATGCTGTACGCCGCAGACGCGGAAGTTACCGACGAGGAGATAAAATCCTACGTCGACTACATCTACGAAACCCTTTCCGAGGGCAAGGCAGAAAACGCGTTCAGCGAAACGCTCAACGCATGGAAAACAGAGTATGATTATCAGATAGACTACGACGCGCTGGATATAACCGTAGCCGAGGAAACCACAGAATCCTCCGACACATCCTCCGACGCAGCGTAATTCACCCAAGGGAAAGGACATACAAAATGAAAGCGAAAAAAATAATTGCACTGCTTGCCGCTGCAGCGGTAATAATGACAGCGGCGGGCTGCTCGAATAACACTTCATCCGACAGCAGCGAGAGCGCTGTTACTGATACATCCGATACATCGGATACAGTTTCTTCCGACACCTCAGGGGATGCGTCGGACGAGAGCACGGAAACAGGCTCCGTACTCACCGCGGACACGGCGGCGGACTTCGTTATCGCAAGCTGCGAGGGCAGGGAGGATATGAACGTTACCTTCGGGCAGTTCCTCAAGGAATACAAGTATTATATGCAGAACTACGGTCTGACCGACGACACCTCCGGCGACAACGCCGAAGTGCTCCGGCAGCAGCGCGAGCGTATCGTGAACTATCTTATAAACGAGCAGATATTCAGGGTCAAATTCGCCGAGCTGCTCCCCGAATTTACCGAGGAGGAGCTTGCGCAGATACAGGCCTACGGCGACGATCAGATCTCTCAGATGAAGCAGTCCTGCAAGGACGGAATTTCCTCCGCAAGCGTCGAGAAATACACCGACGAGGAGCTCACCAAGATGGCGGACGACGCGTTTTCCTCTATCCTTGCCGAGTGCGGGCTTACCGAGGAGGATTTTCACGACTGGGCGTACACCGCGGCAATTCAGGATAAGCTTTCGGAATATGTAAACAAGGATTTCACACTGGATTATTCCGAGGCGGAAACTCAGCTTCAGAATGTTATCGACGGCGCTAAATCAAGCTATGAAAGCGACCCCGCCAACTATGACGGAAACAGCTTTTCCTCCGTGTATATCCCCGAGGGCTCCCGCTATATCGAGCAGATAGCGCTGAAGCTTCCCGACGCTGATATAACCGAGATAAACGACCTGCGCGACAGCGGCGACGACGAGGGCGCAGACAAGCTCCGCGCGGAAAAGCTCAAGTCCCTTGACGAAAAGCTTGCGGAGGTGCAGGCAAAGATAGACGGCGGCGAGGATTTCGAAGCGCTGATGAAAGAATACAGCGACGACAGCGACACCTCCGCGAAGTACCTCATCACCCCCGGCTCGGAAATTTACGTCGACGGGCTGTCCGAAGCGGCGATGGGAATTGAAGAGGTCGGCGGGATGACTACATTCGGCTCCGACTACGGCTATCATATCATCAAAAACCTCGGCACCGCGGAGGTCGACCCCGAGGAAACCAAGGAAATGACGCAGGCGATATACGACTACCTGCTTACGAATTACAAGGCATCAAACTTCAACGCCGCCGTGCGCGAGTGGCGCGAGGAATACAACTTCACCATCGACCGCGGCGTGCTCCTTCTCGCGGAGGAAACCGACGCCGCAGCGGAAAGCAGCGCCGAATCGGCGGAATAATACGAACGACAGGATAATTATATGAACACACCGATAGTTGATTTTTTAGAGAAATACACCCGTGACAACAGACTGCGCCTGCATATGCCGGGGCACAACGGCGAATTTCCTCATGACATCACCGAGATAGAGGGAGCGGACAGCCTTTTCGAAAGCGATACCACCGGCGGCATAATCGCGCAGAGCGAGCAGATAGCCTCCAAAATATTCGGCTCGGCAAAGACCTGCTATTCCTGCGGGGGGAGCACCCTCGCGATACAGACGGCGCTGGCGGTGCTTAAATCGCAGGGAGTGAACACCGTTGCGGCTTCGAGGTATTCCCACAGGAGCCTTGCGGCGGCTGCGGCGACGCTCAGGCTGAACATAAAGTGGCTCTATCCCAAGGAATATCTCAGCGCGGACGTCGAGTATAATGCAGAGGCGCTCCGCGGCGCGGACGCGGTTTTCATCCCGAATATCGACTACTACGGCGGGACATGGAAGTTCGTAAAGCCGAACATCCCCGTTGTTGTGGACAACGCCCACGGCGCATACTTAAAATTCGTGGACAAACGCAAATTCGGCACGCAGTATCTTCATCCGCTGGAGCTGGGCTTCCCGCTGATGAGCGCGGAATCGGCTCACAAGACCCTGCCGGTGCTCACCGGCGGAGCGTACCTCCACTTTGCAAAGGGCACGGATTTTTCCCGCGCAAAGGAGTTCATGGGAATATTCGGCTCGTCAAGCCCATCTTATCTTATTATGGAGAGCCTTGACAGATTTAACGGGCTTCTCGCGGCGGATGTGCAGTCCGTCACACGCGCCTGCGAAGCGGTGGCGGTGCTGAAAGCAAAGGTGGAGAAAGCGGGCGTGCCGCTTAAAAAGACCGACCCGCTCCGTATCGTCATCAACGCCCGCGAGAGCGGCATGAGTGGATATGACTACGCGGCGTTTCTGCGGAAAAACGGCGTGGAGTGCGAAATGGCGGACGAAAACCGCGTCGTGCTTCTGTTCTCCTCCGCGACCACCGTCAAGGACTGCGAGCGCGCGGAAATGGCTCTGCTGTTCGCGCCGCAGACGAAGCCGCTCCCCATCGTTGAATATCCCGTTATAAAGCCCACGGCGGAGATGCCGATATACGAAGCGCTGTTCAAGCCGCAGAAGCTTGTCCCCGTGCAGAACGCGGGCGGAGAGGTATGCGCCGGCATGAAGGCCCCCTGTCCCCCGGGCGTGCCGCTGGTAATGCCCGGCGAGATAATCGACCATTATGTTGTGGAAGCGCTGATGAAATACGGCGTGAAGTACATATCCGTAATAGACAGGTCGCGCCGCTGATTTACAGTCTTGAAACAAAGTGCCGCGCGCCGTCCGCTGGCACCTGCCGCAGACGCACGGTCACGCGCTCGTGGAATACAATGCGGCAGTCGCAGAATCCGCCGCGCTTCTGAAGCGGGTTTTGTATTATCTCCGCCGAAACTATGCTGTTTCTGCGGGAATACACCGTGTACAGCCGCGCAAAGCGTCGGGAGGATATCCTGATGATCTCCCCCTGCGACATCCCCGAGCGGAACATATAGGCCGCATACACCGCGGCGGTCCACAAAAATGCCGCCATCCCGCACCACAGCGCGGTTTTCAGCAGCTCGGCGTAGCGCAGTATCCCCGCGCCCTGCATAAGCGCGACGAGTATCAGCGCGGCGGCAAATCCCGCGCCCCAGCCCAGCGGAAGCGCGCAGTGCCCGAAAAGGGCGCGCTTCGGCGGCGATACCGAGTTTTTTTCGCCATGCGGAAGTTTTCCCAGCAGGGCGCGTATCAGTTTTTGTGATTTTTCGCGGCGGGTCGGCGGGAGTATCATCTCGCCGCGCAGGTACAGCGGCGAGTATTTTGTGACCAGCGTCGCGGCGGTATCGCAGGCGGAAAAACAGCATGGCTGCCCGACGGAGATGTAGGTTTCCCGCAGGGTGAACAGCCCGCGCCGCACCGCCGCGACGCCGCCGTATATCGTAACGCGGAAGTGTGCCATCGCGGTGACTTTTTTCAGCAGCGCGAACACCCACGCCGCAAAAACGAACACCGCCAGCACTGCGGCAACCCCAGGCACCGCGATATGAAGCAGCGAAAGCACCTCAGAAACGCCCTCGGCGGTGTTCTGTATCGCGGCGAGAATGCTGTCATAGTATGCGCTGCCGAATATGGCGCCGATACGCCGCACCGTCGCGGAGAAAATTACAACGCCGCTCAGCGCGCGGGTGTCGATGAAAGCCCCGAAAAGCACCGAAGAGGTTTTCGGGCGAAGCGCCGCGCCCCTGGTTTTCGGGAGAAACGGCAGCGGCTCGTCCTTTTGCAGGTAGAATTCCACGGCTTTTCCCCCGAGGGTGCGCAGCGTTATCTGTTTTGCGCGGAGAATGCGCAGCAGCGGCGTGCGGCGTATCTCCACGACGGTCACAGAGCGCAGGTGCAGGGTGCTTGTCCTTACGAAAAACAGTCCCTTTCCGACAACGATTTCCCCGCCGCGGAAGTGTACGCTTACGAAAAAGCGGCGGAGAATATAATAAAAAAGTATATCCATATTATTTATAAAGAGGTAATTACCATGAAAACAGGTTGTATCATTCTTGCGGGCGGCGCGGGAAAGCGCATGAAATCCGACAAGCCCAAGGTGCTATGCGAGGTGCTTAAAAAGCCCATGCTCGGCTGGGTGCTGGACGCGGCGGAGAAATTCGGCTTCGACAGGATAGCGGTCGTTACGGGATACAAGCGCGAGCAGACCGAGGAGTACATAAAATCCCGCGGCGGAAATATCGAGGTGTTCTACCAGCCGGAGCAGAAAGGCACCGGCGACGCGGTGAACTGCGCCATTGACCTCATACGCGACACCGACCATGTATGCGTGCTCAACGGTGACGCGCCCTTTATCGACGCGGACACCATCAGCGAAGCGCTTACCTGCATGATGACAAGGCGGGCGAATGCGGTGGTTATCTCCGCCGAGATATCCGACCCGACGGGATACGGCAGGATAATTCGCGAGCGCGGCGGCTTCAGAGCCATCCGCGAACAAAAGGATTGTTCCCCCGAGGAGGAAAAAATATGCGAGGTAAATAGCGGCGCATACTGGTTCCTTTCCGACCTGCTGGCGGAGGCGCTGCCGAAGCTCCGCGCGGACAACGCCGCGGGTGAGTATTACCTCACCGACTGCATCGAGCTTCTCGGAAATTCCGCCGCATACCCTAGCGAAAACCCCGATATCGTGCTCGGCGCAAATTCCCGCCGCGCGCTGTACGAGCTCAACGAGATCGCGAGAAAGCGCGTGCTTTACCGCCTGATGGACGAGGGCGTGGGATTTATCTCCCTCGACGGAATAATCATCTCCCCCGATGTAAAAATAGGTATGGATACCACAATACTGCCGAACACGGTGATCCTCGGAAAAACCGTCATCGGCGCGAACTGCGAGATAGGCGCGAACAGCCACATTGAGGACTGCACCATCGGAAACAACGTAATCCTGAACAATGTTCAGGCGTATTCCTCCGCTGTCGAGGACAACGTGAAGATAGGCCCGTTTGCGCAGCTCCGCCCCGGAACGACGATAAGAAAGGGCGTTAAGATAGGCGACTTCGTCGAGATAAAGAACAGCGACATCGGAGAGAACACCGCCGTGGCGCACCTTACCTACCTCGGGGACAGCACCGTCGGCAGGGGTGTAAACTTCGGCTGCGGCTGCGTCACTGCGAACTACGACGGCATCAACAAATACCGTACCGAAATAGGCGACCACGCGTTCATCGGCTGCAACACCAACCTCATCGCCCCCGTAAAGGTCGGGGAGAACGCCACCACCGCCGCAGGCTCGACCATAACCAAGGAAGTCCCCGCGAATTCCCTCGCGGTGGAGCGCGGGCAGGTTCGCGTTATAGAAAACTGGGGCAAGAACGCCCTGCGGAAGAAAAAGTAACGGAGGAAGCATATGAAGGCTCTGGTGGTTGTTGATTATCAGGTGGATTTTGTGAACGGCGCCCTTGGCTTCGCGGGGGCGGAGAAGCTTGAACCCATTATTCTCGAAAAGATAGAAAACTGCCGCAGAAACGGCGGTCAGGTGATTTTCACGCTGGATACCCACGGCGAAAACTACCTTGAAACCGCCGAGGGCAGGCAGCTTCCGATACCGCACTGCGTCGACGGCACGGCGGGACATAAGCTTTTCGGAAAGATCGCGCAGGCGGTGCGGGAGGAGGACATCGTAATTAAAAAGCCGTCCTTCGGCTCGCTGGAGCTTGCCGACCTGCTTAAAAAATGCGGCTTCGCCGAGGTGGAGCTATGCGGACTTGTAACAGATATCTGCGTTATCTCGAACGCGATCATCGCCAAGGCGGCGCTGCCCGAAAGCGTCGTTACAGTGGGCGGGAATGCCTGTGCCTGCGCAGACCCCGCGGCGCATGAAAGGGCGCTGGCGGTTATGAAGGGCGTTCAGATAAACGTCATATAAAAAGGCTGTAAAAAGGGGAGAAGTACAATGATAAACGAACAGAACTGCACCATGCTCTGCGATTTTTATCAGCTCACAATGGGCAACGGTTACTACAAAACAAGTCACGCGAACCGTATTGCGTATTTCGATGTGTTTTTCAGGCGCATTCCCGACGGCGGCGGATATGCCGTCTGCGCGGGACTGGAACAAGTCATGAATTACATCGAGGGGCTTCATTTCAGCGAGGAGGACATCGCCTACCTGCGCACCAAAGGCATTTTTGACGAGGGATTTCTTGATTATCTGCGGAATTTCAGGTTCGAGGGCGACATTTACGCCATCCCCGAGGGAACTCCCGTTTTCCCGTATGAGCCGCTTATCACCGTCCGCGCCCCCGCGATACAGGCGCAGCTCATTGAAACCATGCTGCTTCTGCTGACAAATCATCAGTCGCTCATCGCCACCAAGGCGAGCAGGATAGTCCGCGCGGCGCAGGGAAGAGCCGTATCGGAATTCGGCTCAAGGCGAGCGCAGGGCGCCAGCGGCGCGGTGCTCGGCGCAAGGGCGGCGTACATCGGCGGCTGCGCGGGTACTGCCTGCGTTCTCGCGGACGAGATGTATCACGTCCCCGCCACGGGAACAATGGCGCACAGCTGGGTGCAGATGTTCGACAGCGAGCTTGAAGCATTCGAGGAATACTGCCGGATTTACCCGAATGGCGCTGTTCTGCTTGTGGATACCTACAACGTGCTGAAATCCGGAGTGCCGAATGCAATAAAGGCGTTTGATAACATTCTGAAGCCGCTCGGCGCGCGCCCCGCGGGCATACGCCTTGATTCGGGCGATATCGCGTATCTCTCCGCCGAGGCAAGAAAAATGCTGGACGAAGCGGGCTACCCCGACTGCAAGATAGTAGCCTCCAACAGCCTTGACGAGCACATCATAACCGACCTGCTGCGGCAGGACGCGCAGATAGATCTTTTCGGAGTCGGCGAGCGGCTCATAACCGCTTCCAGCGAGCCTGTTTTCGGCGGAGTGTACAAGCTTGCCGCCACGGAGGAAAACGGCGTCATCACCCCGAAAATAAAGATCAGCGAAAACGTTGCGAAGATAACCAACCCGCACTACAAGAAGCTTTACCGACTTTACGACAACAAAACCGGCAAGGCGGAGGCGGACCTGCTGTGCGTCCACGATGAAGTTATCGACGACACGAAGCCGCTGGAGATATTCGACCCCGACTTTACATGGAAGAGAAAGACCCTCACGGATTTCACCGCAAAGGAGCTTCAGGTGCCCGTATTCATCGGCGGAAAGCGGGTTTACGATTCCCCCGCGATAGACGACATACGAAATCACTGCTCCGAGCAGCTTGAGACCCTGTGGAAATCCGTTCTGCGGTTTGAAAATCCGCACAGATACTACGTCGACCTTTCGCAGAAGCTCTGGGATATCAAGCACGAGCTGCTTTCAAACGGGGGTAAGACCTGATGCTGCGGGAAACGGTGGAGTATTTCGGGCATAACGTCAGCGCGAGGTATCAGGCGGGGAAATTCTGCGGGTTTGCGCCTGCGGAGTCCACAGCGGGGTTTATCGACACATCCCCCGCGATGGACGGCAGCCGCGGGATAGCTTTCCTGTGCGATATGCTGCGGGTGAATACCGACGGTACGGTGCGGCAGGAGTACTATTCGGACATCAGCGAAGTCACGGTGATAAGAAGCTACGAAAGCGCATTCGACGACGAGCTTTCCATACACGGAAACGGTGAGATACGCATAAGCGACATATCCCTCAACAAGCCTTTTCTGAAGCAGCTTATCGACACGCTGGTGCGGCAGTATTCCGCCATGACGGACGAGGAGCGGGAGCGCGAATGCGCCGAATGCACCGAGTATGCCGCAGGGCGGTTTTCGGGGGAGATAATCCGCGAAAAACAGCCCGTCGCCGTCCCGGATATTTCGGAGAAACCCGCCGAGCAGACGGAGAATACTCCCGCAGAGGAGAAACCCGCCGGGCAGGCGGTGATCATCCCCGAGAAAGAGCAAGCCGCAGAGGATATCGCGGAGCAGTCCGCAATTCAGCCCGAAGCGGAAAATCAGCCCGACATGACATCGGACGAGCTTGACGACCTGCTTGAAGAAGAGGACATCAGCGGGCTTTCCACCGAGGAGCAGCTTTCGCTGCTGCGAAGTTCGATAGACGAGATAAATTCCCCCGCCGAAACGACTGCGGAGGAAGCAGAGAAAATCCCCGCGGAGGAAACCAAGCCCGCCCTTACAAAAGAGCCCGAGTCCGACGATATCTACATTGAGGCCAGCGCAAAGCTCCGCGAGATATGCGAGAGCGGAAGGCTGTCCATGGAGCAGATAGAGGGCGCGCTGCGCGAAAATCTCCTTTCGGCGGCGGACGCTTTCACGGAAATAACCTCCTGCTGCGGGATACCGCCGCAGCTTTCCGAAAGGATATTGCTGCTGAAAAAGGCGGCGGACGGGCTGGATAAGTATTTTGAGCTAGGCGAGGATATCGCGGCGAGGGCGATGTTTTTCATGCTGTATCAGATGCTTTCCTACTCGGACAGGCTGGCGGAAACGGAGGAAACAAAGGAGCGGCTCAACGGCTTTTTCAGAAGATGGGGGCCGTCGGGTATAACCCTCTCGATGCTTGACAGAGGAATACGCTGAGGTAAGATATGCAGAAAATTTTAGGATACATAAGGCGAGCCTGTCAGGAATTCGACCTTATTCAGGACGGCGACAGGATAGCTGTCGGAGTTTCGGGCGGAAAGGACAGCATGGTGCTGCTGGCAGGACTGGCGCTTATGCGGCGGTTTTACGAAAAGAAGTACGACGTTGTGGCGATAACCCTCGACCCTCGCTTCGGCGGAAAGGAAACCGACTACACTCCCGTCGCGAAACTGTGCGAAAAACTCGGGGTGGAATATCACCTTATAAGGACGGACATCGGCGAGATAGTTTTCGATATAAGAAAAGAGCCGAATCCCTGCTCGCTCTGCGCGAAAATGCGCCGTGGAGCGCTCCACGACGCGGCAAAGGCGGCGGGGTGCAATAAGCTGGCGCTCGGCCACAACAACGACGACGCCATCGAAACCTTCATTATGAATCTTTTTCAGGAGGGCAGGATAGGCTGCTTTGCGCCGATAACCTACCTTTCGAGAAAGGACATAACGCTGATACGTCCGCTGGTGCTTGCACCGGAATATGCAGTTATGTCCTGCGCCCGCAGGAATAATTTCGAGATAGTGAAATCCAAATGCCCCGCGGACAAAAAGACCACTCGGCAGACCACAAAGGAATTTCTCGCCGACCTCGAGCACAAAAACAAGGGGATAAAGCAGCGCATTTTCGGCGCGATGAGAAAAGCGGGGATAGACCGCTGGGGTTATCGGGAGGATAACGATAAATGAAAAACGTAAAGCTTAACAAAAAGACCGCAAAGAAACCCGAAAAGGAGCCGTTCTACTTTTTCGTAAAGGATCAGGGCGAGGGCGCCGCAAGGGTAATTGTAATAATACTTAAAATACTGGAACTTATCATCACGTCGATATTCGCGCTGTGCCTTGGCATATTCGCGCCGCTGACGATACTGCTTGACCTTGACATAACCGACCCTATAAGCCAGACTGCCGCGATACTCTGGATGGTAACATCCGTTGTATATATAATAGGAACATTCGTTGTCATGCTCGGGCACTCCCGCATTGCAAGCGGGATACACCTGCTCGGCGCGGCGGGAACGCTCGTGACATATTATAATTATATGGTGATGTTCGCGGACGTGCCCGACAACAATGGTCCGTCGGTGCTGTATATGCCCTGCCTGTTCCTTACAGTGCTGACGCTTGTTATAATGCTGCTTATCAACCTGCCGAAGTGGCTGGAAAGACGCGCCGCAAAGGAACAGGCGGTGGCGCCGTCTATCCTTGCCCGTGACGAAAAGGAGGACTGACTATGGCTTCTATCATCAACGAGGGAGTACGTTTTCATCTGAAAATTAAGAACGGCGACGTGGGAAGATATGTAATTCTCCCCGGCGACCCCGGGCGCGTGCCGCTTATCGCGCAGCATCTAGAGAATGCGGTGCAGATAGCTTCCAACCGCGAATACAATGTCTACACGGGATATCTCGACGGCGTTAAGGTGAGCGTGTGCTCCACGGGAATAGGCGGCCCCTCCGCCGCGATAGCTGTTGAGGAGCTGATAATGAGCGGCGCGGATACTTTCATCCGCGTAGGAACAAGCGGTGGAATTGATTTAAAGGTAGTGGGCGGCGACCTGCTTGTCGCCAGCGCCGCAATTCGCAGCGAGGGCACCAGCCACGAATATATCCCGGATGATTACCCCGCAGTGGCGGATTTCGAGGTAGTCGGCGCGCTGAAAGCATCCGGGGACGAACTTTCCACCGACGAGGACGGAAACCGCTGCCATGTCGGAGTGGTGCACAGCAAGGATAACTTTTACGGCGAGATCGACCCGAATAATACCGCGGTCGCGCCGAAGCTGAATGCCGCGTGGGAGGGCTATGCGAAGTGCGGCTGCCTTACCAGCGAGATGGAAGCGGCGGCGATATTCTCCGTGGCTATTTTAAGGCACGTCCGTGCGGGTGCGGTGTTGACGGCGCTGTGGAATGTCGAGCGTACCAATGCGGGGCTTCCGGATAAGAATTGCGAGAGCAGCGAGCGTGCGATAAAGTGCGCTGTCGGTGCGGTGAGAAAGCTTATCGCGCGGGACGCGAAGTAAAGCAGGATGATTGAAATTTCCGCGTAGCGTATTGAAAGTTTCGCTCAAGCCTTTTTAGTTTACGCCAAAATCAAGGCATATGCAACATCTGCAACATATCTGTTGGCGTAAACTTAAGGCTTGCGGGTCAAGGGCAGCGCCCTTGTCTGCCGTTAGACACGCGCTACGCGCTTAGTCTCGCAGACGGCGAAACTCCCCACGACTTCCAAAGCGCTAAAGGGGATATGGGGGAAAAACAAGAGTTTTCCCCCCATAGTCTATTTCAAATTACTGCCGTTTAAACTTTCCGATGAACTGAATTACTCGATTTGGCGAGGAAATATTTTAGCCAAACACACAACAAAAGTCCCCGTTCTGCACGGGGACTTTATATATTCAGTTGTTAAAACTTCAGTACATTGGTTTATACCGCCTTATAGAATTTGTAAACAAAATCTATTCGGACATCGGACTCAATCCTTTCGCAAATTAGTTCCATTCCTGCTGACTGCTGCGTACATTAGAATCACCTGATTTCAAGAAGTCGGGACGATATATGTAAACGCATAAGCGGTAAAGAATTCATCTGCGGCTTGCCTGCGTCCGTGATAACGGGTCAAACGCCCTGTTTCAGCGGATTTTGCATTTACGGGGTAAGACAGGAACCCATGCAAATCATCGTCGGTAAGGTTTTACGGACGGTCGGCGGAATGCGACTCCGCAGATGAGTAAGACTGTTCTTCAGTGTTTTCCATTGGACTCGCTTCCTTTCTGCTTAAAGCTTGATTTGTTGAGTTGAAGGCCATCGGACTGACATGCCCGTGACGGGTGATCATCTACCCATCGGAATGAACCCCTTTCGTGAATTCGGTAGGAGAAACTTTGCTGAGGTGACGATCGCTTATTGTGATCATCGGCTGTATCCGTTTCTCTTTCCTTGACTATATAATACCACAATTATTCGTCAAAGTCAATAGTTTTTGTTGAAAAAGCGGCTGTCAGTTTGTATAACTTTTCGGAACGACTTTTGTTGAAACTAATGATAATTGCTTAAAAATGCGCCCTGACACCTAATTTTCATAAAATTCCTCTTGACATTGTCACGTTCATGGTGTAAAATATATTTACAAGCGCGGCTGATATTCGCGCGACGAAAGGATACACGAATATGGCTGAAAATAACGATATCACACTTGACGAGGACGAGGGCATCATCGAGCTCGAGGACGAAGAGGGCAATGTCACCCGCTTTGAATTCGTAGACAGGCTCGAGCAGAACGGCACCGTTTATTATGCACTTGTTCCCGCCGATTACGACGAGGACGAGGGCGCTTCCGAGTTCGTCGTTTTAAAGGAAACGGTTATCGACGGCGAGGAAATGCTCGCGACCGTCGACGACGATGACGAATACCAGTCCATCGGCGAGCTGTTTCTTCAGAGATTTGCAGAGCTTCCCGAACTTGATATGGAAGGCTTTGACGAAGTCTGAACCGTAAATTACCGATAATATTCCGCGCGGAAGCGCCGATAATATTATCGTGAAAAGTCTTACTGCCTTGTAAATTACCGCTTTCGGTAATGCGCTTATGTGTGCTACTATAACCCACACATCAAAAAAGGGATTTCGACTCCGGCGGCGGATTGCAGACCTCCCGTACTGCGGAAGATAGGGAGCGTGAAACCGTTGGGCGATCTTACCCACCCTGCCTAGAGCGGGTTTTATATTGCATCCTACGGCAAGGCGGTGCTTTGAACATTATGGGGTTTCGTCCCCTTTATGACAGAAGTCCTTCGGGGCTTCTGTTTTTTTGCATAAAAAACAGCCGTGCAGCTTCGACCGCACGGCTGTTTTTATTTTTTGTTCTGTTTTTTCATCGTTTCTATAAGAACGCTTACGAGCTCCTTTTGCTGCGGGGTCAGACTGATGATGTCCTCGGCGATGCGCAGTTCATCGGAGGCGTTCGAGGGCAGGTGCCCGAGCAGAATATCGGTCGATACGCTGAAAATATCCGCAATTTTTATTAATGTTTTGTAGTCAGGTTCGTGTCCGCCTTTGATATAGCCGTTGAGGGTAGTGGGTGCGATGTGCAGTTTTGCGGCAAGTTCTCGCTGGGACATACCACGAACTTCTAGTAAATAGGATATTGTGCTGCCGATGTTGAGCATACGTATCACCTCATGTCTAATTATATAACATATAACATTATTTCGGATATTATGTACTAATACATAGAATTTATACTTGACAAATACGAGAAAATAGTATATAATAATGTCATAAAAATTATATGAAAGGAAAAGTGCGATAAGCGTCGGCTTTATCGCATGGAAAAAAGGGCATGAATGAAAATCAGGAAACGGCATTTGAAAACCCCGCCGCTGTTCCGACCGAACCGCAGGTTGGTAATCAGTTGTTTTGCAGAAACTGCGGTGCGCCGCTGAGCGAGGGACAGGCTTTCTGCGGCAGGTGCGGGCATGGCGTTGCTTCAACAGTTGCACCTGTTGCGGATGCGTCAATGGTGGTCAAGAAAAAATCCAAGATGCCTGTTATTATAGGATGCGTTGTCGGTGCTGTGGTTATTGCCGCGACCGCTCTGACGATTGTTTTTCTGGTGGGCGGCAAGTATGATTTTAACAAGGATTTTTCGGATATCAAATATGAAAAATGGTGCACGATAGCCGAGGACGGTACATGGATGATGCTTGACACAAATCCCACCGACATGGACAGCGACGACATGGATTATACATACTACACCGAAACATATACTCCGTGCAACGAAAAGATAGAAGAGGTCAATTCCGAGCTGGGATTTTCAAGCGCGGTATATAAGAGAATGGGTGAAACGACGTGGTCGCAGGGCAGGCAGACTGAGAGCAACGACAAATTTACGGTCAGCTGGACGTATCATCCCGATAAAGGCCTGGAAGTAATGTATGAGGTGAAAAACAAATGAATAAAAAGTTTTATATAAAAAGATCTTTTGGCGTAATTGCAGCTGTGATAATGCTTGCGTCGTCAACGGGTTGTATGCACGAACATGAATTTACGGAAGCGACCTGCACGGAACCCAGAACCTGCACGGAGTGCGGCGAAACGGAGGGAGAAGCGCTTGGGCATGATTTCTCCGAGGCGACCTGCACGGAACCCAAAATCTGTAAGGTGTGCGGCGAAACGGAGGGGGAAGCACTGGGCCATACTGTATCTATCGGTACCTGCAAAAGGTGCGGTGAGTCGATAAATTACGATGAGGTTGAAAAGATACTCAGCGAATATAAGTCCGCAAACAGCTATTGGGATACGGCAAATCAGTATATTATCAATGCCGACGTGTCCCGAGGTCTTGACAGGGTATACAGGGATTATTGCAGCGCTTATGATTATGTGCTGAAATATCAGAATGCGCTTAAAAAGGTTTCCGACATATGCGATAAGTATCCGGAGCTTAAAAGCCTCAGCAATGCGCTTGATAAAATCAAAAGCTATAATCTTCGCAAGCCGGCAAGCAGTTCTGCGGATGATCTTGCGGGATTCACCGATCAGCTGGTGGAGCTGCTGAGATTGGGTTCTGATTTTGCGACGGAAGCTGCAAATTGGTCAAGGGCGCAGTAATGCGCTGCGGAAAGGACTCGGAAATATGAAGAGAGCATGGTAATGCTTTATGCGTCATCGGATATGGTGATATTACAGTTTGCACTGAAGCAATAAGTGAAGTAATACCAGCACCCACAGAAACATTTTTGTTTCTGTGGGTATCTTTTTAAACAAACTTTTTCGTTATTTTAAACAAACTTGATTTTTCCCGATCAAAATCGTATAAATGCGCAGAAATCCCCCGCGGTATGACGGAAAAATATCCATTATGACGAAAAATATTTCGCCGAATTGCTTGACTTTTGTTTTTGGATATGGTATAATACTATACTGTATCATAATGGATTTGTATGCAAAACGGGCGTTTTTCGGCATGAAAAATGCGTTGTTCTGACCGTTTTCATAGGCAAATTCTGACTGTATTTTATTAAGGAGTGAAAAAGCCGATGGTGAATGTAAAGCCTGTACAGCTCGGAAAGACCACCCGACAGAGTTTTTCAAAAATCAATGAGGTCATCGAAATGCCCAACCTTATTGGTATCCAGAAGGACTCCTACGAATGGTTCCTCACGGACGGAATTAAAGAGGTCTTTAAGGACGTTTCCCCGATCGTCGACTCGAACGGCAAGTTTGAGCTGTCGTTCATAGACTTCCGCCTTGACGACAAGACGAAGTATTCTATCGAGGAATGCAAGGAGCGCAACGCAACTTATGCGGCCCCCCTGCGCGTTACGGCAAGACTGCTCAACAGAGAAACCGGCGAGCTGATGGATAACGAGATATACATGGGTGACCTGCCCCTCATGACGGACAGCGGTACCTTTGTTATCAACGGTTCGGAGCGTGTAGTTGTTTCCCAGCTGGTGCGTTCCCCCGGCGTTTACTACGGTTTTGAGCACGACAAGACAGGTAAGAAGCTTTTCAAGGCAACGGTCATCCCGAACCGCGGCGCATGGCTCGAGCTTGAGATGGACTCCAACGACGTATTCTATGTGCGCATAGATAAGAACAGAAAGTTCCCCTGCACGACTTTCCTGCGTTCCATCGGCCTTTCCACCGACGAAATGCTCAAGGAAAAGTTCGGCGATGATCCCCGTATCACCGTCACCATCGACAGCGGCAAGGACAACACCAAGAACGAAGAGGAAGCGCTCCTTGAGGTTTACAGAAAGCTGCGTCCCGGCGAGCCTGCAACGGTAGATTCCGCGCGCACCACACTCGACAACCTGTTTTTCGACGCGAAGAGATACGACCTCTCCCGCTTCGGCCGCTATAAGTATAATAAGAAGCTCGGCATCGCTTCCCGTATCGCGGGAATGAAGGCTGCCGAAACAGTTATCGCGCCCCTTACCGGCGAGATCCTCGTTGAGGAAAACGAGCTCATCACCCGGGAAAAGGCAATGGAGATCCAGAATGCCGGCGTCCTTGAGATGGCTGTTCACAAGGTGGAGAGCGAGGGCATCGCAAAGGTTGTCGGCAACGGCATGGTTGATATCAAGCAGTATGTCGGCGATATGGATGTCGAGTCCCTCGGTATCAACGAGCAGGTTAAGTTCGGCGTTCTTGCTGAAATCCTTGAAGAAGCTGCGGGCGACCGCGACAAGATGGCAGAGCTCATCGCTGCACGCGCAGAGCAGCTTATCCCCAAGCATATCACGCTGGAGGATATCTTCGCGAGCGTTGGCTACTTCATCAACCTCTGCGAGGGTATCGGCGATATCGACGATATCGACCACCTCGGCAACAGACGTATCCGCTGCGTAGGCGAACTGCTTCAGAACCAGTTCAGAATAGGCTTCACCCGTATGGAACGCACCATCCGCGAAAGAATGGGACTTCAGGCGAACGACAACGAAAAGGTTTCCCCCGCTTCGCTGATAAACGCCCGTCAGGTCATAGCTTCCATGAAGGAATTCTTCGGATCCTCGCCGCTTTCGCAGTTCATGGATCAGAACAACCCCCTTGCGGAGCTGACGCATAAGCGCCGTCTGTCCTCCCTCGGTCCGGGCGGTCTGTCCCGTGACCGTGCAGGATTCGAGGTCCGCGACGTTCATTACTCCCACTACGGAAGAATGTGCCCCATCGAGACCCCTGAAGGTCCTAACATCGGACTTATCTCTTACCTCGCAACTTTCGCGAGAATAAATGTATACGGCTTCATCGAGGCACCCTACCGCCGCGTTGACAAGGAGACCGGCAAGGTGCTCGACGAGGTAGTTTACATGACCGCCGACGTTGAGGATAACTACGTTGTAGCGCAGGCGAACGAGCCCCTCGACGAAGAGGGCAGATTTGCGCGCCCCCGCGTGAACGCACGCTGCCGCGACGCCATCCTTGAAATCGAGCGCGAAAAGGTAGACTTCATGGACGTATCGCCGAAGATGGTAGTTTCCGTCGCAACGGCGATGATCCCGTTCCTCGAAAACGACGACGCGAACCGTGCCCTGATGGGTGCCAACATGCAGCGTCAGGCCGTTCCGCTCATGGTTACGGACAACCCCATCGTCGGCACAGGTATGGAATACAAGGCTGCCGTTGACTCCGGCGTTGTCGTATGCGCAAAGGAAGACGGCGTTGCCACCGAGGTAAGCGCAGACCGCATCGTTATCACAAACGACCTTGGTCAGGAGCATATGTACAAGCTCATCAAGTTCAAGCGCTCCAACCAGGGCAACTGCGTAAACCAGCGCCCCATCGTCCAGAAGGGCGAGCGCATAAAGAAGGGCGACGTTATTGCCGATGGTCCCGCAACAAAGATGGGCGAGATCGCGCTCGGTAAGAATGCTCTCATCGGCTTTATGACATGGGAAGGCTACAACTACGAGGACGCCGTTCTCATCAACGAAAAGCTTGTTTACAACGATGTTTACACATCTATCCATATTGAAGAATACGAGCTTGAGTGCCGCGAAACAAAGCTCGGCAGCGAGGAGATCACCCGCGATATCCCGAACCTCTCCGACGAAGTCCTCAAGGACCTCGACGAGCGCGGTATCATCCGCATCGGTGCGGAGGTTCATTCCGGCGATATCCTCGTCGGCAAGGTTTCTCCCAAGGGCGAAACAGAGCTCACCGCAGAGGAGAAGCTGCTCCGCGCTATCTTCGGCGAGAAGGCACGCGAAGTACGCGATAACTCCCTGAGAGTTCCCCACGGCGTAAGCGGTATCGTTGTTGATATCAAGGTATTTGACCGCGAAACCTCCGACGACCTCGCACCCGGAATCAACGAAAAGGTACGCGTTTATATCGCACAGAAGAGAAAGATCTCCGTCGGCGATAAGATGGCGGGCCGTCACGGTAACAAGGGTGTCGTTTCCCGCATACTCAAGCAGGAGGATATGCCTTTCCTGCCTGATGGCACGCCGCTTGACATCGTACTGAACCCCCTCGGCGTTCCTTCCCGTATGAACATCGGTCAGGTGCTCGAAGTTCACCTCGGCTATGTTGCAAGAGCGCTCGGCTGGAAGATCGCTACCCCCGTATTCGACGGCGCACACGAGCAGGATATACGCGAGCTTTACGACATCGCTCGCAGCAAGAAGGGTGAACTCGGCGGCGAGAACACCGCGGGCATCGACTTCACAAAGCTTTCGTGGACATCCGACTGCAAGACGCAGCTTACGGACGGCAGAACCGGCGAGAAGTTCGACGGTCCCGTAACCGTTGGTTATATGTACTACCTCAAGCTGCATCACCTCGTTGACGATAAGATCCACGCACGTTCGACAGGTCCCTACTCCCTCGTTACTCAGCAGCCTCTGGGCGGTAAGGCTCAGTTCGGCGGTCAGAGATTCGGCGAGATGGAAGTATGGGCACTGGAGGCTTACGGCGCTGCATATACTCTTCAGGAAATACTCACCGTCAAGTCCGATGACCTCATGGGCAGACAGAAGACCTACGAGGCTATCGTCAAGGGCGAGCCTGTTCCGAAGCCCGGCGTTCCCGAGTCCTTCAAGGTTATGATAAGCGAGCTTCAGGGTCTGGGTCTTGATATCCGTATTCTCGACGAGAAGGGCGCAGAGATCGACCTTAAGGATGATATGGACGAAGAGGACGAGGCATCCTACGGACGCCACGGCTTTGACGCGGACTACAAGTCCGACGACAGCGACTTCAACGCAGCAGGTTATGAAGTTATGGATCAGGATGAAGCCGAAAACGGCGGCGTTGTCAACGATTCCGACGAGGATGTAGTAGACGGCGGCGACGAGGGCGACTTTGATTTCAACGATGACGAAAACGACGATTTTGACGATTTCGGCAGCGATGACGACGAATAATAATTTCGCAGAAGCATTCAGGGGGCGCGGGTGCGCCTCCCGTATAAACAGAGAGATGAGGTAAATAAATGGGTTTTAGTGTATTTGAGTCTATGAAGATCGGACTTGCCTCTCCCGAGCAGATCAGAGAGTGGTCGCACGGCGTTGTAGAGCGCGCCGAAACTATCAACTACCGTACTCAGAAGCCTGAAAAGTGCGGTCTGTTCTGCGAAAGGATCTTTGGTCCTACAAAGGACTGGGAGTGCAACTGCGGCAAGTACAAGCGCATCCGCTTCAAGGGCAAGGTGTGCGAGAAGTGCGGCGTTGAGGTTACACGCAGCAAGGTAAGACGCGAGCGCATGGGTCATATCGAACTGGCGGCTCCTGTATCCCATATCTGGTACTACAAGGGTACTCCCTCAAGAATAGGTCAGGTTCTTGACCTCACACCGAAGAAGCTTGAAGAGGTACTTTATTTCACAAAGTATATCGTGATCGACCCGGGCGAGAAGACAGGCCTTATCAAGAAGCAGCTTCTCACCGAGGAAGAGTACGCGCAGTATATGTCCAAGTATTCGGGCATTGACACTTTCCGCGCAGGCATGGGCGCGGAGGCTATCAAGGAGCTCCTTGCGGAGATCGACCTCGATCAGCTTTCGGAAGAGCTCAAGGCGGAGCTGGCAGGCACTGCGGCAGGTCAGAAGCAGGTTAAGCTGCTCCGCAGACTTGACGCCATCGAGGCGTTCAGAACTTCGGGCAACCGTCCCGAGTGGATGATACTCGACGCCATCCCCGTTATCCCTCCGGATATCAGACCTATGGTACAGCTTGACGGCGGCCGCTATGCGACATCCGACCTTAACGAGCTTTACCGTAAGGTAGTTATGAGAAACAACCGTCTGAAGGATCTGCTTTCCAAGCATGCCCCCGACCTTATCGTAAGAAACGAGAAGCGTATGCTTCAGGAAGCGGTAGACGCGCTGATAGACAACGGCAGACACGGCAGAGCATACACCGGTTCCAACAACCGCCCGCTCAAGTCCCTGTCCGATATGCTCAAGGGTAAGCAGGGACGTTTCCGTCAGAACCTGCTCGGTAAGCGTGTTGACTACTCCGGACGTTCCGTTATCGTTGTAGGTCCTGAACTCAGAATGGATCAGTGCGGTCTGCCTAAGGAAATGGCTCTCGAGCTGTTCAAGCCGTTCGTACTGAACGACCTCGTTGCAAAGGGCGTTTCCCCCAACATCAAGCAGGCTAAGAAGCTTGTTGAGCGCGCTGACGACAAGGTTTGGGATTCCCTCGAAAACGTAATTCAGAACCACCCCGTACTGCTCAACCGTGCGCCTACGCTGCACAGACTCGGTATTCAGGCGTTCCAGCCCGTACTGGTCGAGGGCAGAGCAATCAAGCTCCACCCGCTGTGCTGTACCGCGTTCAACGCCGACTTCGACGGCGACCAGATGGCGGTTCATCTCCCCCTGTCCGAAGAGGCGCAGGAAGAAGCCCGCACGCTCATGCTTGCGGCCAAGAACCTGCTGAAACCCTCCGACGGACGCCCTGTTACCGTTCCTACACAGGATATGGTACTGGGTTCCTACTACCTCACCATCGACAAGGCCGGCGAGAAGGGCGAGGGCAAGGTATTCCGCGATGCGAACGAAGCCCTTATGGCTTATCAGGATGGCATAATCTCCATCCACGCGGCTATCAAGGTACGCGTTACAAAGGATCTCGGCGACACCAAGATCACACGCATCGTGCCCACCACCGCAGGCCGTATCATATTCAACGAACACATCCCGCAGGATCTCGGTTATGTCGACAGAACCGACCCCGATCACCAGCTGGATTACGAGATAGGCTTTAAGGTAAGAAAGAAGGAGCTGGGTCAGATCATCGACCGCTGCCTGAAGATCCACGGCACCGCTACTACGGCACAGGTGCTGGATAAGATCAAGGCAATGGGTTATAAGTATTCTACCCGTTCCGGTATCACCGTTGCCGTATGCGACGCGGAAATCCCGCCCCAGAAGGCAGAGATCCTCGCAGGCGCGGACGCAAGCATCGCAAAGATCAACAAGCAGTTCGCCCGCGGCTTTATCTCCAACAACGAAAGAAAAGAGAAGTTCATCAGCATCTGGAATCAGGCTACGAACGACGTTGCCGACGCGCTGACGAACAACCTCGACCAGTATAACAACATCTTCATGATGGCGGACTCCGGAGCCCGTGGTTCCGCGGCACAGATCAGACAGCTCGCAGGTATGCGCGGACTTATCGCGAATACTTCCGGTGCGACTATCGAAATGCCTATCAGAGCTAACTACCGTGAAGGTCTGAACGTACTGGAATACTTCATTTCCTCCCGCGGCGCCCGTAAGGGTCTGGCGGATACCGCGCTGCGTACGGCTGACTCGGGTTATCTGACAAGACGTCTTGTCGACGTATCGCAGGAAGTTATCATCCGCGGCGATGACTGCGGCACCACAAACGGTATCGACGTATACGAGATCCGCGAGGGTAACGAGCTTGTGGAAAAGCTTGCAGAGCGTCTGACAGGCCGCTACCTTGCAGAGGACTTCACAGCCCCCGACGGTTCCTTTACAATTTCCAGAGATAAGCTCATGACCGACGCAGACGCAGACAAGATCGTAAAGACCGGCGTCAAGGAAGTCAAGGTCCGCTCCGTGCTTACCTGCGAGCTCAGAAACGGTGTTTGTGCGAAGTGCTACGGCGCGTCCCTTGCAAACGGCCAGCTCATCAACAAGGGTGAGGCAGTAGGTATCATCGCGGCGCAGTCCATCGGCGAGCCCGGTACACAGCTTACAATGAGAACGTTCCATACCGGCGGTATTGCATCGGCAGAAGATATCACACAGGGTCTTCCCCGTGTCGAGGAACTGTTCGAGAGCCGTCACCCGAAGAACGCAGCGATCATCACCAGAATATCCGGTAAGGTTCGCTACGAGGAGATCAAGAAGACGCGTCATGCCGTCATCACCGCAGACGACGGCACCGAAGAGCAGTACGCAGTACCGTTCGGATATCGTCCCAAGGTTCACGACGGCGACTATGTTACCGCAGGCGACGCCCTCACAGAAGGCTCTATCAATCCGCCCGATGTTCTTGCAGTAAAGGGCGAGAAGGAAGTTCAGAACTACATCATCTCCGAGGTTCAGAAGGTTTACCGCCTCCAGGGTGTTGATATCAACGATAAGCATATCGAAGTTATCGTTCGCCAGATGATGCGCAAGGTTCGCGTTCTCGAGCCCGGCGACAGCACGCTGCTTGCAGGCGCAGTCGTTGGCAAGAACGAATTTATCGCTGTATGCGACGAGCTCAACAAGCGTATCGCAGCGGGCGAGGAACTCACGCTTCCCACCTGCGAGCCCATCCTGCTCGGTATCACAAAGGCTTCGCTGGCAACGGACAGCTTCATGTCCGCGGCGTCCTTCCAGGAAACGACCCGCGTACTCACGGAGGCCGCAATCAGAGGAAAGATCGACCCGCTGACAGGTCTGAAGGAGAACGTAATCATAGGCAAGCTTATCCCCGCAGGTACAGGTCTTCTCGCGCAGGAAGCAGAGGAGGCAGCGGAGGAAGCCGCAGAGGCTGCCGAAGAAGAGGAAGCAAACAACGATGTTGTTTAAAATAAACAAAAATTCTGCTTTAAGATAATTTATAACGGTGTTTGTCACAAAGTTTCCGAAAAGGTCTTGACAAACACCGTTTTTTGCACTAAAATATATGAATGTGTGAGTATTTTATCGGCAAACGGTAAATAATAACACACGGATAATTTTATTGGAGGTGAAATAATGCCAACTTTTAATCAGCTTGTCCGCAAGGGACGTCAGGTTTCTGAGAAGAAGTCCAAGGCGCCTGCTCTTCAGAAGGGTATGAACACTCTGCACAAGGAGCAGATCGATCAGCACTCTCCCCAGAAGCGCGGAGTTTGCACAGCCGTAAGAACCAGCACTCCTAAGAAGCCTAACTCAGCAATGAGAAAGGTAGCCAGAGTTAAGCTGTCCAACGGTTACGAAGTTACAGCTTACATTCCCGGTATCGGACACAAACTGCAGGAACACTCCGTTGTTCTGATCCGCGGCGGTCGTGTAAAGGACCTCCCTGGTGTGCGTTACCACATCATCCGCGGTACTCTCGACGCACAGGGCGTTGACAAGAGAATGCAGGGACGCTCCAAGTATGGTGCAAAGCGTCCGAAGGCTGGAAAGAAAGCGTAATTTCTGACTTTAAGCTGTCAGGCAGGGCATTATTTTGGCTATATCAAATTCATTGCCTTTTGTTTGGACGGCGGGAGTTGAACGCTTTCGAGTACCTATGATTTTCATTTCGTATGAAGGAGGGAAGTTAAAGTGCCAAGAAGAGGTAATGTTCCCAAGCGTGAGGTACTGCCGGATCCTATGTACGGTTCCGAGCTGGTAACAAGACTTATCAACAACATCATGCTTGACGGAAAGAAGGGCGTAGCCCAGAAGATAGTTTACGGCGCGTTCGAGATCGTTGCGGAAAAGACAGGCAAGGACGCTCTCGAGGCTTTCGAGGAGGCAATGGAGAATATCATGCCTCAGCTCGAAGTTAAGGCTCGCCGCGTCGGCGGTGCAACCTACCAGGTTCCTATGGAGGTTCGCCCCGAAAGACGCCGCACGCTCGGTCTGAGATGGATCACCACCTACAGCCGCGCGCGCAGCGAAAAAACAATGAAGGAAAGACTTGCAAACGAGATCTGCGATGCACTGAATGGTCAGGGCGGATCCTGCAAGAAGCGTGACGATACTCACAAGATGGCAGAAGCTAACAAGGCTTTCGCACATTACAAGTGGTAATCAGAGCCGTTGGGTTCTCCGCGGCATGATGACCGCGGAGTATCCAAGATGTTATATTCGGAGGATTTTATGAAAAGAGACGTAACTCTCGAAATGACCCGTAATATTGGTATCATGGCTCACATCGACGCCGGTAAGACAACAACTACCGAGCGTATCCT
>CAKSPC010000006.1 GCA_934481445.1 uncultured Oscillospiraceae bacterium
CCACCAACGGTGCTCCACTCGCATTTGTGCGAAAAGAAATTTATTAAATCGTTTAAACCAACAACGCGGAGCGTATTAATTATATTCCCAGCAGTGAGCGTAAACAAATTTGCAATTAAAAAGCACCCTGGCGGGGCTGCCGCCCCTCTTCACTGGCGTTCAGAGGGAACGCCATCCCCGCGGCGCCTTGACGGCGCCGATGCTTGGCGAAAGCACCACATTACCCGTATATAAATCAACAGCCCCGGCAAAATGCCGAGGCTGTCCTCGTAAACAACGTTGTTTAGTTATACAGAAAAAAGATTATGCTTCCTTAGCGATAACAACCTTATCCTTGTAATAACCGCAATTTCCGCAAACTCTGTGAGCGAGCTTGAGCTCACCGCACTGCTTGCAGCGTGAGAAAGCAGGTGCGGATAACTTCCATACCTGTGAACGTCTTTTATCACGTCTTGCGCGAGATACTTTTCTCTTCGGAACTGCCATTATTGCACCCCCCTCAATGTGGAATATTTCTTTAAGAACCCGCTCGTCGGATTCTTTTATAGGCACGCTTAGTATTATACCACACAAAAAGGGGTTTGTCAAGCGTTTTCCTTTAAATTAAACGATAAATTTTTTCATATTGTCGGAAAGTTCGGAATTATCCGCAGAAATTGTGCAGGTAATTGTTGTATCCGCCGAAATCTTGTCCAGCTTCTCGAACATTTCGCCGACCTTTGCGTAATCTCTGCCGACGATCTTGAGGGTTGCGTCAACGAAGATGTCCGTGCAGTCGTGGTCAGAGGACAGGATGCCTGCTACGAAACCGTAGAAAGCGTCAATGCCTTCGATAGCGTAGTCCTCGATGTTGATAAGGCGAACCTTATATGTGATGTCTGTGTTGAGGGAGCTGCCCTTCTGGATGGCGGTTACGTTGCCCTTGGAATTCTTCTCTGCCTCGTGGATAGCGTCGATGAGTATCTTGGTCTTGCCTGTACCCTTCTTACCTGTAATGAGCTTGATCATAGTGGTGACCTCCGTGTATTTTTGTATAAACGCTTTGCGCGGCGCGGTGTCCGCGCAGAGCGTGGGCTGACTTTATCAGTTGATGCCGAGCTTAGCCTCAAGCGCCGCCTTTGCGGACTCGTATCCGGGCTTGCCGAGCAGTGCGAACATATTCTTCTTGTAGCTTTCAACGCCGGGCTGGTCGAAGGGGTTGACTCCGAGCATATAGCCGCTGATAGCGCAAGCCTTTTCGAAGAAGTAGATCATGAAGCCGAGTTCGTATTCGTTGAGCTCGGGAACTTCGAGAACGATGTTGGGAACGCCGCCCTCTGTGTGGGCGATGACCGTACCCTCGAATGCCTTTCTGTTTACAACGGACATATTCTGGTTGGACAGGAAGTTAAGGCCGTCAACGTTTGTGGGATCGTCCTTGAGGAAGAAATCCTTCCGGGGCTTTGCAAACTGAACGACGGTTTCGAACATTACCCTGGAGCCGTCCTGAATGAACTGACCCATGGAGTGCAGGTCGGTGGAGAAAACGGCGGAGGAGGGGTAGATACCCTTGTTGTCCTTGCCTTCGCTCTCGCCGAAGAGCTGCTTGTACCACTCGTTCATCATAGCGAAGCTGGGCTCATAGGAGATGAGCATTTCAACGCTCTTGCCCTTGCGGTAAAGGATGTTGCGGAGCGCTGCGTACTTGTAGCAGTCGTTGTTGTCAAGGTCGCAGTCAGCGTAAGCTGTTCTTGCGTCGGCGGCGCCCTTCATGAGTGCGTCGACATCGCAGCCTGCGCAGGCGATGGGGAGAAGTCCGACGGCGGTAAGAACGGAGAAACGTCCGCCTACGTCGTCCGGAACTACGAATGTTTCGTAGCCCTTCTTGTCGGAGAGCTCCTTGAGGGTGCCCTTAGCCTTGTCCGTTGTGGCGTAAATTCTGCCCTTTGCGCCCTCTTCGCCATACTTTTCTACCAGCATATCGCGGAATACTCTGAACGCGAGCGCGGGCTCGGTGGTGGTTCCGGACTTGGAGATGATGTTTACGGAAAAATCCTTGCCGTCAACGAGGGAAACGACCTCGCTGAGGTAGGTGGGGCTGATGGAGTTGCCGATGAAGTATATCTCGGGAGTATCCTTCTTGAGGGAGTTATAAAGAGAGGATTTGATAGCTTCTATAACAGCTCTCGCGCCGAGGTAGGAACCGCCGATGCCGATAACGATAAGAACGTCGCTGTCGGACTTTACCTTAGCGGCAGCCGCCTTGATCCTTGCAAATTCTTCCTTGTCGTAGTCAACGGGGAGGTCTATCCAGCCGAGGAAGTCGCTTCCGGGACCGTTCTTTGCTGCGAGGGTGTCGTGCGCCGCCTTTACTGCGGGGGCGACAGCGGCCAGCTCATGATCCTTTACGAAACTTTTAAGGTATTTGTCATCAAGTCTGATGCTCATTGTAAAGTTCTCCTTTCAAATGCGCGGGCGGTATCGCCGTCTAAAGATTCATATCGCGCATATCTTTGCTTATATTATATATTACTTTTAAATTTTTTTCAAGAACTTTTCTGACAAGCTGTATAATTTGGACAGATAATACTAAAACCGCGCCGATTTTATAGCTATTTTGTACAATAAGGAATATTGCTTTTTTGTTGGACAAACGGTGTTATTATATGGTATAATATATACAGCGGTACTATTGCACCGTCAGGGTGCAGCGTCATATTTTGCGATAAAAGGAGTTACGATGGAAGAGATACGAACCGTCACTTATCAGTGCCCGAACTGCAACGCAGCACTCGAATACGACAACGCAAGCGGCACATTCCGCTGTAAATACTGCGACGGCAGCTTCACCGAGGAGCAGATAAAATCGCTGTTCCGCGAGAATGAGGAAATGCCGCTGGATATCGACGAGCCCGAGCTCACTCCCGAACAGCGGGAGGACGAGGATTTCTCGGGGCAGAGCGCGCTCTACACCTGTCCGAACTGCGGCGCGGGCGTTATCTGCGATTCCCTCACCGCCTCGACGCGGTGCTGCTTCTGCCATACCCCCGTTATACTCTCCGGACGGCTCTCCGGCGAGTATAAGCCGGATATGATAATCCCGTTCTGCACCACGCGGCAGCTTGCCGAAAGCTCGTTCAGGGAATACATAAAGGGAAAATTCCTGCTGCCCCGGGGGTTCAAAAGCGAGGCGCAGATAAACAACATCTCCGCCATGTACGTTCCCTACTGGCTGAAAAGCGCCATAACCACCGCGCACCTCAACGCCGAGGGCAGGATAGTTAAAACATGGCGCGTCGGCGATACCCGCTACACCAACACGAAAATATTCAACGTCAACCGCGCCGCGGAACTGGCGTTCGTGCGCGTCCCCTGCGACGGCTCAAAGCGTATCGACGATTCCCTCATGGAAAGCATCGAGCCGTTCAATTACAACGGGCTGAAGCCGTTTTCAATGTCCTATCTGTCGGGCTGCGCCGCCGAAAAGTACGACGTAACTCAGGAAGAGGCCGCCGCGCGCATAAATCAGCGTATCCGCGAGGGCGCAGAGGAGACCCTGCGAAAAAGCGTCGAGGGTTATTCCTCCGTCAATGTTATAAACTTCGCGCTGAATTTTGAAAAACAGCGGTATATCTACGCGCTGTTCCCCGTGTGGTTTCTGAACTATACATACCGCGGCAAAGACTACGCCTTTGCCATGAACGGTCAGACGGGCGCGATGTTCGGCTCCCTGCCCGTAAGCCGCATAAAAGCTTTCCTGTTCGGCGCGGGGATATTCCTCGCAGCCACCGCCGTTGCCGCTCTGATAGGAGGTGTCTGCTTTGCAGTTTAAGAGATTTGCAGCCATCATCGCCGCCGCGCTTCTTTTCTGCGGAATGATATCCGTTTCCGCCGCCGCAAAGACCTATTCATGGCTGACCGACGATCTCGGGATACTTTCCTCGACGGATTATCTGGACGCCCACGACGCCGTGACCGCCGCCGCGGACCTGTCCGGCATCAGCACCGCCGTTATCATAACCGACCTCGGTCAGGACGACGATAATACTTCCCGCAGAAGCTATGCCGAGGATTATTATAACAGACACTTTGCCTCGTCGGATGGTGCGGTTATCCTCATTGTGGATATCGACCCCGATACGCTGCTCGATTACCTCTACATATATCTTCAGGGCAGCGCATACGACCTCTATGACAGCCATATCCGCGATGTGTATTCCGATATGTCCGCCGCCATTGACGCGGGCGGAGTTGGCAGCGGTATCGTCGCATTCGCGGACGGTCTGTACGCCATCGCAGACGGTTCATACGGCGGCAGTAATAATACCTCGGCTGCCCCTGCATTCAAGGGCGTGCTTTCCGACCTCGAGGGGAAATTCACCTCCGCGCAGATAAGCGAGCTTACTGAACTGCTCACCGATACCGCAAACGATATCGAATGCAATGTCGGTGTTGTACTGACAGACGACCTCTGCGGCAAAAGCGACCGCGCCTATGCCGACGCCTTTCTCGACAGCACATTCGGGGCAGGCAGCAGCGCCGTGGTGCTTCTCTACAACGACGACCGCTCCAACATGAACTACACCGACTGGATATCCGCCAACGGCCGCGGCACCGACCTTTACGGAAACCGCACCGACGATATCTTCGACTACGCCGTGTACGCAGGCTCCCTCGGCGTCAAAAAGGACGTCTATCCCGCTTCGGACTACTACGAATCCATACAGAATTTCTGCCGATATCTTTCAAACCACAAAACGGCGGATTATAACGACAGCTACGTCACCGATTTCAACATACATCTTGATACCGATGATATCATGAGCTTCATATATTTCCTGTTTGTCCCCGCGGTGATAGGTATTATCATCTCGATAACCGTCACAACAAAGGTGTGCAGAAGCTACACAAGGAAAAAGCCCGTCAGCGCCGCGGCGTACCTCAGCTGCGAAAGAACGCGGTACCTTAACCGCACCGATGTTTTCGTCCGCGAATACACCACCCATGTCCGCATAAGTTCTTCTTCCTCCGGCAGGCACGGCGGAAGCGGCCACAGAAGCGGCGGCGGTGGTCATCACAGCGGAAGAAGCGGCGGCGGCGGACGCAGAAGATAATTTTACCGTTTGTATATTACTCTGATATTATACAGGCAGTATCACACAGAAACAGCAATTCAAATTACGGAGAGTATAAAATGAAGATAGTTATACAAAGAGTGACCCGTGCGAGCGTATCCGTCGACGGGGAAATCAGAGGGCAGATAGGAAACGGATTTCTTGTGCTGCTTGGCGTCGGCGCGGAGGACACCGAAGCGGAATGCGAGCGCCTTTCCGCGAAGCTTATAAATCTGCGTATTTTCTCCGACAGCGATGGAAAGACAAATCTGTCCCTGCGGGACGTGGGCGGCGGGCTGCTGATAATCTCGCAGTTCACGCTGTACGCCGACTGCCGCAAGGGAAACCGCCCGAATTTCCTCATGGCAAAGGAGCCGAAGGAAGCCGAGCGGCTGTATGAATATTTCGCCGAGCTTTGCCGCCGCGAAATACCCGTGGTTCAGACGGGCGTTTTCGGCGCGGATATGAAGGTCGACCTGCTGAATGACGGCCCATTTACGATAATTCTGGAGTAACCGCATGATATACTTGGACAATGCCGCGACGGCGCGCCCCGACCCGCGTGCGGTCGCGGCGGCAATGCCGTTTATAACCGGGGGCGGAAATCCCGCCGCCGCACATTCGCAGGGGCGGAAAGCCGCCCTTGCGGTCATCCGCGCGCGGGAGCAGTGCGCCGCGGCATTCGGCGCGGAGCCGAGCGAGATATATTTCACCGGCGGCGGCACCGAAAGCGACAACTGGGCGATTTTTTCCACCCTCGCCGCCACGGGAAAGCGGCGCATAATAACCACCGCAATAGAACACCCCGCGATACTCAACTCCTGCCGCGAAGCGGAAAAGCGCGGCGCGGAGGTGATATATCTCCCCCCCGATGAATACGGCAGGATATCTCCAAAGCAGGTGGAGCAGGCTCTCACCCCCGAAACCGCGCTGGTTTCCGTTATGGCGGCAAACAACGAAGTAGGGACATTGCAGCCCATCGCGGAGATAGGCGAGCTGTGCCGCCGCGCGGGAGTGCTGTTCCACACTGACGCGGTGCAGGCGGCGGGAAATATCCCGCTGGATATGCGGGAAATACGGGCGGATATGATGTCCGTTTCCGCGCACAAGGTCGGCGGGCTGTGCGGCTGCGGGCTGCTTTATGTAAGGAAAGGCACGCCGCTGCACCCGCTTATTTTCGGCGGGGGGCAGCAGCACGGAATGCGCTCCGGCACGGAAAACACCGCCGCCATCGCGGCTTTCGGAGAGGCGCTCGAAATTATCTGCGGCGATATCCCCGCGCGGCAGAAACGCATATCCGCCCTGCGGGATGCGCTTATCGAAAGGCTGTCGGATATCCCCCGCTCCCGCCTTAACGGAAGCAGGACTGACCGCCTGTGCGGCAACGTGAATTTCTCATTCGACGGAACAGAGGGCGAAGCGCTGGTGCTCGACCTTGACCTTGCGGGGGTGTGCGCTTCCTCCGCCTCCGCCTGCGCAAGCGGCAGCGGAGAGCCGTCGCACGTCCTGCGGGCGATGGGCGTTGAGGATAAATGGCTGACGGGCCCGCTGCGGCTCAGCCTTTCCGACAAAAACACCCCCGAGGAGATCGAAACCGCCGCGCGTATAGTACGCGAATGCGTCGGACGTCTGCGCGGCCTTACAGGAAGGTAAAGTATGAAGAAGTTTTTTAAGGCGGCATGGATCTTCCTGCCGCTGCTGCTTGCGGCGGCGATGTATTTCATCCTGCCGTATTTCCCCGGATTTACGGAATATGTGTTCTCCCGCGGGCTTTTCCGGGTGATAACCGTGCCGCTGGGATTTATAACGAGCATTATTCCCATCTCGCTTACGGAACTGCTGGTGGTGCTTGCGGCGCCGCTGGTAATTTTCCTTGTCGTGCTGTTTATTGTAAGGATGAAGAAATCCTTCCGCAAGGGCAGGACTGCGCTTAAAGCGGGACGCGGCACGGTATGCTTCGTAAGCTTCGCCTGCCTTATGTACATGATATGCCACGGCGCGAATTACTATCGCCTGCCGCTGGAGCAGCTCATGGGACTGGACACATCAAAAAAGACCGCGGAGCAGCTTCTCGACGTCTGCATTACCCTCGCGGAGGGCGCAGCGGAGGCCCGTGCAGAGCTTGAAACGGACGAAAACGGGAACGTGGTGTTTTCCGAGAGCATTTTTACGGAGCTGACCCGCGCGGGCAGCGGCTACGACGCGCTTACGGATGAATATCCGTTCCTGTGGGGCGCGGTATGGCGGCAGAAGCCCGTCATGCTGTCGGAAGCGTGGTCGTACACGGGGATAAATGGAATGTATTTCCCGTTCTTTGCGGAATGCAATGTAAACACCGCCCAGCCCGATTTTTCGATACCGTTCACCGCCGCGCACGAAAGCGCGCACTCCCGCGGCACGGCATTCGAGAATGAATGCAACTTCCTCGCTTTTCTTTCCTGCATAAACAGCGAGTACCCCGAATATCGCTACTCGGGATATATGGAAGCGTATAAATACTGTGCCAACGCGCTTTGCGCCTATGACGAGGACTTGTGGGCGCAGGCGGCGGCTCACTGCACAGAAGGTATGGTCGCGGATTTTACCGCGGAGAATACATACATAAACTCGCACAAGGGCGCGGTGAAGGATGTTTCGCACGCGGTCAATGACGGGTTTATAAAGGCGCAGGGCGTGTCGGACGGTGCGCTGAGTTACGACCGCGTTACGGAGCTGATACTTGCGTATTATGCAGAGTGATCTCCTTCAGGCGGGACGGTTTTTTCTCCAAACAGTCCACCGGACTTAAGGCAGCACCGGTATCGCCTTAGCGAAATCTTAGGCAACACCGCACAAAGATTGTGCGTGTATTGCGCAGTCAGATTTTTCGTCAGATTGTACAATGAGGACGACGCAAGGCTGACGCCTTGCTAGGACGAATTGTGCAAGATGACGGAAAAGATGCAAGCAAGACACGTGCAAAATCCAATAAATGGTCTTTGTGCGGTGTTGCCCTTAATACCGAACCGTGTAAACGCCGATAATACCCACAGAAAGCGAGCTGCGTCGGAGCGCTCTCCGGTGTTGCCCCGGGCTTTACTTCACATCCACCACGTCAGGCCCCAGCAGGCTTTTCACAAGCTCCATATCGTCCCGCACGCGGAAATAGCGCTTCGCGGGGATGCCCTTTCGTTTGTATTCGATAAGCCCCGCTTCGATCAGCTTTTTTATAGCGGCGCTCTGACACCGCGCGGAAAGGGTCGTGCTTTCCTCCAGGTCATCGGCGGTGGAATAGAAAAAACCATCATTGTCCAGCATATGATTCTGCCGGTAAAACACCTGCTTCGATATCAGCGCGGAATACACTATCGCGGCGTTTATCCCTAGAATATGCGCAAGCGGACGGCACATATATATCGTGTTGCGGCGGTTTATAAGCTGCAGTATGTCCATGAAAATCCCCCCTGTGCAAAAAGAATAACACGGAGTTAACTGCAAAAAACTGCAAAAATTCTTAAAAAGCCGCCGCTTCTTTCTTCTTTCTTCTTTTTTCTTTTTTCTTTCGTCCGCTTTTGTTTGGCTCTCTTTTGTTTTATTTCTTTTATTTTTTTCTTTTGTTTAATACACATGACAAAATGCGAAAACCGGTTTGCATGAAACGCAGGGACAAGCGTGGAATAAACGCGGAATGTTATACGACATTATGCCGTATCTGCGTTGTGACGCATGAAACGTTGCAATGTAACACTATGAAACGTCACAATGTAACGCATAAAACGTCACAACGCAACGCTTCTCGGCGGCAAAAACGGCTCTGTTATGCGGAATTTTGAGCGGCAGGATATAAAGCTCCGGAGAATTTTTGTCGCAGACAAATCCGTTTTTGCTGCATACAAATGTTCATTTGCGTGATTTTTCTGCGAAAAATATTCATCATCCGACAACAAACACGGCGTTTGCGGAAAAAAAACAGACAAAAAATCTCCCGCATTCCGCATTTTTCGGGAACTGATGACAGCCCCGCTCCGCCATGCCCTCCACCCCTTGACAAAGCGGGCGTTATGATGTATAATATAATGTGAATATTTGTATTATGCGGATAAGTAAAGAATTGTCAATAATCTCAAGCTTAGGCTGTGTAAAAAGTATCATCCGACAAGCCGCGCACATGATGGCGGAGCTTGATCTTGCTAATAGAAAGGGAAAAAGTATCCTATGGGTATAATGAAAAAAATCTTCGGAACCTACTCGAGCCGCGAACTCAAGCGCATCGAGCCGATAAAGCAGGCTGTCCTCGACCTTGACGAAAAGTACAAGGCGATGTCCGACGCCGAGCTCAAGGCGCAGACGGGAATACTCAAGGAAAGGCTCGCAAACGGCGAGACCCTCGACGATATCCTCCCCGAAGCATTCGCGACCTGCCGAGAGGCTTCCTCCCGAGTTATCGGTATCAAGCACTACCCCGTGCAGATCATCGGCGGCATCGTTCTTCATCAGGGACGTATCGCGGAGATGAGAACAGGCGAAGGTAAGACCTTCGTTGCCACCCTGCCCGCTTACCTCAACGCGCTGACCGGCAAGGGCGTTCACATCGTTACCGTAAACGACTACCTCGCAAAGCGCGACAGCGAGTGGATGTCCAAGGTGCACCGCTTCCTCGGTCTGTCCGTCGGCCTTATCACACACGACCTCGACAACGACCAGCGCCGCGCGGCATACAACTGCGATATCACCTACGCCACCAACAACGAGCTGGGCTTTGACTACCTGCGCGATAATATGTGCCTCTACAAGAAGGATAAGGTTCAGCGCGCCCCCAACTTCGCCGTTGTGGACGAGGTCGACTCCATCCTCATTGACGAAGCGAGAACCCCTCTGATCATTTCCGGCCGCGGCGACAAGTCCACCGACCTCTACGAAAAGGCTGACAAGTTCGCAAAGACCCTCACCATGAACAAGGTCGTTGAGCTTGATTCCAAGGAGGACTACGAGGACAAGCTCGAGGGCGACTACATCATCGACGAAAAGGCAAAGACCTGCAACCTGCTTCCCAGCGGCGTTGCCAAGGCGGAAGCCTACTTCCATGTAAACAACCTCATGGACCCCGAGAACGTTACGCTTCTCCACCACATAAATCAGGCCATCCGCGCGAACGGACTCATGCACCTTGATGTCGACTATGTTATCAAGGACGGCGAGATCGTTATCGTTGATGAATTTACGGGACGCCTTATGTTCGGCCGCCGCTACAACGACGGTCTGCACCAGGCCATCGAGGCAAAGGAGGGCGTTAAGGTCAACCGCGAAAGCAAGACCCTCGCCACCATCACATTCCAGAACTTCTTCCGCCTTTACGCAAAGCTTTCCGGCATGACCGGTACTGCAATGACCGAGGAAGAGGAGTTCCGCCAGATATACTCCCTCGACGTTATCGAGATACCCACCAACAAGCCCGTTATCCGTATCGATAACCACGACCAGGTTTACAAGAACGAGCGCGGAAAGTTCAAGGCTGTCTGCGATCAGGTCGAGGAATGCTACAAGAAGGGTCAGCCCGTGCTTGTCGGCACCGTTACCATCGAGAAATCCGAGCAGCTTTCCAAGCTTCTCAAGGCGCGCGGAATAAAGCACCAAGTGCTTAACGCGAAGAACCACGAGCGCGAGGCGGATATCGTCGCGCAGGCGGGCAAGAAGGGCGCCGTTACCATCGCCACCAACATGGCGGGACGCGGTACCGATATCAAGCTCGGCGGTAATGCGGAGTACCTCGCCATCGCGGAGATGAAGAAGCTGGAATATTCCGACGAACTCATCCAGGAAGCGACAGGCTTCGCGGATACCGACGACCAGGATATCATCGAGGCAAGAAAGAAGTACCAGGAACTCAACAAGAAGTACGACGATAAAATAAAGCCCGAGGCTGAGGAAGTCCGTCAGCTCGGCGGTCTGTATATCATCGGCACCGAGCGCCATGAGAGCCGCCGTATCGACAACCAGCTCCGCGGACGTGCGGGACGTCAGGGCGACCCCGGCGAGAGCCGTTTCTACATCTCCCTCGAGGACGACCTCATGCGTCTGTTCGGCGGCGACAGAGTTCAGAAGATCATGGAAACCATGAACTTCGACGAGGACCAGCCCATCGAGGCGGCGTTCCTCTCCAATACCATAGAATCCGCGCAGAAAAAGATAGAGGGCAGAAACTTCTCCATCAGAAAGAACGTCCTCGACTTCGACGACGTTATGTCCCAGCAGCGTATGACCATCTACAGCCAGCGCTCCAAGGTGCTCGACGGCGAGGATATCAGCCAGAACATCATCGCGATGATGAACCAGAACATCGAGGAAACCGTTTCGATGTACTGCTCCGACAGCGTTGCGGAGAACTGGAACCTCGACGGACTGCGCGCGCATTACCTTAACCTTTTCGTTATGGACAGCGACCTGCGCTACACCACAGAAGAGCTGAACAATATTTCCAAGCAGGATATCATCGACTTCATCAAGGCGCGCGGAATGCTTATCTACAAGACAAGAGAAGCCGACATGGGCTCCCCCGCTATGCGCGAGGTAGAGCGCGTCTGCCTGCTGAAAACCGTTGATAAGCACTGGATGGATCACATCGACGCGATGGAAGAGCTGAAGCGCGGCATAGGCCTGCGCGGCTACGCACAGAGAAACCCCGTTGAGGAATACCGCTTCGAGGGCTTCGCGATGTTCGACGAAATGATCGCCACCATCCGCGAGGAAACCGTAAGACTGGTCCTGACAGTTCCCGTAAGGGTAGAGCGCCCCATTCAGCGCGAGCAGGTAATGCACCCCGATGCTCCCAACGCAGGCGCAAAGACCCCCTACAGAGCGGACAAGAAGGTCGGCAGAAACGACCCATGCCCCTGCGGAAGCGGAAAGAAATACAAGAACTGCTGCGGAAAGAACGACAATTCCTCCGAAGCATGATGAATAACCACGACCGCCTGCCACGCGCAGGCGCGACGGCTTTATTAAGGAATAATTATAATACAAAAGGACGGAAAAAGCTATGTCAGCATTCAGAGAAGAAATCAAGAGCGAGCTGACCTCGCACATCATACCTTTCTGGAACTCCCTGCGGGATGACGAAAACGGCGGCTTTACGGGATTTATGGACAGCGACCTCAAAATCGACAAGCACGGTGAAAAGGGCGTTATCCTCCACTCAAGAATACTCTGGTTCTATTCCAACGCATATATGGAGCTGAAAGACCCCGCGCTGCTCGACAACGCCCGCCACGCTTACGAATTTTTAACAGAAAAGTGCGTGGACAAGGAGTATGGCGGCGTGTACTGGTCGATGAACTACGACGGCACAGTCAAGGATGATTTCAAGCACTCATATTGTCAGGCGTTCTTTATCTATGCGCTTTCCAGCTACTACCGTGCGAGCGGCGACAAGGCAGCGCTGGAGCTTGCGTACAAGGTGTTCGACCTTGTTGAGAAGTACGCGACGGACGACGTTGCATATCTTGAAACCCTCTCCCGCGACTGGAAAACGGAACTCCGCAACGACGAGCTTTCCGAAAACGGCCTTATGGCGGACAAGACGATGAACACCACGCTTCACCTCATGGAAGCCTACACCGAGCTTTACCTCGCGGACCACAACGCAAAGGTGCTGGAGCGCCTGCTGTTCCAGCTTGACCTTACATACGACAAGATATACGACAAGAAGGGTCACAAGCTGCTGGTGTTCTTCGACAGGAACTTCGACGTTATCGGGGATATCCATTCCTACGGTCACGATATCGAAGCAACATGGCTCATCGACCGCGCCTGCGAGGTCATCGGGGACAAGGCTGTCACCGAAAAGTTTGTCGGCATGAACAAGGAGATAGTACGCAACATCGCGGATATCGCGTATGACAGGGCGACAAGCTCCCTGCTGAACGAAAACGACAGCGGCGTTATCAATACATGGCGCATCTGGTGGGTCCAGGCGGAAACCGTGATCGGCTTCACGAACGGCTATCAGAAAGGCTACGGCGGGGAGGAGTACCTCGACATCGCCCATAATGTATGGAACTACATAAAGGATAAGATAATCGACAGGCGCCCGGGCGGCGAGTGGTTCTCGCAGGTTGACGAAAACGGCAACTACGCGCAGTTCAAGCCCACCGTAGACCCGTGGAAGTGCCCCTATCACAACGGCAGAATGTGCCTTGAGATGATGCGCAGGCTCGCGGCTGTCGAGAAGTGATTTGACCCCAACGAACCCCAACGGGAAAGGCAGAAACAATGAAAAAAAGGCTTGCCGCAGCCGCTGCGGCTTTATCGCTTGCGCTGACAGGCTGCGCGCACAGCACCGCCGGGGAGGAGATAAAACTCCCGATTTACGGCGGCGCAGAGATATCCTATGAAGTCGCGGAGGCGAAGTATATGGATATCACCGAAACCACGGCGATCGCCGCGACCATAGGCTATCCCTATGCAGCGAACCTGCTGTTCCCCGCGGAAGCGCAGGTGGTTTCCACCTCGGTGGTGAACAACGGTATCGTAAGCGAGGGGGATGTTCTGGTTGAACTGGATTCCTCCGCGCTGGATTATCAGATAAACAATCAGCAGACCATCGTGAACGCGGCGTATACGGCTTCGCTTTCCGGCGGGACATCCGCGCAGCTTCAGTATCAGATAGAGCAGATAACGCTTGATATCATGCTGAGGGAAAAGGATTCGTATACCCTGCGGGCGCCGTTCGACGGGATAGTTACGTCCACGCAGCGCGTTACGGAGGGCGATTCCGTAAGCGAAGGGCAGTTCTGCTGCTCGGTTTCGCCGCTGAATATGGCGGCGGTGTATATTGACGGAGCGGACGCGGCGAGGTTCAATTTTGGCGAAAAGGTGCAGGTCAAGATAGACGGCAAGACATACGACGCAACGGTTGTGGAAGCTCCCGATTTAGCGCCGGATACTGCGGGAACGCAGCGCGCGGTGTTTGATCCGGGGGAGGGAGTGCTGGATGAGATATACGCGGAAAACCCGCTTGCGATAAGCGCGGGATGGGCGACGGTGTATGTCACGAAAAGCAAGGAGAACGTGCTTGCCGTGCCGGACGCAGCAATAAATTCCCGCGGGACGTCGAATTATGTTACGGTGGTGGACGGCGAAGAGCGGTATAAGCTGGATGTTACCATCGGGGAGCAGCTCGGAGGATATACGGAGATACTCAACGGGATATCCGAGGGTGATGTTGTGATGGCAGCAGGCAGCGGCGTGTTCACGTCGACCGATAATAAGGACGGCGGAGATAATGGCGACTGGGGCGGAGATTGGAACGGCGAGTGGAACCCCGATTGGGGAGAGCCGCCGCAGGGCTGATGCAGGCGCGCGGTAATTTTCGTATTACATCTGCGCCGTAAAGACAAAGGGCTGACACTTCAGCCAAAACGCCCCGCGCCAAACTTATGCCGGAAATTCCCCCCGCCCCCCTTGACAAGCCGCTAATCATGTGCTATAATATCACTAAGAATAGATTTGAAATGCGTTGATAGGAAAAAAGTCCTCACTGCGGTTTTCAGAGAGCTGCCGGTCGGTGCAAGGCAGCAACAGCGTGCGGATATAGCTCATCCTTGAGCAGAACGGCTGAACGCATCCCCGCCTGTAAGTCGTTACGGTTTCTCCCGTTACAGAGATGCACATTGATAGATGTGTCAGAGCGGGCATTTTTATGCCAATGAGAGTGGTACCGTGGAGCAGTAAGCTTCATCTCTTGCAAAAGAGATGAAGTTTTTTTATTGCCCCGATTTATTTCAGATGCTATTCAACCCGACTATATATCCCATATCTACGAAAGGAAGTACCTAAAATGACAAACGCAAGCAAGTACACCCGCGGCTACTTCATGCCGCCCTTCCCCTGCCTCGACTGGACCAGAAAAGAGTACATCGAAAAGCCCCCCGTATGGTGCAGCGTTGACCTCCGCGACGGAAACCAGGCGCTGATAATCCCCATGAGCCTTGAGGAAAAGCTCGAGTTCTTCCGCTACCTCGTTGCGGTCGGCTTCAAGGAGATCGAAATAGGCTTCCCCGCCGCCAGCGACACCGAGTACGAATTCTGCCGCACCCTTATCGAGCGCGACCTCATCCCCGACGACGTTACCGTTCAGGTGCTCACCCAGAGCCGCGAGCATATCATCAAGAAAACTTTCGAGGCTCTCGAGGGCTGCAAGCACGCCATCGTCCACCTCTACAACTCCACCTCCGTCGCACAGCGCGAGCAGGTTTTCCGCAAGAGCAAGCAGGAGATAATCGACATCGCAACAACCGGCGCAAAGCTCCTCAACGAATACAAGGCAAAGACCCCCGGCAACTTCCGCTTTGAATACTCCCCCGAAAGCTTCACGGGCACCGAAATGGAATACGCCGCCGAGATATGCAACGCCGTTATCGACATCTGGAAGCCCACCCCCGACAACAAGGTCATCATCAACCTGCCCGTTACCGTTGCGGAATCCATGTCCCACGTTTACGCGCAGCAGGTGGAATATATGTGCAAGGCCCTGCACGACCGCGAGAACCTCGTTATCTCCCTGCACCCGCACAACGACCGCGGCTGCGCAGTCGCAGACACCGAGCTCGGTCTGCTGGCGGGCGCCGACAGAGTTGAGGGCACCCTCTTCGGCAACGGCGAGCGCACCGGCAACGTCGATATAATCACCCTCGCGCTGAATATGTACTCCCACGGCGTTGAGCCCAATCTCGACTTCTCCAACCTGCCCGAGCTGACCGAAATTTATGAACGCCTGACCAGAATGCACGTTTACGAGCGTATGCCATACAGCGGACAGCTTGTTTTCGCGGCGTTCAGCGGTTCTCATCAGGACGCCATCGCAAAGGGCATGAAGTGGCGCGAGGAAAAGGATCCCGAGCACTGGAACGTTCCCTACATCCCCATCGACCCGCACGACATCGGCAGGGAATACGAGGGCGACGTTATCCGCATCAACTCCCAGTCCGGCAAGGGCGGTATCGGCTTCCTTATGGAGCACAACTTCGGCATCAGCATGCCGCCGAAAATGCGCGAGCACTTCGGCTACACCGTCAAGGGCGTTTCCGACCGCGCGCACAAGGAGCTTCACCCCGCGGAGATCTACGACATCTTCGAGAGCACATACATCAACCCCAAGGGCAAGCTGGAGCTTGTTTCCACGCACTACATGCAGGGCCCGCTGATATCCGCGGATGTTACCGTAAGGATAAACGGCGAGACCCGCACCTTCAGCGGCAACGGCAACGGCCGTCTTGACGCGGTTTCCAACGCGGTAAAGCACGGTCTGAACATAGACTACCATATCGAAACATTTACCGAGAACGCGCTGGAGCAGTCCTCCAAGTCCAAGGCGGCTTCCTACATCGGCATATCCACCCCCAACGGCACAAGCTGGGGCGCGGGTATCGACACGGATATCATCATGGCGTCCATCTACGCGCTGTTCTCTGCGATAAACAATTCGGGTCTTATTTAACAGAATGAATAATTTCCTGCGCGGCTGCGGCTTTTTGTCCGCTCCGCGCAGTTTTTGCGGCGCGGTTCGTTGTAAATTTGTACAGTGCGCATGAAATTTACTCCCGCAAAATATGCAAAAAATATATTTACATTTTGCGGGAACAGTGATATAATAACTATGTAGTAATTTATTTGTCCGAGCCGTGCGGCGTCGGACAGAAAGGACACGATCATGGATATAAGAATAGAAAAAACCACTGCTCCCAAGGTTAAGCCCACCGACGAAAGCAAGCTCGGCTTCGGTCATATCTTCACCGACCATATGTTCGTTATGGAATATGACACGGGCAAGGGCTGGCACGACGCGAGAGTCGTTCCCTACGGAAACATCTCCCTCTCCCCCGCGGCGATGGTGCTGCATTACGGTCAGGAGATCTTCGAGGGCATGAAGGCGTACAGAACCGCCGACGGAAACGTTCAGTTCTTCCGCCCCGAGGAGAATTTCAAGAGAATGAACATCTCCGCAGAGCGCCTTGTTATTCCGCAGATCCCCGTTGAGGACGCGCTGCAGGCGCTGCACACCCTTGTTGAGATAGACAAGGACTGGGTTCCCCACACCGACGGCGCTTCGCTTTATATCCGCCCGTTCATTTTCGCGGCAGATCCGTTCCTCGGCGTCCGCCCCGGCGACAAGTATTACTTCATGATAATTATGAGCCCCTCGGGCGCATATTACTCCACAGGCTTAAGCCCCGTAAGCATTTATGTTGAAACCAACTATGTACGCGCGGTACGCGGCGGCATGGGCTTCACCAAGACGGGCGGCAACTACGCTGCTTCCCTCGCGGGACAGGACGAAGCGCACAAGCAGAACTACTCTCAGGTACTGTGGCTCGACGGCGTTGAGCGCAAGTATGTTGAGGAAGTCGGTGCAATGAATATCATGTTCGTTATCGACGGCGAGATAGTAACTCCCGCGCTTCAGGGCTCTATTCTTGGCGGTATCACAAGAAAGTCCGTTCTTGAGCTCTGCCGCAAGTGGGGCATGAAGGTTTCGGAGCGCCGCATTTCCATCCAGGAGATCGCCGACGCTTACGACGCAGGTAAGCTGGACGAAGTATTCGGCACTGGCACCGCGGCGGTTGTATCTCCTGTAGGCCACCTCAAGTGGGGCGACAAGGTAATGGAGATCGGCAACAACAAGATCGGCCCGATCACACAGAAGCTTTACGACACCATGACCGGTATGCAGTATGGCAAGATCCCGGATGATATGGGCTGGATCGAGAAGCTTTGACAGGTTGAAAAAATTAGGACAATGCGCCGTTATATTCTGACGGCGCATTTTTTATAAGAGGTAATTTATGAAAAAGATACTCGCACTGATAATTTCGGCAGTAATGCTGCTGGCGGGCTGTTCGTCGGGGAAGCCGCTGACCCCGGAGGAATACAGCGCCGCGCTGAAAAACGTCACCCGGGAATGGTCGAAGGATCTCATGGCGGTTGCGTCGCTTATCCCCGACGACGCCGAGGACGGCTTCCTTGACACAATAAAGGGCAATAAGTCCGAGGCGGAGAAGTATTTCGGGGAGCTTGAAAATGACTTTGCCGCTTTCGAGAGCATTGTTCCGCCCGAGGACTACGCGGAGCTTCACGAAAAGCTGCTTGTGGGTGTAAAGCACGAACGTACATGGCTGAAATACGTCAGGGAGATGTTCAGCGCGGGCAATGCCGACGACTACAAAAGTACCGCCGACGCGCTGGAGAAGCACGTTGACAGCATCACGGAAAACAACGAGGCGCTTTCGCAGGCTTATTATGAGATATATCTGAAATTTAAAGAGGATGGGGTGGAATAAGGCGGCGGGCGTGGTTTTGCTGGGCATAAAAGGCGGCGTTACGTTGGTGAAATTTGTTGATGCTTATGCACTTGTGTCAGACCGAGATTTTTCAAAAACAGTCCACCGGACTGTTTTTGAGGAAAGAAACATTTAGATTTAATATGATGCTTGTGGGGGAAAACTCTTGTTTTCCCCCACACCCCTTTAGCGCCTTTTAAGTCGTGTAAACGTACCTGCTTACTGCTTTCACTGCAAAAGATTTCCAGTGCGTGGAGAGTTTCGCTGTCTGCGGACAGCGACGAGGGCGCTGCCCTCGACCCGCAAGGGGTGCGACCCCTTGACCGCGTGTATGGGTGCTGCAAAGACTAAATATAATGCAACCACGAAATGTTACACCGAAAAAGCAACAACGCCATAACACTGAAAAAGGGACTGCCCAAAAGCAGTCCCTTAAACTATCTCTACCGAAATATCAGAAGAAAATTCTCTCCTCGATATAAGCCTTGACATCCGCCAGCGGGATTCTGACCTGCTGCATGGAATCGCGCTCGCGAACCGTTACGCAGCCGTCCGTTTCGGTATCAAAATCATATGTGATGCAGAACGGCGTGCCGATCTCATCCTGACGGCGGTATCTCTTACCGATTGCGCCCGCCTCGTCGAATTCAACATTGAAGTACTTGGAAAGATCCTCGTAAAGCTCGCCAGCCTTATCGGACAGCTTCTTCGACAGCGGCAGAACCGCAGCCTTAACAGGCGCAAGCGCAGGGTGCAGATGCATTACTGTTCTGCTTGTGCCGTCCTCGAGAGCCTCCTCGTCGTACGCGTCGCATACAACCGCGAGGAACAGGCGCTCAACGCCCAGCGACGGCTCGATAACATACGGAACATATTTCTCGTTTGTTTCGGGGTCGAAATATTCCATGGACTTGCCGCTGGTCTTCTGGTGCTGGGTGAGGTCGTAGTCGGTTCTGTCCGCAACGCCCCAGAGCTCGCCCCAGCCGAACGGGAACAGGAACTCGAAGTCGGTCGTTGCCTTGGAATAGAAGCACAGCTCCTCCTTATCGTGGTCGCGCAGGCGGATGTTCTCCTCCTTTAAGCCAAGGCTGAGCAGGAAGTTCTTGCAGTAGCTTCTCCAGTACTGGAACCATTCGAGGTCGGTGCCGGGCTTGCAGAAGAACTCAAGCTCCATCTGCTCGAACTCGCGCACGCGGAAGATGAACTGACCGGGAGTTATCTCGTTTCTGAAAGACTTGCCCACCTGTGCAACGCCGAAAGGCACCTTTTTGCGGCTTGTGCGCTGGATGTTGTTGAAGTTTACGAAAATACCCTGCGCAGTTTCGGGGCGGAGATAGATCTCGCTCTTGCTGTCCTCTGTTACGCCCTGGAAGGTCTTGAACATAAGGTTGAACTGGCGGATATCTGTGAAGTTAGTGCTGCCGCAGTTGGGGCACTTGATGCCCTTTTCGCGGATATATTCCATCATTTTTTCGTTGGACCAGCCGTTAGGCTCTGCCTCGCCGAAATCCTCGATGAGCTTATCTGCGCGGTGACGGGTCTTGCAGTCCTTGCAGTCCATCAGCGGGTCGGAAAATCCGCCCACATGACCCGAAGCCACCCAGGTCTGGGGGTTCATCAGAATCGCACTGTCAAGACCTACGTTGTACTTGTTTTCCTGTACGAACTTTTTGCGCCAGGCCTTCTTGATGTTTTCCTTGAGCTCAACGCCGAGGGGGCCGTAGTCCCATGTGTTCGCAAGACCGCCGTAGATCTCGCTTCCGGGGTAAACGAAGCCTCTGCCGACGCAGAGCGCCTTTACCTTATCGAGGGTCTTTTCTGTGTTGTTCATGTCGTTAATTCCTTTCATCGCCCCGCATGGCTTGCGGGGACAAATTGCAGATACGCGGCATAGCCGCCGTCATTTATATAGTATAACTCATTCGGAGCGTAAAGTCAAGTAGTGGGGGGATATTTCGGGGGAAATGGGGGGACAATCGTTCGTTGAAGCGCCCCCCAAAAAAACAAAAGCGCGGGAAAATTCCCGCGCCTCCTGTTGATTCACTAAAATCAAACCTCGTCGCCCTTATTCATAAAATAAGTGCCGATATCTCCTATATAAGCCCCCGTCGAAGTCTGCGCGCTTGAGCAAGTGCCGCAGATTACCCCGCAGGAAAGCTTGCCGTAATCCGAGAACATAAGATTATTCGTCGCATACGCCGCGTCAAACGACGGTGATGCAGGCGCAGGTATATCCTCCGCGCTGTAATGCGTCATCTCGACCCTTACGGTATTGCTCGTGGCCGTAAGCGATGTGGCTGCGTCCTCGAAATAAACATACGCGAAATAGTATCCCTCTTCCTCCGAATGGAACACGTTCTGTATGTCCTTTGCAAGTATCCCCGCAAATACATTCGTGTTTGTCGACGAGCTGTCGGTCAGAAGATCCCCCAGCGACTTCGCAACGTGCACATACTGCACCTGCCCGTCGGTGTCGGTCTTCATCTCTATATAAGTCACCTTGTTGATGGGGAAATTTCCGTTCGCCGAGGGGAAGTAGCTGATATACTCCATTGAGGAAGTGTCCGCCTTGATGTCCAGCGAAAGATCAGCCTCGTACTTCGTATACTTCGTAAAGCAATACTGCACCGCGGAATAGAACGTCGTCGCGTTTGTGTCCGCCGCCTGCGCCTTGGCGCTGTCGTTGGATAAATTCGGGACGATTATCGCAATGAGCACGCCGATTATCGCAATAACGACAACAAGCTCGATAATGGTGAAACCTTTTTTCGCCCGCATCCTCTGTAAATACTGAATCATATAAAACCTCCCGCAAAGAAACTGCATAATTTCCTTGTTTCCGCCGAGCGCGGAGCGCATGGCATAAACAAATAAATTATCTCCGAATAACACATATTCCCCGACGGCTTGCGCCGCCGAGGAAATTGGTGTCATTTAGGTGTTGGTGTCCCAACCCAGCCTTAGTTATTAGCCAAGAGCAAGAGCGGGAGCTGTACCAACGGACATGCCATCAGATGTGATACCGGCTGTGGAACCATCCCAAGCAAAAGTGTCAGCCTGGAAGTCAGTTACAGCAGGAGCACCTGTAGGAGCAGAAGTAGAATCCTCAGTGTAGTATACATAGAGGCACTTGCCACCTTCGAGGTAAGCCCAAACGAAAGCGTTGTTTACAGTGGGGAACAGGTCAGCCAGCTCAATTTCGAGAAGTGTTTCTGCGGAAGAAAGGCTGGTCTTAGCAGTGCCAGCAGCACTACCTGTACCGGAACCGGTCCAAGTAAGTGTACCACCGGTCTTGAAAGAACCGGCTGTATCGTTAGATGCAGTCCAACTACCACTGGAAACTGTGAATGTAAGGGTTGCTGTGTTGGAAGAACCCTTCAGCATTCCGTAGCCCTTTGTATCAGCTGTTGTCAGGAACGAATCAATGTTGTTCTTGATGGAAGCAGCTGTGGAGTTGAGGGATGTAATTCTGGAAGAAGTTACATAACCCAGCATGGTAGGAACCAGGATAGCTGCGAGTACGCCGATGATAGCGATAACAACGATCAGCTCGACGAGTGTGAAGCCCTTTTTCTTCTTCAGGGCCTGAAGCTTCTTTATCATGATAAAGACCTCCTGAAAAAAATTTTTTATGTATAACCCCGGCGGGGTTATATCCTTGTTAGGTTCAGCAGCCTTTGTATCTCTGCTGTGTTTACATTATACCGCAAACGTTTTTAAATTGCAAGGGTTTTTCGCCCGAAAATCAGCCCAAATCACAAATTCGTACATTTCAATCTTTTCAGGGTGAAGTTTTTGTGTAATCTGACGGAAATTTGTGTTAAATCCGCGTGTAACAGTGCATTTGTTACACAACACCTGTAAGATGCAGGCGCGTTCCCGGTAAGAATAACAGAAAATATCCTGCAAAATCAGAAGCCCGCTTCAACGTAACGCTTGTATTCGTTCGGATCCTGGCATCTCGTGCGGGCGGTCTGGTCGGTGATCTTACCGGTGCGGACAAGGCGCGCAAGATCCTGGTCAAGTGTGAACATTCCGTATTTCTTACCCGTTGCGATGGCGGTGGGTATCTGGAATATCTTGCCCTCGCGAATCATGGAGCGGACTGCGTCCGTCGCCGCGAGTATCTCGAGAGCCGCGCAGCGTCCCTTTCCATCCGCGGTGGGAACCAGCGTCTGCGAAATAATTCCGACAACGGAGTTCGCAAGCTGGGAGCGAATCTGACCCTGCGAATGCGGGGGGTAAACGTCGATGATACGGTCGATGGTTTCCGCAGCGCCGGTTGTATGCAGCGTGGAGAATACAAGGTGGCCTGTTTCCGCCGCGGTTACAGCCGCGTTAATGGTCTCAAAGTCACGCATTTCTCCGACGAGGATAACGTCGGGGTCCTCACGGAGAGCCGCACGCAGCGACCCCGCGAAGCTGTCGACATCCTGTCCTATTTCGCGCTGGTTTACCATGGACTGCTTATGTGTGTGAAGATACTCGATAGGGTCCTCTACAGTGATGATGTGGCAGTTCTTCTGACGGTTGATGTGGTCTATCATCGCCGCAAGGGTGGTGGATTTACCCGAGCCCGTAGGGCCTGTTACAAGCACCAGTCCGCGGGGCGCAAGGGAAAATTCGCCCAGCGTTGCGGGCAGGCTGAGGTCTGCGAGGGTAGGTATATCGTTGCGCAGCAGACGTATCGCCACGGCATGGTAGCCGCGCTGTCTGTACACGTTTACTCTGTGTCTGTAGCCTGATGTGGAAACGTAGGAAAAGTCGGTGTCCAGTCCCTTGGATATCTGGGATTTGTGCTTGATGGACGTTATCTGGTTGATTATGTTTACGATGATGGGTTCGGTGCAGTCGGGGTAGCCGCCGAGCTTTCTTATCGAGCCGTGCAGACGTACCACCGGCGGCAGACCCGCCGTAAAATGAAGGTCGGAACAGCCGAGGTCGCGCGCCTCGTCAAGTATCCTGTTGATATCCATAATGTTGTTTACTTCCACTTTTTTATCTCCTTATCGCATGACTTATTGGTATGATATGCCGTTATCAGACTGTATATGTCGCCTTGACAAGCTCATCCATGGTGGTTCTTCCCGCGAGTACCATTTCCGCAACGTTGTCGCGCAGCAGACGGGTGCCGTTCTCCGTCGCCTTGGCGCCTATCTCCTCGGCGGTCGCGCCGCGGGAAATAAGCTCCTTGATATCGTTGGATGTAACTATTATCTCATGGATAGCGGTTCGGCCCGCATAGCCCGAACCATGACACGCCTTGCATCCGCCCGGGTGAACGCGGCAGATGTCGACGGGGCTGTCTTTTCCGACAAGGCGGAGATCCGCAGGGTCGGTAAGCGTGAATGTTTCCTTGCAGGATTTGCACAGCAGCTTAACAAGTCGCTGCGCGATGATGCCAACGAGGGATGAAGCGACCATGTACGGCGCAACGCCCATGTCCACAAGTCTTACGATGGTGGAAGCCGCGTCGTTGGTATGAAGCGTAGAAAGCACGAAGTGTCCCGTGATAGCGGCGCGTATCGCGATATCCGCGGTTTCGCCGTCACGGATCTCTCCGACCATTATGATATCGGGGTCCTGACGAAGTATGGAGCGTAGCGCCGCCGCGAAGGTCATGCCCGCCTTGGCGTTGATCTGACACTGGTTTACGCCGTCTATCTTCTTCTCGACAGGGTCCTCTACCGTAACGATATTTACATTCGGCTGCGAAAGCTCGCCGAGGGTCGCATAAAGCGTGGTGGACTTACCGGAACCGGTAGGTCCCGTAACCAGCATAACGCCGTTCGGGCAGCGGATTATCTGCTTGAACATCTCGTAGTTGTATTCCGTCATGCCGAGGTCGGTTATCTTTCTGGTCTTTTCGTCCGCGGTGGAAAGCAGACGGATAACGCATTTCTCGCCGTATACGCAGGGGATGGTGGATACACGGACGTCGAGGTTTACGCCGTCGATGATCGTTCCGAAACGTCCGTCCAGCGGGATTCTCTTCTCGGCGATGTTCATGCCGCCGAGGATCTTTATACGCGTTATTATCGAGTTATGGAACGAGATGGGCACCTTCATGTCCTGCTCGACAAGCTCGCCGTCGATACGATAGCGGATACGCGTTCTCGTCTTGAACGGCTCGATGTGGATATCCGACGCGTTTACTCTGAACGCCGTTTCGACCATCATGTTAACGAGCTTAACGATAGGCGCGTTGTCGACTCTTGCGTCGGATTCTGCCTGCGTTGCCTCCTGCTGGGTCATCTGCTCGCTTTCAAGGTCGCTCACGGCGTTGTCCATCGCCTGCGACGAATAGAACCTGCCGATGGCCGCTTCAATGGCGGTCTTGGTGGATATCTGCGGAACGATCTCCATGCCCGTCTGCACCTTCAGATCCTCAAAGATGTAGAAGTTTACGGGGTCGTTCGTTGCAACGAGCAGGCGGTTATGATTGATACCGTAGGCGAAAACGGTCTTTTCCTTCGCGACGTTCTCGGGTATCTTCATTACCGCTTCGGTGTTGATCTGCACGGTTGCCAGGTCGACAAATGGCACCTTCAGTCGTATTGAAAGCGCCTGCGCAAGCTGGGTCTCGGAAACAAATCCCAGATCGAGCATGACATCGCCGAGCATTTTTCCGCCGCTGGTTTTCTGCTTTTCGAGAGCCTCTTCCAGCTGCTTTTCGTTGATGAAGCCGTTCTCAACGAGGATCTTACCTATAGGCAGGTTTTTGATTGGTGCTGGCATCTTATAAAATTCTTCCTTTCAGGTCAGGCTGCCGACCCCTCCCGAGGCCGGATAATTGCCGCTTTCCGAAGCGGCGGGGAAGATTTGCCCTTGAAATATATCATAAAGTATGGTAAAATACTATTACAATATATTAAGGGGGTCATTCACATGACTTTGGACATCATGCAGATAGTATTTGGTGTGTTTGTATTCATCTTCGGCTCCGTTATCGGAAGCTTTCTGAACGTGGTCATACTGCGCACTCCGCTGAAGCAGTCGATAATCACCGAGCCGTCGCACTGCTTTTCCTGCGGCCACAGGCTGGCGTGGTACGATATGTTCCCGATATTCAGCTGGCTGTTTCTTCGAGGAAAATGCCGTTACTGCGGCTCGAAGGTTTCGCCGAGGTACATGATCTTCGAAGCGTGCTGCGCGGTGCTTTATCTGCTGGCATTCATCCGCTTCGGGCTTTCGTGGGAACTTGTGTACGCATTCGTGCTGTTTGCGGTGCTCATCTGCGTCAGCGGTATAGACATCGACCATTTCGAGATACCGTACTGGTGCAGCATAACCGTTGCGGTGCTGGGCGTATCCGCGTTCTTCGTCTTCCCGGAGATAGTGTGGTATGAGCGCCTTATCTCGATGGGAGTCGTCGGGGTGCTTTTCGTTATCCTCGTCCTTATCGGAGGAATGGGCGGCGGCGATCTCCAGCTTATGCTGGGAGCCTCGCTGCTGCTTGGCTACAGGGTGTTCCCCGCGCTGTTCATCGGAATACTTCTCGGCGCGATATACGGCACCGTAAAAAAGCTCCGCGACCGCAAGGCGGAGAAGGAGATCTCCGAAAAGATAAAGGAGATCGCCATGGATTGGTATCAGGAGCAGCTCGACCGTGATTCGGGCTACGTCACCGAGGGTCACGACGATATCATCGTCGGCGGCATAAGCGACGGAAAACCCGATATCGAGTGGGAATTCCTCGACGAAAACGTCTGGCACGGTCTGCCCGACAAGGCGGCTCTCAGCAGGACGCTCCGCGAAAACATCACGGACGAGCGCGAAGGCGGCTTCAAGATCTTCATAAAGGAGGATCTTGTCGTCAAGGTCAAGTACTCGCGCCGCATGGTGTTCGGTCCGTTCCTTTCCGCCGGCATCGCCGCGGGCTGGCTGTACGGGCAGCTCATCATGGACTGGTACATGAGCTTCATCTGATATCCGTAAATATTCGGGGCGAGGAAACGCCCCGAATTTTTTTATGCATTTTTTCGGATGGGTATGCACGGCGTTACTGCCGTGCAATACGCAGATTTCCATGGGAACGCCGCGAAACACTCCTCAGGAAAACCGCCGTGCGCCGCTGTTTACGGCGTTGCGGGCGCTGCGTTGTACGTTGCCTTTCTGGAAACGTAGTAGATAAAGGTATCGCCCTCATATCCGTACGCCGCCGTTGCGTCATCTGCGGAGCGGACGGTGGTATCGGACTCGGGGTAGATCTTGAAATCGCCGGAATTCAGTATTCCGCTGCGGATGTTTATGAAGTTTATGTAGCCCTTGCCCGAAAGCGCAAGACTGCTTGCATCCCTGTTCACATCGGTGTAGATGTTGACGTGGGTTTCCATGGCGGGGACGGTTTTGACATCGGCGGGGTCGAGCGCGGGTGCGCCGTCCACCTGATTTGTGAGCCTTGTCAGCGTTATCTCGGGATAAAGCCCGTCGTAGAAACACTTTTCAAAAACCTCGTAGCTCTTTGAAGCGTCGAGCCTTACGTCGTTGTTGATAACGCTCTCGCTGGTGACAACGAACTTGAATTCCTGCCGCTTGGTGTCGTACATACGGCGTATCGCGATGCACTTCAGCTCATAAACGGCGATGTTGTCGGGCTTCAGGCAGAAATCCTTCATTTTGTTGAGAGAAACGTTCTGATAGACGGAGCCGCTCATGTTGTTGATATCGTCCGCCATGTTTGCGTGCTCGAACATCGCGACGTAAACGGAGTTTCTTATGCTTCCGTTTATGTATGCGTCGATGGTTTCGGCAACTGTCTTTGCGCGGCTGTCGACCTCCTCGGTCTGCATCATTTTCAGCGCGGGGGTGATGAACGCCATCATTCCCACAAGAAGAATGCCCAGCAGCGCGCAGGATACGATGACTTCCGCCAGCGTAAAGCCGCCGTTGTTCTTTCGGAGAAGCGCTCTCCTGATCTTTTTCATCATGACAACGCCTCCTTATTTGTATGTCTTTTTGTACTGGTATGCGCCGTAGATGTTTACGCTGGTGTCGCCGGTTTCGTTGCCCGCGTCGTCATATACGGGGTACGCCGTGTACTCGGAGGTGTTTGTTCCCACCGACTTTGCGTTCGAGCCGAAGGAAGCGGTGGACGTGGATATTGCCGCGTCGGTGACAACATAGAAGTAGATGTTCTTGCTGGTTTCGAACTGGGTGCCGCTTCCGCTGAACGGTGTGCCTATTCTTATGCCGTTGCCCGTGAGCTTCTCGACATTATATGCACCCACGCGGGAAGAAGTGAGGTTAGCGGGGTCATAGCTGGTCGTGCTGCCGCTTACATATCCCACCTCGAGGACATTCGCCTTCTTGTATACCGTCTTGGTGTACTTCTTGCCGTTGGAATCGGTGTATTCCAACTTGCTCGCGACATCGTCCACATCAGTGGAGTACAGATAAAGCTTTATCTGTGCGTATCTGACATCCTCGCTCGCCATGCCGGAGGAGTCGGCGCTCATGAGGAATATATAGCGGTGCTGTCCCGCTTCGCCCGAAAAGCTCGTATCCTCGAAGATATTGTAAATATCTATCTTGTCGATGCCCTTAGTGCCGGTTATTCTTGTGTCGTTCCTGGAGCTCTGCGAGCCGGAGCTTGAGGAGCTTCCGGGATCGACGCTTCCGGGCGCCTTGTTTCCCGAAGCGGAGTAGTCTACGTTGCCGACAACGTAGTTCAGACCCTCGGGGGAGTTGGTGCCGTCGGAGCCTCTGAGCTCGTAGTCGATGGACATTGTGGGTCCCGATGAACCCGAGAAATCGAACGTGAGTTCGCCTGTCTTGTTTCCCGCGTCATAGGTGGTATTCATGCCGCTCTTGACATACAGCTCCTCGTCCTTGTTCAGCTCCTGCTCGAAATTCTGGTTGGAGCCTCTCTGCGCAACGGCAAGGCGGATGATCTGCATGACCATCGCCGCCATTATTGCGAAAATCACGAACGCCACGAGGACTTCGACAAGCGTAAAGCCGCTTCTTTTTGAAAATAGCTTTTTCATGCCGATACCTCCTTAATGGCTTCCGAGGGATATCTTCCATCCCTTGGAGGCAACGCCGTCAAGCTTATCATCAAAGCATTCGTCGCCCATGAGCTCCGTCGGGAGCTTCTCGGGCCAGCAGGAGAGAAAGGACATCGAGTCGTCGATGATATAGTCCGAAACGGTCAGACCGCCGAAGAATCTGACATATCCGCCGCCTGCGTTGTTGCCGTACGCCTTGAAGGTCATGTACGGCGCATAGATGTAGCCGAAGAATGCGTTCTGCATGATGGTGTCGCCGTTTGCCTTTGTGGAAAGACGGATGGAAGCACTCTCATCGCAGGATACAAGGAATACGTTGGTTGTAGGGTAGACTAGGCTGCCGCCGCTGTCCTTCTCCATCCTTGCCTCTATCGCGGGATTTGCCGCGAGGTAGGAATCTATCTCCTGCCTGTCAACTCTGTTGTTGCAGAGACCCTTGGGCTTGTTGCTGCTGTCACGGTTGATGGAATCGGGGTTGCACTTGGGGCAGTACTTGATGGTGTACTCATGCTCTGCACAGGTAACAGTTTCCATCTTGGTGCCGCAGGTCTTGCACTTTTCGGTGATGGTCTTTTCGGTGTAGGAGCACGCGTCGCCGCTCTTGCCGCAGTCGCTGTGAACGAACTTTGCAGCCTTTGCCGCCGTGCCGCCGTTGCGGACGCCCGCGGAGCTGTAATAATCAACACCGCCGCTGTTGCCGACTGTACCGCCGAGCAGCGTGAACCAGTTGTAGTGCATGAACACAACGTCGCGCTCATCCTGATAGGTAACGCCCTTGGGGATATCCACAACGAGCGAGCCGCGTCCCTTTACAAGGACGGACATATAAACGGAAGAATCATGCGCCGGGAATGGATACCATGAAAAAGATTCATTAACGCCGTCGCCGTCAAAGTCACGGTTGGGGGAAACGCGTATCGTCATTACATTGTCGGGGTCGTCGCCGGTGTCGATTATCAGCGCGATGTGGTTGCATGACGTATTACCTTTTTCGCAGGTGACGTCGTCAACGATGAAGCCCTCGAGGGTGTTCTTTTCATACTCGACCGTCTGCACGAAAGTCTGCATGGGAACGCCGTTGATATCACCCTGATTGCTGAGGTTGTACTGGAACTTCTTATGCACGTCGGTGCCCGAAGCCGTGTCAAGCTCCTTGACATAGGAATCGAGCTTCTTAAGCTCGCTGTCGGCGTGGCCGTTCTCGTCCATACCATCGTTTACTACCCATTTATAATAGGTGCAGGTGGAAGTCGCTTCTTCGAGGTATTCGAGGAAGTCGGTGTATTCCATGCCGAAAGTGCCGTTCCACTTGTCGAGCTTGGTTATCGCATTGGAAGCAAAGTGGCCGTTGTGGGCCGGATCTGCGATGATTATGCTGCTTTCATCCGCCCTGCCGCTGCCCGTTGCAGCAACGGGGCTGTAGAACTGGCCTACATGGATCTTTGTTTCGTCGCCGTAATATACGTTCTTCAGGGAAGCCCACATATTGCCGTCGACATAGATATTGCCGTTTACGAACAGGTTGTTTACGGCGTTAAGACCCGTGCCCGAGATATAGACATCGCCGTTTACATAAACGTCCGCGTTGGTGAATGTCGCGTTGCTCTCTACGATGAGGTCGCCGCCGACAAGCACCATACCTCCGTGCAGGTTCATCGCCGTGTTGCAGCCGGATTCAAGGGTGAGCGTGTTTCTTATCGCCCATATAACGGCGTCGTCGCCGGTCTTGGAAATGTAGCTGTGTAATCTCAGCGAGCCGCCGCAGTAGAGGTTGCCCGCAAATTCCATAGCCTTTCCGCCGTAGGCGTTGATAACGGTGTTTTCGTTATCGAAGAACACGTCCGTCTTGAACGAACCGCCCTCGAGGTAGGTGTCGTTCGGAACGTAACCCGTGGATGCAAACACCTGTGTGTCGCCCTTTTCGGGCTCGTTTGTGGTGACCTTGATATGAACGTATGTGTGGATGGTTTCCGCAACGCCGTTCACATAGGTCGTGGTGGCGATATCAAAGGTTTTGTTTACGTCGCCGTCGATGGTTTCGTCCCCAAGACGGGTGATATCCACCGTATATGCTCCGACCTGATCCTCGTCCTGGCGGGTCGTGCCCGTTGCGCCGAGGCTCTCGAAGCCGTTGTTGCCCGTGGAAATAGTGTCGTTGACCGACATACCGTCAAGCGTGGACAGCAGGTCGTTGCTGCCCGCGGCGAAGGTGCCGTCCTTCAGGCCCGAAAGCAGCACGTCGGAGATGGAAACAGCCGACTGATACGACTGCTCCTGATTAAATACCGCATACTGGACAGAGCGCGACGAAACAACGGAAAAATACATTGCCATCGCCACAATTATCAGTGCGGTCATCGTACTGAGTACCATAAACAGCGCGCTTCCGCGGCTGCTGAGGTATTTTCTTAATGTGTGTGTCATCTGATATCGTACCTCCATCGGCTCGCCGCCGATCGTCGTCCTTACATCTTACATTCTATGCCGAAAACTCAATAAACGATACCGTCCTGCGCGTCGAGCTGGTCGGTGGGGTCGAGCATACGCTCAACACTGAAGAATGTAACGCTGGTGGAAAGGGAGTAAAGGTAGTCGCTTACGGAAATGGTTTCATCGCTGTTGTTGGCAGCTGCCTCGCCGTTGTTCTCGGTGGCGGGCATTGTTTTGCCGGCGTTCTTGTATACCGCCTTGGTGCCGTCCTCTTCGCCCTTGGCGTTGAGTTCGTCAACAAGCGCGTCGTAGTCCTTTTCTACGAGAGGATAGCTGAATTCCGCACCGTTGAGAAGGACAGCCTTTCTTGTGGTGGTGCCGTTTTCATCCTTGAAATAGGAGTTGATCTCATCGCAGAACTTGATAAGTTCTTCCTGCTCAAGCGCGCTTACGGTAAATTCAACCGTGGTGGAACCGATGGTCTGCGCGCCGCCGAGAGCGTCCTGAAGTATCTGAAGGCGGTTCTGCGCCGCAAGCTCCTCCGCAGAGGTTTCAAGTCCCTGCGTAACGTAGGTCTTGAGGTCGTACACTACCTCGGTGGGAGTGTAGAAGGATGTGCCGAGGGTGGTAGTGGAGGGCTCGTTTACCGTGAAGGATTCAACGATAACGTTTGACTTGCACTGCGCGAGGAATGCTCTGAATTCCTGGTCTGCCTGATATGTTGTAAGTTCGGGGAAGAACATATCCGCAAGGTGCTCGCCCTTCTCGTATGCGTCCATTACCTGTGTTTTCAGGTCGTCCTTGGTGGACTGCTTTTCAAGCGCGGTGACATATTCCTGCTGCTTGGTGTTGAGGGTTGCCGCGGTGGTTCCGATGGCCTCGAATCTGGGCTTGATGAACACGAAAATACCCACCGCAAGGATAACGATTATTGCAATAATAAGCGCCGCAATGCGCTCCTGCTTACTCAGTTTCATTATTCGATACCTCCTGCTGTTTCATCGGGTTCAAGCTCAACGGTAGCGTTCTCTTCGTCGCTGCCCATATTGAGCTGCATGGTTATCTCGAAGCTGAAAATCGTATCGTACTTTTCAATGTCTTTCTCCGAGATCATGGCGTATGTTCCGCCCTCGGATATGTTCAGCTTTTCGAAGCCCGTGTATTCAACGCCGTTGAAATAGGGATCGCCGTACTTGTTCTTTACCTTTTCGGTGAGATACTCTGCGTATGCGGAGGGGATGCTTACGGGGTTGCCTTTGCAGAGTCCCCTGAACTGCACCGTTACCTCGTAGCCGCTGATGGCGATATTCGTAACGTCAAGCTTTTCCTTGCCGGAAAGGATACCGTCGTCGTTGGTGATAGGCTCAAGGAACTTGTTGATAACGTAGCTCTGTACCTTGGGCTGGTAGTTGAACAGCAGGACAGTCTGGTTTACGCTGGAGTTGTACTGCTCGAAGCCCTGGAGCATCGCCTGTCTTGTATCCACCGTCGCGAGGTCCGCAACGAGTGCGGGGGCGTCAAGCTGCGCCTGAACGTTGTCTATCTCGCGCTTGTAGCTGCCGTTGACTATCTCAAGGCCGATGCATATGCCCGCAACGACGAGCACCGCGCCCGCGCAGGCAGCGCCCATGCCGAGCAGGAACCCGTTCATGCCCTTGGATTCCTTCGCGGAGGTAGCTTCCAGCAGGTTGATGTGCTCCAGCTCCTTGTTGCGGCGGTAGAGCGCACCGATGGCGTTCGCGTACTTTGTGAAGTCTATCTCCGTCATGGTGATGACGCTTGTCGGAGTGGACAGCACATTCGCGGGAATATTGAAAGAAGAGATCGTATTTGTAAGCTCGATGAAGTTCTCGATGTCGCCGTAGAACATGATCTCCTTCAGCGGCTTCGCGCCCTTTCTGCTGCGGATGAACTGCAGCATTCTGAACAGGTTGTCGTATACCGCACGGGTGAGGTAGTTCGGAGCGTTGTCGTAGTCGTTGGGGTCAACGTTGAAGTAACGGGAGAATACGAGCTGATTGTCCTCGTAAAGGTTCATGTTGAGGAAGCCCTTGTCTATCTGGATAAGCAGCAGGGGCATTCTCTCCGACATCTTCGGCATATTAAGGATAAGGCGCGTTACGGAGTTGTTGGAGATGTTAACGCCCTTGAGGGAGATACCGATGTGGGAGAACAGTCTTACATATCCGTCAACAAGACGCTGCGGGCACGCCGCCGCGATGACCTTGATGAGCTTGTTCTTCTCCTCGTCCTCGGTTTCGCCCGCGATGGTGAACGAGATGTTGTACTCGTTCGAAATATTCATGCTGGACTGGATCATCGCCTCGATGATAGCAGGGTTCTTCATGCTCTTGGGCTTTGCGAGCAGCAGCTCCTTGTAAACTATGGAGCTGGATGTGATGGTAACGATGGCGTCCTTTTCCTTGATATCCTTGGTCTTGATGATATCGTTGAGTTCCGCCGCGACCATGGGGACATCCGTTATGTATCCGTTGGATACCATGCCCATGGAGAGTTCGCGCATATCCGCGTCCTGAACTCTTATCTTGTTACCGCTGTGAATGCCTCTGACAAGCTTTATTTGTCTGTCGGTAATATCTATTGAAAGCATATTTTCACCTCATAAAGTCTGATTTTCGGTTTTATTAGGAAATATCGGTCATGCTGCCGTAGAGCATCGGGAACATACCTGCGAGGAACACGCCTATCGCGATACCCATGATGATGATCATGAGAGGTTCCATAAGACCTACGAGCTTTGTGATGGCTGCGTCAGCCTCTTCGTCGTAGTAATCCGCCGCCTTGCCGAGGATGGTGTCGAGCGTACCGGATTCCTCGCCGACGTAGATGATAGAGGTGAACATTCCCTCAAATATACCTGTTTTCTCGATGGACTTGGACATACTCTCACCGAGTTTGATATCGGCAACGACATCCTTGAAGCGCTCCGTTACGTAGGAGTTTCCTATAACGGAAACGGATTTCTCGATACAGTCCACCATCTGAAGACCCGCACCGTAGAGGTTCGCCATGTTTCTTGCGAAACGTCCGGTGTAAAGGGTGGAGATAAGCTTTCCGACCTTGGGCATTTTAAGGATAAGCTCATCGAACTTGAGCCTTGTCGCAGGGGTCTTTAGCATGAACCAGATCAGAACGACCAGCGCCGCGATAACGATAACGTAAATGTACCACTGATTTATCAGCGAGTCGGAGAACGCCATCAGACCTGCGGAAAGCGGCGACATATCCTCGGGATCCATCATTGAGCCGAACTGCGGAAGTACCGCAACGAACAGCAGTACGATTACCGCGATAAGCAGGACTGCAAGCACGAGAGGATAAACCATCGCGCTCTTTGCCTTGTTGGCGGTCTTGTTCGCGTTTGCAAAGTGGTCGGAAATTCGGTTGAGCATCTGGTCCAGCGTACCGGAAGCTTCACCGGCGGAAACCATGCTCACGAACAGGTCCGGGAAAACGCCCGGCTTCGAGTTGAGCACGTCCGAGAAGGATTTACCTTTCTGAACCTCTTCGTAGATATCCAGAAGAACTGCCTTCGCCTTTTTGTTTTCCTGCTGCTCCTGAAGTATGTAGAGCGCCCTTACGAGTGACAGACCCGCCGACGTCATGGACGCAAGCTGTCTGCTTATGAATGATACCTCTTTTGTCTTGAACTTGTACTTGACGTCGTTTGCGTTGTTTGCGCCGATGTCACGGTATCTAGTACAGTACAGTCCGCGTTCCTTCAGCTTCTGCTGAAGCTCGATATAATCCTCCGCCATTTCCTGACCGCGGACGGCTTTACCATTTACGTCAGTGGCTACATACGAGAATTTTTTCACCGGATTACCTCCATTCCCCCCGCAATGCGATCATTGCGTGATCTCAACAGCGGCGCCATGCCGGAGGCATAGCTTACCCATACCGCTTGAATAGTATAATTATAACATAGTTTTAACGTTATTTCAAGAAGCAAAAGCACGTTTTTCACGTCAAATCACCCCAAAACGCCGATTTCGTGTGTAGAAATTCCCGCGCCGATAATGTGCATTTTAACCAAAATAGTCAACAGAACGTCTTATTAATTATCATATTTGTAAATCGGCACGGCGCCCGGCACTTGATTTAACGGAAGAATTATGCTATAATAATGGTATCAATTTTCCACGCAGCAGAAGGAGATACATTTATGATAGACAAGACCCTGCTCAAAAAGGATTTCACCGAGCTGCTCGCCGATATGGATATCGGCGGCACCCCCACCGCGCCGCAGCTTCACGACGCGCTATCCCGCGCGATAATGAAGCAGGCAGTGCCCATGATGAAGAAAAGCGCCCCGAAGGGCCGCTCCGCAAGCTACCTCTCCGCGGAGTTCCTCGTTGGCCGCGCGATATACAACAATATCCTCTGCCTTGGCCTGCACGACGAAGCCGAGGAGCTGCTCAACAGCGCCGGCGCGTCCCTCTGCGACCTTGAGGAGATAGAGGACGCCGCCCTCGGCAACGGCGGTCTTGGCAGACTGGCAGCCTGCTTCCTCGACAGCGCTGCTTCCATGCGCCTTCCGCTGACAGGCTACGGCATCCGCTATAAGTACGGTCTTTTCAGGCAGACCATCGAGAACGGCTTCCAGCGCGAATATGCCGACGACTGGACAAAATTCGGCGACCCCTGGAGCCGCCGCGCGGAAAGCGACGCAGTGACCGTGCATTTCTCCACGGGCGATGTCATCGCCGTTCCTTATGATATGCCCATCTTCGGATACAAGAACGATTTCGCAGGCACCCTGCGCCTCTGGCAGGCGGAACCCGTCAACGAATTTGATTTCGACGCGTTCAACCGTCAGGACTACAGCGAAGCCTGCCGCGGGCAGATAGAAGCGGAGAACATCTCCCGCACCCTCTACCCCAACGACGACACCCGTCAGGGCAAGCTGCTCCGCTTGAAGCAGCAGTATTTCTTCTGCGCCGCTTCCATCGCCGACCTCGTAAGAAAGCATATGCGCGCGGGCAGAAACATAGAAAGCTTCGCGGAGTATAACTCCATCCAGCTTAACGACACCCACCCCACCGTGTCCATACCCGAGCTTATCCGCGTACTCACGACAAGCTTCGAAATGCCGTTTGAAAAGGCTCTCGATATCGCGAAGAGAACTTTCAACTACACCAACCACACCATCATGGCGGAAGCCCTCGAAAAATGGGGAACCGACCTCATGGAAGAACTCCTCCCCGAAATTTATGCGATAATCCTGCGCATAAACGAGGAATTCATCGCGGATATGTACCGCCGCGGTATGCCCAGAGAAAAGATAGACCTTATGAAGCCCGTGTCCGGCGGCGTTGTACATATGGCAAAAATGGCGATATACTGCACAGGCGTCACCAACGGCGTTGCCCGCATACATACCGAAATCCTCAAGCACGACGCCCTGCCCGAATGGTATGAGCTTTATCCCGAGCGCTTCCAGAACAAGACCAACGGTATCACCCCCCGCCGCTGGATAGCCCTCTGCAACCCCGCGCTTTCCGCGCAGATAACAGAGCTGCTCGGAAACGAAAACTGGATAACCGACCTTTCTCAGCTTAAAAAACTCGAAAAGTACGCCGACGATAAAGTTCAGCTTGAGCGCTTCGCCGCAATAAAGGCGGAAAACAAGCGCGCTCTCGCGGATTATATTGCGGAGCACGAGGGCGTAAGCGTCAACCCCGACAGCATTTTCGACATACAGATAAAGCGCCTGCATGAATACAAGCGCCAGCTTCTCAATGCTTTCAGCATACTTTATATATACTATGGCATTAAGGACGGCAGTATCACGAATTTCACGCCGACAACATTTATCTTCGGCGCAAAGTCCGCCCCCGGCTATGCCCGCGCAAAGGCTATTATAAAGTATATCAACGAAATCGCGAAGCTTGTGAACAATGACCCCGAAATATTCGACGCGATAAAGGTCGTTTTCGTGCAGAATTATAACGTTTCCTATGCGGAAAAGCTTGTGATCGCCGCGGATGTTTCCGAGCAGATATCCACCGCAGGCACGGAAGCAAGCGGCACGGGTAATATGAAGTTCATGCTCAACGGTACCGTTACCCTCGGCACATACGACGGCGCAAACGTCGAAATCGCCGAGGAAGCAGGCATTGACAATAACTACATCTTCGGCGCACGCGTTGAAGAACTCGCGGAAATAATGCCGAATTATGACCCCCGCCGCATCTACGCGGAAAACAAGAAGACCGCCCGCGTGCTTAATACGCTGATAGACGGTACGTTCTCCGACGGCGGAAACGGATCGTTCAGGGAACTGTATTATTCGCTGCTGGACGGCGCAAGCTGGCATAAGCCCGACCATTATTACCTGCTCGGCGACCTCGAAAGCTATGTTGAGGCGAAGCTGAAGGCTAACGCGGATTACCGCGAGAACAGGAAAGAGTTCATGAAGAAGTGCTGGATAAATATGTCCTGCGCAGGAAAGTTCAGTTCGGACAGAACCATCGCGGATTATGCGCGTGAGATCTGGAAGATAACTCCCGATAATTGATAATGTGTGAGTGCACGCCCCCGAAATCCGGGGGCGTGTTTTTTTTGTGAGCGTATACACGTAGAAGTCAGCCACTCGGCTTTGCGGCATTCGTAATTAAAGCGTCCGCTCCTCGTCTTACCGCCACCCATACACGCGGTCAAGGGGTGATCTCCCCATAGGGGAGGTGTCGCGAAGCGACAGAGGGGGTTGACCGACAGACCGCACCCCTTGCAGGTCGAGGGCAGCGCCCTCGTCGCCACCGAAGTGGCGAAACACCCCACGCACTGAAAACCTTTCGCAGTGTAGCTTAAAGCAGGCGCTTAACCCGACTTAAAAAGCGCTAAAGGGGGTACGGGGGAAAAACAAGAGTTTTCCCCCCGAGGTGCATTGTAAACCTCCAAACGCCTATCCTCAAAAACAGCCCGGTGGGCTGTTTTTGAAAGAACCCGTTCGGATATAAGGACGTAGCGCCAACCCTCCGCCCCCACCCGCAAAAACAAAAAACCGCCCTCCGAAAAGGGCGGTTTTGAATTGCGAATAAAAATTATTCAGCGGTGTAGGGGATGAGGGCGATCTGTCTAGCTCTCTTGATAGCTGTTGTGAGCTCTCTCTGATGATAAGCGCAGCAGCCTGTAACACGACGGGGCAGGATCTTAGCGCGCTCTGTCATGCACTTTCTCAGCTTAGCAACGTCCTTGTAATCGATGAATTCAGATCTGTCAACGCAGAACTGGCATACCTTTTTTCTGGCACGCTTAACGGGATGAGCGGATCTTTCAAACTTTTCAGCCATGATACTGAACCTCCTTTATAGAATGGATAAACGGAATTTGTCGTTCTTTGTCAGAACGGGTAATCGTCGTCGGTGGCCGCCGAGGAGAAATCCGCAGCGGGTGCGGAAGCCTGCGTAGCACTGTAGCTCTGCGCGGGGGGCGCCGACGGAGCAGGAGCGGGATAGCTTTCGCCACCGTAAGCGCCGCTGTTCTGCTTCGCTTCTCCGGTGAAACTAGCCCTGTCTGCAACAATTTCGTACCATGTAGAAGGATTGCCGTTCTTGTCGGTGTACTGTCTGGTGTTGAGCTCGCCCTCGATAAGGATCATCCTGCCCTTTCCAAAATAGCGGGCAACAAACTCTCCCTGCTGGCGCCATGCAACAACATTGAAGAAGTCGGATTTGCGCTCCTCCCCCTTAGTCTGAAAACGCCTGTCCACAGCAATGCGGAAAGAACAAACGCTTACCCCCTGCGGAGTGGTTCTTAACTCGGGGTCGTTAACGATGCGACCCATCATGATGACCTTGTTATACACTCAAAGCACCTCCTGCCGATACGAAAGCCGCAAAAATTACTTTGCGAGAACTACGATGGAACGCAGAACGCCGTCGGTGATACCGATGATACGCTCGAGCTCAGCGGGGAATTCAGGCTTGGACTCGAAGTTGTAGAGTACATAGTAGCCTTCGCTCTCGTAGTTGATCTCGTAAGCGAGCTTTCTCTTGCCCCACTCATCAATGTTGGTGAGTGTACCGTTATCCTTGATAAGGTCAGCGAACTTCGCTGTCAGAGCCTTGATCTGCTCCTCGTCCTTCTTCAGGGAGAAAACGATGATTGCCTCATACTTTTCTGCTAACTTTGCCATTAAAAGCACCTCCTTATGGATATATATCCCGCGCGGATGCGCGAGAAAGGGGTCAATGACTGATTTACAGCCTTAACTTCATTATTATATCAGATAAAATGCCGTTTGTCAAGCCCTTTACGGGACATTTTCCGCAGTTTCATGCGAAATATCACTGCTTTCGCGCCAGCGCATATTCGTCGTCGGGGTCGTAATGCGGACAGTTGTAATTCGTGCCCTGTATGAAGTGGTACATCTCGTCCTCGTCAAGATTAACAAGGCAGGTGTAATATCCGCACTCCTCGTCGTATACATAATTCACGCATTCATCGCAGTTAGTCGCCATAATATTCATCTCCCACATCAGCACCGAGGTCGCAGGTGTATACAAACTCCACTGCGTCCCCCTCGGAAAGAACATAGTTTCCCGCCGAAACATTAGGAAACTCGCCGTTCACCCTGTACATCCAGCCGCTCAGGCTCCCGAAACCAAATTCGTAAATGTAACCAATCCCGCTTACATACACGCCGTAGGACGAGCCCGTATAATCCACCCGAACCTTTTCCGCCCGCGCCGCCGCAGTCAGCGCGTCAAACGCCGTGCCGCCCTCGGGGACGCTCACCTCGCAGGCAGGAATGACCACACCGTCCGCGGGAATTACCGACGCGGGGTTTACTACCTCGTCAATATCATCCATACGCCCGAGCACCGTCCTGCAGTCCGCCGAAAACGTCACCGTTATGCCGTCCGCCGCCGACTGCCCGTAGTATTCGTCCGGGGTCTTTATGTCGAGAAGCCACACTCCGCCGCCCGCCGCCGCGAATATCAGCGCCGCCGCAAGGAAGCCTTTCCGCCGCTTCGCCGCAAAAACGACAATGCACACCGCCGCCCCCGCCGCGCATATCACACATAATATCAGCTTGATCTGAAAGCCGCCGAATGCCGCTTCGGTATGATCTTCCGCGCCGCTGTTTTCGGGAATATCCGCGCTGTCCGTTGAGTTATCGCCCGTTTCGGGCGCAACGTTCTCATTTTCGGGAACATCCGCGCTGTCCGTGACATTATCGCCCGCGTCGGACGATACATCCTCATTTTCGGCAATATTATCATCCGCCCGCGCCGCAGAATTATCCGCCGCGAACAGCATTTCTCCCCGCCCGGAAAGCTCCGCCGCCGTCAGCGCTTCCAGCGCCTGCACCGTCGCAATTCTGTTTGTTTCCCCGTCTGGAAGATGCGCGAAGCCGCCGTCCGCCCGCCGATAGGTCATTATCGCGTCCAGCGCCCGCGACAGCCGCTCGTCGTTCACCCCCGCCGCGCAGAACGCTATCACCGTCTGTGAAGCGCTCTCGCAGTTCTCAACGCCCATCGTCATAAAGCCGCCGCTTTCAAGCTGCATTTCCGAAAGGCACTCCACCGCCGCATTCACTGCGGAGGAATATTCCGCGCCATCCATTCCCGCCAGCGCATACACCGCCGCCGCGGTCATATCTGCGTCCGCCTTTGTTCCCATAAGCGTAAAGCCGCCGTCGGGAAGCTGCTTTTCCAGCAGGTGAGCCGCTATGCTTTCGCGGGTGTTGGGCGCGTTTTCGGGGGCTTCAGCGCCGTAACAATTCGCCGCGATGAGCGCCCATATCCACGCATTAAGTCCCTGCCTGTCAAAATCCCCGTTGAAAAATACAGCCCTGTCGATAAGCTCCCGCGGGCATTTGCCAAGCATGGAAAGCACTATCGAGGTGCGCTCGAGGTCCGTCGGGGCGACAAATCCCTCCCGGGAAATCAGGTCCTCCGCATGGGCGAGCATTTTCTCCGCGTATTTCTCCGTGCCGTCCGTTCCGTAAAGGCGGATATGGCACAGCGGCGCCCATATTGAAACAGTGTCGCCGTTCAGCAGTTCATCAATGTCAAGCTGCTCAAACACCCCCGATATCGCCGCGCTTCTTTCCTCCGAAGCAGCCGCCGAAACGAAACAAAAAGCGGTCTGCACCGCCAGAAAAACTGCCATGCAGACCGCCGAAAAAGCTTCCCTGAGCCTTACGGACATATTACTTTCTCTTTGCGAGAGCCAGTGCGCCGCAAGCCAGTACAGCCGCGCCGAGAACTACCGCCATGCCCTCAACACCTGTATCGGGGGCTGTCTTGTCGGGAACGGTTGTATCGGTCGTATCATCCGCGTCGTCAACGGGCTCGTTTGCGATCTCGTCGTCATCGGGGAATTCTGTGCGAACATCGGAGGAAAGAGCCTCAACCGCGTTGTTGATGTCCTCCTGTGTGGACTCCCAGATAGCGAGGGTTTCCATAGCTGCTACGAATTCGAAGCTGTCCTTTGTAGCGTCGGGCTCAGCCGCGCAGAGCGCGATAAGCTTTGCCTTGTTTGGCATTTCCTTGAGAGCTGCCGCACCGCCCCAGCTGCTGTTGTCAACGCCGAGGTCTGCGCCGTAGCCGTATACTGTGAACTCAAATTCGAGAACATCGCCGTCAGCAGGGGTGTAATCGCCGATGCCTACCTGTGCATACTCGCCGTTTACAAAATATGTCCAGCCGCTCTCTGCGGTGTAATCCATGGAGGAAAGATAACCCTCTGCGGTTCTGCCTGTTGTTTCGGCAACTACCTCTGCGATGGCGTCGGGAAGCGTTACCTCGTCCTCGCCGTCGTCTGCAAGACCGGTGATGAAAGGACCGTAGTCGCTTTCGCTGTACTGGGTGTCAACTGCGCGCTTAACAACGTCCAGACCGTTTTCACCCTCATAGAAAGGCACCTGTACGGGCTCTGCTGTGAAGCCCTGACCGATGGTGCTCTTGATTGCTGTAAAGGAAACGTATCCTGCGGGCTGTGCTTCCTCTGCAGCTTCTGCGCCTGCGGATACTGCGGACAGTGCAAATACTGCCGCTGCGGCAAGTCCTGCCGCGATCTTTGTGATCTTCATGTTTGTTTACTCCTCCGATAAAATTCTGTCTGTTTTTCCGTGAAACAGCGGCAGCAGGTCTTCCGGCTCGGAATATCACACGCCGCGCCTGCCTTCCCATGGGCAGATGCCCCCAGTGACAATATCGACGCCTGCGCAACTTCCTTACGGCAGCGGGGACTGCTGCGGATTTTCACCGCATTCCGTTTTGCCGACCGTTTTTTCACAACTCACATTATAGCGCAAAAATCCCCGCTTGTCAACCCTTGATTCCCGTTAAATCAAATTCGGGGGTGTATTCTTCCCGGGCGGAGCTCTTCTCCTGCATATATCCGTCCAGCCCCGCGGATATCACCGCGTCCAGCGCCTTGCGGTATTCAAACGTGGTTATGCGGCGGCGCATTTTCAGGAATTCGTCGTCCGTCTTTACCTTTCCGAAGGGCGTGTACTGGCTCATAAGGCTGAAAAGAATCTTCCCGCCGAAGCGCTCGCCTACGCGGGTTATTATCTCCACAGAATCCTTGTACATATTCGGAAGAACAAGATGCCGCACCACCGTGCCGCGGTGCATTACGCCGTTTTCGTCAAGCTGCGGCGCGCCGGTCTGCCGCACCATCTCCTCCACCGCCGCCATGGCGGTTTCAAAGTAGTGCGGCGCGGAGGACAGCCGCACCGCAGCTTCGTCGTCGCAGTATTTTATATCGGGGAGGTAGATGTCGATGTACCCCTCCAGCATTTTAAGGGTTTCGACCCGCTCGTAGCCGCCGCTGTTGTATACTGTCGGGATGTTCAGCCCGCGCTCCCGCGCAAGCTCCAGCGCGGAAATTATCTGCGGAACATAGTGCGTGGGATTAACGAGATTGATGTTCAGCGCGCCCTGCGACTGCAGCTCAAGGAATATCTCGGACAGCCGCTGCTCGGTTATGTCCGCGCCGCCGCGCAGGGCGGATATGTCGTAGTTCTGGCAGAATACACAGCGCATGACGCAGCCCGAAAAGAACACCGCGCCGCTTCCGGACGTGCCGGATATGCAGGGTTCTTCCCAGTGGTGCAGGGAAGCGCGGGCGGCGCGGATGACGCTGCTCATGCCGCAGAAGCCTGTTGTTTTGTCCCTGTCGGCGCCGCATTTCCGCGGGCATAGTGTGCATTTCATGGTTTTCCTCCGAATTTTATTTCAAAGTTCACGCGTAGCAAACAGATTTTTCGTCAACTCTTAGTCTTAACGGCGCCCAAAACACGCGGTCAAGGGGTCGCACCCCTTGCGGGTCGAGGGTGGAACCCTCGTCGACGTCCGCAGACGTCGAAACACCCCACGCACGGAAAATCTTACGCAGTGTAGCTTACAGCAGGTGCGTTTATCCGACTCCCAAAGCGCTAAAGGGGGCGTGGGGGGAAAACAAGAGTTTTCCCCCCACAGTCTATTGCAAATTACTGCCGTAAAAAATCAAAGCAATCAAAGATTCTTATTAAAAGACTGCCCCGTAGCCCTGCCGACCACTGCGCTGTTGTAGTAGCCTATCTTCTGCTTGGTCTGCTTGAGCTGCTCGAGCTCGCGGCGGGAATCCATGTGCTGGTTCCTGAACTGCCCCGAGATCACCCTGTCCTTGTCGAGTATCCTCTGCTTGGCAATGGTGATGCTGCGCTGGATAAGCTGGAGGTTCTTGTGCGCCTCGTCCAGCGTAACGCCGACGTAGCTGCCGTGCACCAGAGCGTTCAGAAGCTGGCGCTCGGGCTCCTCCTCGCATTCTATCGCGCCCTCTACGGAAATTTTCAGATCCTCAAGGTCCTCGATGAGCTCGTTCCTGGCGATAAGACCTTTCTGTATCGTTTCCAGATCGGCGTTTATCATCGAGTCAGTCTGCCGCTCGTATTCCTGCAGAGTTTCAAGTATCTGCTCCATCAGCTCCGTGACCCTTTCACAGCCGAATAACTCCGCCATAAAGCTCCCCCCTTATCAGATCATTTCCTGTTAGCCTTTTCCTGCGCCTCGATTTCTTCCCTGGTCATCTGGCTTATCTGCGTGAACGCGTCACGCAGATCGCCGAACATCGGGATTATTTTCTTGACCTCGGTGCAGTCCTTGTGGATGTTCGCCTTGATTATCTCCTTGTAGAAGAATATGTACAGCGATTCGAGATTCTTCGCTATCGGAATGGACATATCCAGCCCCTCGCGGAGCGCGTCGATGCACTCCTGCGCTTTCTGGAACGCCGCGTTCGCCTTGGCGTAGTCCTTCGTTTCCTCGACGGCGCTCACGCCGATGGCAAGCTGCCGCTCTATCTCGCTGTAAAGCTTTATAACGACCTCGACCGGGGTCATAGTCTGTACCGACTGCTTCTTATATGCCGAATAAGGATTTACCATATCCTGTACCCTTTTCTTTCTGTGTTGTTATCAGGTGCTCGAGCCCGTGCCGAAATAGGAGCTCAGGTAGCTCGACTGGCTGTTGAGGTCGGACATCATCGACTCGAGGTTCGTGAATACATTCCACCAGTACTCTTCCTTGCTGTCGTACTTATCCTGCAGCGAAGATATGCGTTCCTGAACGTTCTTCATCTGCTTGTATATCTCATTATCGGTGGAGCTGGAGCCCGACTCAAGTCCGGCTTTTTTTATAAGGCTGCCCCTGTTCGTGGAGGTGGTTCTTACCGCGTCGTCCAGGACCTTGTTCGCCTGCTGCATTATTCCATTGCTGTCGGTGAAGAGCTTCATGACAGCCTCGGGATTCTCGCTAAACGCCTTGTCAAAAGCGTCCTCGTCAATTTCCAGCTTGCCATGTTCGGTATAGTCAGTGGAGGTTTTTATGCCCATACTGTAAAGGCCGAACCTGCTGCCATCGTCCAGGGTAACGCTGTTGTAGAGCACCGTTCTCATCTTAGACATTATGCCGGAAACGGTGGAATCATTGTAGAGAACACCCTGCTTCGCGTATTTCTCCCACTTTTCGACCTCGTCGTCGCTCATTTCCTCCTTTTCGGCGTCGGTCAGCGGCTCGTAGGTGTTGTTGCTGTCATCGCGCTTGGGGGACGTGCCTATCTGGTCGTAAACGTCGCTGATAAGCTGGTTATAGTCGCTTACGAAATCCTTTATCGTCTGCTTGATATCGTCGTAGCTCTTGGTGATGCCGACGGTATATGTTTCGCCCACCGTCATATCCTCGCCGAACTCGAACGTGGTTCCGTCGGTGGTGTAGCTGTTGGAGTTATGGTATATCTCAACGCCGTTCAGCTCGAATACGGAGTTCTCGCCGCGGGTGTAATTCAGAACGTTTCCGCTGTCGTCCGTAAGACCCAGCGCCTTTGTGATATCGCTGCCCCCGATAGAAATGCTCTCCGCGCTGCCCATGTTGTTGGAGGTAAGTCCGAAGCTGTTCGTAAGCACGGAATATGTCATCGTAACGCCCGCGCCGCTCTTGTTCACCGCAGACATAAGGTCGGAAACGGCGGCGTCCTTGTCAAGGGATATTTCCTTGTCGTTTATCTTGATGACATACTTTCCGTCAGCGTCCGCTTCGATGCCCATATCCTTGAGCTTCGTCTTTGCGCTGAACTTGTTGGAGGATGTTCCCTTGGTAAGGCCGAGGGTGCCGCCCTCCACGGTGGTCATGGAGAACTCCATCTCCTCGCTGCCCTTCTTGGCGGTTATGTAGGAATTGTCGATGGAAAATGTTATGCCCTCGCCCGCAAAGTTATCGTTCAGCGCCTTTTTCAGCGCCGCCGCATTCTTGTCCTTTGCCGCCTGCGTGCCGGTGTAGGTGTAGTTATCGAGCTGCTCCTGTGTTACCGCAGCGTTGCCCGAAAGCTTCTTGTCCTTTCTGTATGCCGCAAGCTTCAGTTCGTTGTATTCCGCAAGTACGCTTTCATTGCCCTCTTTGTCCTTGCTGTCGTAATATGTGGACGCAACGCCCTCGAAAGAAACGTTCTTCGTAACTCCGCCGATGTTGACGGAAACAGTGTTTGTGCCCGTTACAGCGCTCTGCGCGGAAACCGCAAGCTTGCTGCTCTTTGCCGCAAGGCCGAAAACGCCGTCCTTTTCGGTGATGGAAGCAGCCGCGTTTCCGCCCACCGCAAACGTGATCTTTCCGTCTGCGCCCGCTTCAGCCTGAATGAACCATTCCTTGCCGGAAGCGTCCACCGCGCCCGCAGCGTCGGAGCCTGTTCTCCCCGAATAGCCGAACGCTTCCTGTAACTGCGTGTTCAGCGCGGAAAGCGCGTCCGCACGGAATGCGTCCTTGTCTATCTTGCCGTCGGTTTCCGCTGCGGAAACGTCAAAGGACACCGTCTTTGTAACGCCGCCGACCTGAACATCCAGCGAGAAGCTGTACTTTCTTGTAACGGAGCCGTCGTCCGCAGTTTCCTTGGTGTGGAATGACTCATCCGCCGCCATATCGAGATCCAGCGAAAAGCTCTCGGGCTTGATGGTGTTGCCCTTTGCGGTGGCAGCGCTCGCAAGCTTGGAAAGCTTCAGCTTGTAGTTTCCCTCAACAGAATTCGTTGTGGTGGTTACGGAAAGACCCGAAGCCTTGTCGCCGTCCGCCTTGGTGGTTATGGTGGAGTTGAACTTGGAGAACGCCGACGGCGTCATTAAGTAGGTCTTTTTGTTCAGTATATCGAAATACTTGTTCTTGAAGTCGGTGAGCTTCGTGGTGATGTCGCGGTAGGCGTCCTGCTTCCACGAAAGCTTGGTGAGCTTCTTCTGCTGATTGTCGATCTTCGTCTGATAGCTCGACATCATCTGCTCGATCATAGCCTCGGTATCATAGCCCGAGTTTATGCCCGTAAAACGTATCGTATTTGATGACATTTACTTTCCCTCCGATTTATTCACGCTGTTTGCCCCGAGAAGTCCCGCAAGAGCCGCTCCGGAAATGTGCGCCGCCTGCTCGTTGGTCTGCTCTGCGTCTTTAAGCTCGCTTCTTATGACCTTAACGTCCCGCGGTGCGTTTATTCCTATCTTGACCTTGTCCCTGGTTATCTCAAGAACGGAAATTTCTATGTTGTCGGCGATGATGATGCGCTCATCCTGCCGCCTTGTAACTACCAGCATATCAGACCTCCTCGGAATATACGGGGTGCTTGAAGCCGTACTGCTCCGTGAGTATCACCTGCGCCGCGATGTTGTCCCGCGTGTTTATAACGATGGGGCAGCGGAGGTTGATGGTGGTCCTGCGGTAGTCATCGGGGACGATGGCGACCGTAAGGCAGCGGTACGGGGTATCCTCGTCTATGCCGAGAAGCCTCTGCTCCTCGTCGGAGATCTCGAAACGGTAGTCAGGGTATATCTGCATGGGGTCATACACCACGAAGCAGGGCTCCGCGCCCTCCACCGACTGCAGCCACATCGGGAATGTATCCTCCCCCAGCGGACTCAGCAGGGTGTATTTCGTTGTGTCCTCGAAGCCGATTATGCCCCTGGGCATGGTGATAACGGTGCTGTCGTCTATTTCCGTTTCTCCGAAATCTCTTGTGTTTATTTTCATATCCTTATCCCTTTATGTCGAATGCCGGCGGTTCATAGTTGGGGTTAGCGCTCGGCGGAACATACAGCGGCTCGCCGAGGTACTCTATCTCGACGCGGGGTCTGTCGCGCACGATAAGCTCCACGCTTCCCGGAATGAATTCCATAGGAAGATCGGGCTTCACGTCCCAGTCAATGTCCTGCTCGCCCATGTGATATTCAATGTTTAGCTTGCCCGCGTCGAACGTGATGTCCGCGCCGGTCTTTGGCAGGAACTCCATTATCGTCTGAACGGTGGCTCCCGCGCGGGCGTTGTTTATCGCTATCTCCGACGGCGACATTCCGCGGGCGAGCTGGTTGCCCTCCGAAGCGACCTTCGCGGTGCCCTGAAAGGCAATGGAAAATCCGTCGGAAGCTTTCTGCGCCGCCATGTCCGCGTCGGTCATGTGGCCGTAGCCGAGGCTCTTTCTCGCCTCATAGGTGTCGATGTTCAGCTTGAGAGGTTCCGCCTCCATGACATATCCGCCGTTCTTGGTCGTTATGTTGACTTTCGGCTGCCTGTCCTCGGAATACTCCAGCTTCGCATTCGTAACCTTGATTTCGATCTGTATCGGGATCGTGGTTATCTGAAGCAGATTCGGATCCATAGCAAACACCTCCTGTTAATGATCGTTAAAATCAGCTTATGTAGTTAAATATACTGTTGGGCACCACGGAGCTGGACATCTGAAGGCACGCATTGTACAGCGCCTCGTAGGTTTTCATGAGAGTTATCTCTTCCTCGAGGTTGGTGGCTTCAAGCGTTTTCTGCCGCTCGGAGAGGTTGAGATTTCTCGTTGTAAGGCGCTCGGTGCTGAACTCGATGAACTCCTCGTTGCTGCCCATGTCGGCTATTTCGACGAGGGTGTTTTCCGACGCGGAAACTATCCTGTCGATGCAGCCGTTGGCGTATTCTATATTACCGTCGCGCAGCGCCTTCGCCGCGTCGAGGGTAAGCTGGATGTAGTTGTTGGAATATGTGTACTCAGGCTTGTAGGATATCAATTCAGCGCCCTGCTCGGCGGAAGAGGAGAGGCTGACCTTCGCGCCCTCCGCGTTGATAACGCCGTCGTCGCCTATCTTCGGGGAATAGCCCGTGCCGTTGAACGCGTTGTCTATCGCCGCCTGAAGCGCCGCCTTATCTGTGTCAAGGTCACCCGCGGAAGTAAACTTGACCGTCTTGGTCACATTCCCCGCCGTAATTCCGAGGGAATATTCCTTTCCGTTCGTTGCGGAGGAAAGGTCAACGGAATATCTGCTGGTATATCCCGAAAGGTTCTCATACGCGAGGGTGCCTGTTTTCTTGCTGTCGGCGTTGGGGTTATTCCTTATCTGAACGGAACCGTCGTCGGTGCTGATAACACCCTTGTCGGATACCTTGGGGGAAACGCCGGTTTTCTTGAAGGCTTCGTCTATCGCCGCCTGCAGATTTGCAACGGTTTCCGCCTCGGAAGCGCCGCCCTTGAAATCAACGGTTTTCTTTATGTTGTTCGCGTAGATGTCCAGCGAATAGTTCTTTCCGTTTACCGCGGAGGAAAGGTCGATATCCGCCGTGCCGCCCTCGGTGCCGCAGCCCGAAACCTTTGCGCCGTTGAATGAAACGCGCAGCGCCGACTGCGGGTCTACCTCGCGGGTGTCGTCATCTATCTGTATTCCTATGCCGATGTCTATGTAAACATCCTTGGAATAGGGGAAGTCCTTGTAATCGCTGTATGCGTTGACGGGAACACCGTGGTAAAGCACGGTGTAGTTTCCGTTGTTCTCTTCGATGGAGAACGGCATCGCGTTGTTGCTTTCGCCGCCGAATATGGTTCTGCCCGCGGAATCGGTATTGTATATCGAAACGAGCTCGTTTGCCTTGGTCTGAAGCTGCTGCGCGTAGATGCTGAGGTCGGTTTCCTTATCCTTTGTGGAATTTACCGCCGCGATGATTGTTTCGCGTATCTGCGCAAGTTCATCCGTTACCTGAAGCATGGATGTTTCCGCCTCGGTGTAGAACTTATCCGCGACCTGAAGATTTTCCTTGTACTGCGCGGTGTCGTAGAGGGATTTTCTTACGTTAAGCGCCTTTGCCGCCGCAAGGGGAGCCTCGCTGGCACGGGAGAAGCTGCGCCCCGAAAGTATCTTGTTCTCGGAGCTTGTTTTGGAGTTGAGGAGCCTGTTGAGATTCCTGTTGTATCCTCTTAATATGGTGGAATTGGTTATTCTCATGTTTTATCCTCCCGCGGCTTACAGACCTACTCTGCCCGTGCCGTTGATAAGCTTGTCGAGTATATCATCAAGGGTGGTGACTATTCTTGATGAAGCGCTGTACCATTTCTGATAGTTCAGCATATTTATACCCTCCTCGTCAAGCTGAACGCCCGAAACATCGTCGCGTGCGTCGAGCAGCGTGTCCACGGTGGTGACTGCGCTGTCGTAGCGGCTGGTTTCGTACTGTATCGTCTGGCCGAGCCTGTTGGAAATAAAGGAGATGTATTCGTAGAAGCTGCCCTGGAAATCATGCGCGTTGCCGAATTTGATGCTGCTGTTTCCGAGCTGCTTTACAAGGTAGAGCACGTTGGTGTTCTGAAGCGTAAGTTCGCCGGTGGTTTCGTTCTTTATCTGGTCGAAGCCGTATTCGTAAAGCCCCGTTTCCTCGTTGAACTTTCTCACCTGACCTATCACGGTGGCGTCGGAGAGCCAGCTTTCCGCCACGCGGATGTTTCCCGCGGTGACAAGCGCGCCGTCGTCCTTTGCGGTGAACATTTTTCTCGTGGGATCCTCGTCCGCGCCGTTGGCGGAGTTGAATATACCTGCAAGGGTGCGGGCGTATTCATCCACCGCGCTCTTGAAATAAGCGATGCCGTAGGAGCTGTTCTGATGTCCCGTTGCATAGACGCCGTTGCCGTTTATCATGTTGAAATAGCTTTTCAGCGCGCCGGATGTGAGGTTTAGCTCGTCGCCGCTTTCAAAGTTGATGATAGCCTGACCATAGGTGTCATAATCCTTCATGAAAAGGCGGTTGGTCTTGAAATTCTCGCCGTCGACTATCTGAATGCCGCCCATTCTTATCGAAAACGTTCCGTTGGTATTCTGCGAAACATCGATGTCGCCGTAGGTCGCAAGCTCATCTATATAAAGGTTGAGCTGGTCGTAAAGCTCGTTTGGACCGTAGCCGTCGTTGTAGTTGAGAAGCTCCCTCGCTATCCTGTCGTTGAGGGTGTTTATCTTGTCTGTGAGCTCGTTGACGTAAGTGATGGTATCCTGCAGTTCGCCGACGTAGGCACTTTCCACCTCGCCGAGCTTGTTGGAATAATCGTTGAGCAGGCGGCAGAGGTTCGTCGCCGCATTTCTCGCGAGCGTAGCGACCTCGGCGCTGTCGGGCTTTTCGACGGAGTAGTCCTGCAGGGCGTTGAAGAACTGCTGTGTGTAATACTGAAGTCCGTCGGACTCAAAATCATCCAGCACATCCTCGATATCCGAAAGGATATTCACGGTGTTTTCAGCTTCGGATTCCGTCGCGACGTTTTCACGGTAGCGCTTGTCGATAAACTTATCGCGTATCTGGCTGACGCCGTTGGAGTTGACGCCCTGTCCCTGTAAGGAAAGGTTGTTCGTCTTGCTGCACCAGCGCAGGCTCTGGTTGCCGGAGACATACATGGCGTGGAGGTCGACCCTCTGCCTTGTGTAGCCCGGGGTGTTAATGTTGGAAACGTTGTTTCCCGTTATGTCAAGGCTCTTCTGCGCTACCTGAAGAGTGCGTTTCTGCGTTTCAAATCCTAAAAAAGTGGGGCGCATATTTTCCTCCTGCTCAAACCTGCCTGAATACCTTCGCGGAGGATTCGCCGCCCGCGACCTTTGAGGCATTTTTGTTGTATGTTTCGGGCTTTTCGAGTATCCCCGCCCGTTTTACAAATTCTCTCTGATTATCAAGCTTGCGCTTAACGACCTCGTTTGTTTTCTCGTTGAGGTCCTTTATCCCGTCGACCAGCTCCACGAGCTGCCCCGCGAGCATTTTCATCTTGGGCCGGTATTCCTCGGGGGCGTTTTCGGTTATCTCGGCGACTTTCAGTCCGCCGATGCCGAGCCCGTCGAACAGCGCCAGCCGCTTATCCTCCAGCGAGCGGCTTTTCATGACGTACGCCTGCTCGGTGTTGAGGGAATCGGTGAGCCAGTCGAGGTCGTCCTCGAGAATCTTGTCGTGCTTTTTCATAAGAAAGACCATAAGCTCCCTGTAGAAATCGACGTCTATTTCAAGGCATCTTATAACTGCCTGTGCCTGCGCTTCGTTAATTGTCATGCCGCGTCACCCTAAGAGAATATAAGCCGCGAGTTCAGCGGCGGGTATGCCCTGTTCAGCGGTCCGGCGCGCCTGCGAAAGCTCCTGTGGAGCGGCGTCCGCCTTTATTTCCTGTGCGATGCCGGTTTTTGCCGCAGCGAGTGCGGTGTCGAATCCGAACTCAACCCTGTCTGTGTTCTTCGCGGCGGCGGCAGCGGAGTTTTTCTTAGGGGCGTTGGATTTTTGCGTCTGATATGCGGAGATGATCCCGTTTATTCTTTTTATCTCCATAAAGCCTGCCTCCTTTATCGAATGGGACAGTTATCCCATAGTTATGCTTATATTTATTATATCGGCAGGATTTTATAAAACTTTATAGTTTTCTTATAAAAAATACAGAGGAACGGTGATTTCCGGAGAAAACGCAGGGATCGCGGGCGTGCAAACACGCGGTCGAACGCACCTGCTGCCCGAAAAACAAAAATCGGCAGCGCTACAGCACTGCCGATCCGCTATGTTCGCAGTTATCGCGTTTTCTTCTTCGCGATAGATTTCTTGCCAACGTTGATGATCGTCACGATGGCAGGGTTGAGAATAAGGTTGGTTCCAAGTTCTATAAGGAAATTAATTCCCACAAATCCTATCAGCATATACGCAACAATATTCGCGCCGTTCGCCCACACCTTGATGGTATCAAGGAAGAATATCACACAGCCGATAAGAAATACTCCCGTATTTACCACAGGCGCCGTTATCGACGCGAGAAGCACTGCGACGATCTGATTTTTCCTGCTTACAAGGCGGTAAACCGCGCCTGCGCACAGACCGGACAGCGTGCCCTTGGCAAGAACGGTGATTATCGTGCCGGGAACGTTTACCGTAAGAAATGCGTTTGCGTCACCTGTCAGAAGAACCGCAACGCCAAATACAAATCCGAGCCACGCGCCCGCTTTCCAGCCGTAAAGCGCCGCGCCGACAACTATCGGCACAAGCGTGAGCGTAATGCTGAACGCCGAAAAGCGCAGTCCCATAGATATGAACTGAAGCACTACAACAATTGCGGTCAGAAGACCGATACCTACGATCGTCTGTGTGGCGATCTTTTTTCCCTTGAGGGAAGTGTTATTTTCGTTTGCCATAACGAAACTCCTTTGCTGGCACTCGGGCCCATGTCCCGATGTACCGCGGGTATATATATTTACGGGCAGTGCCCGCAGACCCCTAAATCAGCGGTTCTTCTTGTATATATCAAGAAGCCCCGTAAGTATCAGGCTCTTGTCAAGGATAAAATCCTTTCTGCACAGCGGCTTGAGCACTTCCGCGAAGCCCCCGGTCGCAACGACCGTGCATTTTTCGCCTATCTCTTCCTCAAAATGCTCTATCATTCCGTCGATCATAAACGCCGCGCCGTTCAGCAGCCCCGAGCGCATACAGTCTATCGTGTTCGTTCCGATGACGCGCTTCACAGGCTCGTTGGTTATGCTGATAAGCGGCAGGCTCGCGGTTTTCGCGGCGAGCGCCTCGATGGATATCTTTATCCCAGGCGCGATTATCCCGCCGATAAATCCGCCCGTTTTGTCAACAGCAAGCACCTTGGTCGCCGTGCCGACATCTATAACGATAACCGGCAGGTCGTAGTGCTCCTTTGCCCCCACCGCCACGGAAGCCATGTCCGCGCCGAGGGAAGCAGGCTCGTCTATCTTTATGTTCAGCCCCGTCTTTATTCCCGGGCCCACCGTCAGCACGCGGCAGCCGCATACCTTTTCAACCGCAGGCTTCAGCTGCGTTGTGACCGGCGGCACCACCGAGGACATTATCGCTCCGACAACTTCATCGGGCTTGTGCCCGTAAAGCTCGAGTATGTCCACCAGCGTTATCGCATACTGATCTTCCATGCGGTATCTGTCGGTGGAAATTCTCGACACGAACGCAAGCTCGTCATTCTCATCAAATCCGCCGATGACGGTATTTGTGTTTCCGACGTCTATTGTAAGTATCATATTGTATCTCCGTGTCTTTAGTTCATGTATTCTCCGCTGTATTCCAGCAGTGTAACGCTCTCTACGCCCTTTATCTCGTTGAAACGGCTGACGTAGCTTGCGTCGTTGTTCTTTATCTTTACCTCAACGGTGAGTTCAACGCGCCCGCCCGTCTGCGTCTTGTTCTTGAGCTTGTATTTAATGTTTCCGAGAAGCCCGTAGATATTCATTTCCTCCGCCGCGTCGTAGCGCACGATAAGAAGATAGCTCTTCTTTTCTTTCTTGAATATGGTGAGGAGTATGTATATCACCGCGATTATAACCGTTCCGAACAGCGCCACCCAGTAAAGCTGCGCGCCCGCGGTAATTCCCGCCGCAATGCCCCAGAACAGGAAGCCGATATCCAGCGGATCCTTCACCGCCGCACGGAAGCGCACAATGGACAGCGCGCCGACCATACCCAGCGAAAGCACGATGTTCGCGCTTATCGTCATGATGATGAACGCCGTTACCACCGTCGTAAGAACCAGCAGTATATTAAAGTTCTCAGAGTATACCACCCCGCGGTAGAAGAACCTGTATACGCAGTAAACTATCGCGCCGCATACCATCGCCGTAAGAAGCGTTGCGATTATCGTGCCCACCGTAAGGTTGGCAAGCTGCGCGGTGAAATCAAAACCGCTCAGCACCGACGACGCCGTGCCGAAAAAATCAGAAACCATGTGCCTTTACCTCCGTCATTCTGTCGCAGCAGATTATGTATTTGGATACCGACATTCTCGGAGCGTTCAGCCCCTGCAATGCCGCCTGTATGCTGTCGGGAAGATAATTATCAAATTTTACTTCGAGTATTATCTCCTTTTGATATATCGGAGAGTAAAACGCATTCTCATCAAACATATCAAGGGTATTATAGCAGGTCGACAGCGTTTTGTCAAATGTTATCCTGACATTCCCAAACGGATATATCAGCGCCTCGCGGCGGTAATCGACGATGACCCGCGGCCGCAGGGAAGTCAGCCTGTCCGAGCGGTAAAACTCCCCGAATGCGTCCTCCGCGTCCTCGTGGGAGCTCATGAAGGAACAGTCGCCGCGCAGAAGCATTTCATACTGCTCCCTTGTCAGCCGGTCGGATATCTTGGAAACATACTCGCCGTCCTTGTGCTTTGCTTCAAGGGTTATGCGGGACGGGTCAAGACCGTAGGCGCGGACGCGGAATTTTCTGCGGGTTTCCAGACCGTTTATTTTGTCAAAGTAGCCGCTCCCGTAGATGTCGTCGAAGTAAAGACTTGTTACGCGGTAGCCGCCGTCGGCGCCGTGGGGGTCGGGGGAAGTAAGCGGGGCAAGCCTTGAAAGCAGTATGCGGCGCGTACCCTCGTCGATAATGAATTTAAGCTCATGGCGCATTTTCCTGCCGCCGTGATCGCTGCGGCGCAGCTGGGGCATTATTTTGTCCGCCTTTATCGAGCGGCGAAGTTTCAGCATTCGCGTGCCGCCTCCTTATTTTATAGTTTAAGGTCGATAAACATTTAAAATTTCCGCGTAGCGTATTAAAAGTTTCGCTCAAGCCTTTTCAAAGGCTTGCAGGGGTGTGGGGTAATCTCCCCATGGGGGAGGTGTCGCGAAGCAACAGAGGGGCTGACCGACAGACCAGAGCCCCTGCAAAATGCACGCAGAAAACCGGATTATCGCCATGGTAAAGCAGGCGCATAATCAACGCAAATAAATCGACTAAAAAGCGCGAAAGGGGTACGGGGGAAACCAAGAGGGTTCCCCCGGGGTGCATTGAAAAATAACTATATCCGTCCTCTAAAACAGTCCGGTGGACTGTTTTAGACGCAGTTTTATAAATCAAACCTCAAAATCCACCTTATACAAACATAATAACACATTTCTAAAACGATTACAAGCATTATTTTTGTATAATGTGCAAACAATATAACAGCGCGTTGATTTTGCAGCGAAAAAAATTGCGAAAAACATAAAAAACCACTTGACAAGCAATTGACAATACGTTATAATTAATTATTGTTGACAGTTGTGTGCGGGACAACTATATCCTGCCCACAAGATATACAGAACAAAGGGGGTTTACGACCAATGAAAAGAACATACCAGCCTAAGAAGCTTCAGAGAAAGCATGAGCACGGCTTCATGAAGAGAATGGCAACCAAGAACGGCCGCAAGGTTCTCGCTCGCCGCCGCGCAAAGGGCAGAAAAAAGCTCACATACTGATCTGATCACCAAATGTCTGATTTAAGAAAAAGATACAAAGTGATCAAAAGCAACCGCGATTTCAACTTTCTTTTCAAGAAAGGCACTTCTGTGGTGACATACGGGTTCGTATGCTATGTCCGTCCCCGCCGCGGAGGCACAAACCGCCTCGGCATAGTAACGGGCAAGAAGGTCGGAAACGCGGTGAAACGTAATCGGGCAAGGCGGATCATAAGGGAAGCCTTCCGCCTTTTAGACCCGGTTTTAAAGGAAAAAACACAAAAGCGTTATGATTTCATTTTCGTCGCGCGGTCAAAGACGCCCTCGCTGAAGATGCAGCAGGTGCTTTCGCTGATGAAAAAGAACGTCATGTCAAAGCTGCCATGAAATATATATTTCTCGGAATAATCAAGCTGTACCGACTAACGCTGTCAAAGATCCTGCCGCGCTGCTGCCGCTTTTATCCAAGCTGTTCCGAATACGGGATGACCGCTATTCGGCGATTTGGTGCGGTGAAGGGCGGTTATTTGGCATTTTGGAGGATTTTTCGGTGCAATCCCTTCGGGAAAAGCGGCTACGACCCCGTTCCCGATAAATTCCGGTTCCGTCCCGAAAAATACACGGTTTCCAAGAACTCCTGGGACGCAGACGACCTGCCGGATATCGCGGACTTCGCAGAAGCGAAGAACGCCGCGGACGTCCGCAGATAACTCACGAAAACTACTGCGCAGGGCGCATTAAGATATATAATATAACTATACGGACAAAAGAAAGGCACAGTCCTCTGTAGCCAAAGTGTTTGAAAGGACGTGGACACCATTACCTTCCTGTACAGCCTTATAGGTACGCCCCTCGGCTATATCCTATACTTCATCTACAACTTCATCTGCAGCAACGTGGGCGTTGCCATCATCCTGTTCACCTTTATCATCAAGCTCGCAATGCTCCCGCTTGCGATAAAGCAGCAGAAAAACACCGCAAAATCCGCTATCTTCCAGCCCAAGGTAAGGGAGATACAGACCAAGTACAAAAACAACCAGCAGAAACAGCAGGAGGAGCTCGCAAAGCTCCAGCAGCAGGGCTACAACCCCATGGGCGGCTGCGGCTCCATGATCCTTACGTTCCTGATACTGTTCGGCGTCCTCGATGTTGTTTACAAGCCGATGACACATATCGTGCACGTAAACTCCGACAAGATTTCCGAGATCATCGAGGAATCCTATAACGTCGAGCTCACCGCGGTTTTCGTAAATGAGATAAACAAGACCGACGCCGAGCTTTCCGAACTCAAGGCGGAGGACCTCACCAGGCACGAAGAGATCGTCCGCGACGCGCAGAAGATCCTCGACTACTACAACGCTAATCTCTTAAATGACGGCGAGGAAGCAAAGGATATCTCCGCGCTCTCAGAACTGACCACAGATTCCAAGGATCTCGTTAAATCCGTCGTAAAGAGCGCCATCGCAAAGGAATACGTTTCCTCCGACGGCAAGTTCACCATGTTCACCGAAACGGACATGTACAAGCTCACCGACGACGAAAAGTCCGAATGGAACGCCCTTCCCGATGACGAAAAGGCAGCCTACAAGGCGGAGCACTGCTTCGGCGACGCTACTATGTCCGCAATGAACACGGTGCAGTCCCACTACGGCTACTACAAGGCAACCGACAAGGATACCATTCCGTTCACCGCGAACTCCTCGCTCCAGAGAGAGCTCTATGCCCTCGAGTGCTTCGGCACGGTAAAGAACGGCGTTGCATACAGGGACGCTTACAGCGAGAGCGTTATCCGCTCCGAGCTCAGGGAAGAGCTTATCGAACTGTACGATAACCTCAACTTCCTTGGCATCCCGCTCGGTCAGGTTCCGTGGGATCACCTCGGATTCCCGCTTATCCTCGTTCCAATCATATCGTTCCTCATGGCGCTGGCGCAGACCGTTATCTCCAACAGGATGATGGCAAAGAACAACCCCGACACAGCCTCCACCATGGGCGCGATGAAGATAACGTTCTATATCATGCCGCTGTTTTCGCTCTGGCTGGCATTCACCATCCCCGCCGGCGCAGGCTTCTACTGGACGATAAGCTATGTTTTCGGCATCATCCAGACGATAGTGCTCAACAAGCTCTACAGCCCCGAAAAGCTCCGCGCAGAGGCAGAGAAAGAATATAACGAGCGCATGAAGCAGGTAAACGTCAGCGCCACCAAAGTGACAGACGCCGACAATAACTCCACCGAGGATTACAACGGGGAAAAGCTCACGCAGAAAGAAATAAACCGCCGCAAGCTTGCAGAAGCGCGCAGACAGGACGCTATCAAGTACGGCGAGGAATATCACGACGATGACGACAATGATTGATCTCTGATCACGAAAGGGGATTTACCATGGAAAAGGAATTCACCGCAAAAACAGTTGACGAGGCAAAGGCGCTCGCCGCACAGGAGTTCGGCGTTTCCGAGGAAGAAATTGAATTTGACATACTCACGCAGCCAAAAAAGACCCTTTTCGGCGGTCTTAAAGGCGAGGCGAAGGTAAAGGCATTCTATGCCGAGCCCCCCGCTGCCCCCGAAGAGCCGCAGCAGGAGGAAACTATCCCCGCAGCCGCAGTCGAGGAAACCGAAACGGTCGCTTTCGACGACGACAGCAACGAGGTCGAGCCGCTTCCCGAGGATTTCGATGTAAACAGCAGCGCAAAGGTGCGCACCGCGATACAGTACCTCACCGATGTGCTCCATGCCCTCGGTCTTGAAAACTTCACGATAACCCCCATCAAGCGCGACGGAAACGTTGTTCTCGATGTAAGCGGCGAAAAGCTCGGCGTTGTTATCGGCAAGCGCGGCGAAACGCTCGACAGCCTTCAGTACCTCACCATCCTTGCAAGCAACCGCGCGGAGGAATCCTACTGCCGCATAGCGATCGACTGCAACGGCTACCGCGACAAGCGCCGCGAGACCCTCGAAAACCTCGCAAAGCGCACCGCCGCCAAGGTAATAAAGCAGGGCAGAAAGATAGCCCTCGAGCCGATGAACCCCTACGAGCGCCGCATAATCCACAGCTGCGTTGCCGATATAGAGGGCGTATCCAGCCATTCTACCGGCGTTGAGCCTTACAGAAAGGTAGTTATCTACGCCGACAAGCCCAAGTTCGATAACCGCCGCAGAGCACCCCGCGGCGACAGAACAGGCGGCGGCCATACAAGAAATTACAAGCAGTCCACGGGATTTTCCACCAGCTTCGAACGCGAGTACAAGCGCAAGGCATATGAGCCGAGCGAAAACGCAGACGCGGGCGAGTTTTCCAAGGAAACCGTTGATACCGAGAAAAACGCAACTCTCTACGGAAAGATAGAGCTTTAATAACAATGCATCCGCACGGCAAACCCGTGCGGATGTTTTTTCGGGCGTGAAGTTACGCGCCCTTGATATTTTCGGGAATATGTGTTATACTGTTACCACAGACAATGAAAGCGAGGTAAAAATCATGTCCGTTATAACTGTAACAAATGAAAATTTCGCATCGGAGGTCATCGCGAGCGATAAGCCCGTTCTGGTGGATTTCTGGGCGACATGGTGCCCGCCCTGCCGTATGCAGTCGCCTATCGTGGACGAGCTTGCAGTGGAGCGCGCGGATATTAAGGTCGGCAAGGTGAATGTCGACGAACAGCCCGAGCTGGCGGAGAAGTTTGATGTGCAGAATATCCCCACCCTTATTATTTTCAAGGGCGGAAAGGCTGTCAGAGTTCTGGTGGGCCTGCGGTCAAAGGAGCAGCTGCTGGCGGAGTTTGATTGAGTGCATGGCGTAAGGCACACTGCACAAAGCACATTGAAAGTCGCCGTTAACGTTTAGTCTTGATAGCGCACAAACAATAACGCGGTCAAGGGGATATCACCCCTTGACCGCGTGATAGGAGCAACAAAGACGAAAGGTTGAAGCTTCGACCGTGTGCATGGACGCCGTAAAGCCGAAAGACAGACCCCCACAAAAAAATGCCGCCCGTCCGGGCGGCATTCCAGCTTGTCGAAAAACCTTTAAAATTTCCGCGTAGCGTATTGGTTTTCGCATTCCTCGGCTTTTGCTGGCGCAAAACGCTCACATTTTCATTTCGCGGACAGTCGTCCGCGATTTTGCTTTGCAAAACCATGAAAATGCGGACACAAAAGGAAGCGGGGTTGTGGGGTGATCTCCCCATGGGGGAGGTGTCACGAAGTGACAGAGGGGCTGACCGACAGACCAGAGCCCCCGCCACTCGGCGCGATAGCGCCATTTTCGCGTTCAAGGCGCTAAAGGGGGTGTGGGGGGAAAACTCTTGTTTTCCCCCCACAGTTTATTGCAAATTTTCTGCCGTTTTGACTTTTTCGACAGACTGAATGCCGCCCTGACGGGCGGCATTCTCTATCACCATAAAAAATCACTTCGCGTAATCTATCGCGCGGCTCTCCCTGATAAGGTTAACCTTTATCTGTCCCGGATACTCCATCTCGCTTTCGATTCGCTTCGCGATATCGCGTGCAAGCACCTTCATATCGTCGTCGTTGATCTGATCCGGCTTTATCATTATGCGAACCTCGCGGCCTGCCTGTATAGCATAGGATTTCTCAACGCCGCCGTAGGAGTTACATATCTCCTCCAGCTTCTCAAGGCGCTTGATGTAGTTCTCGTAGTTCTCGCTTCTCGCCGCAGGACGCGCCGCGCTTATCGCGTCGGCAGCCTGCACCAGAGCTGCGATTACCGTGCGGCACTCAACGTCGCCGTGGTGCGCTTCGATGGCGTGGATGACCTCGGGGCTTTCCTTGTACTTCTTGCAGACGTCAACGCCTATCTGTACATGAGAGCCTTCTATCTCGTGGTCAAGCGCCTTACCGATATCATGCAGCAGACCCGCGCGCCTTGCCAGCGCCGCGTCTACTCCGAGCTCGCTTGCCATTATTCCCGCAAGATGCGCCACCTCTATTGAGTGGTTCAGCACGTTCTGGCGGTAGGATGTTCTGTACTTCAGCCTGCCTATCAGACGAACAAGCTCGTGATTCAGTCCGTTTACGTTGGTTTCCATAACAGCGCGCTCGCCTTCCTGCTTGATGCGCTGCTCCACCTCTCTGCGTGCCTTTTCGACTGTTTCTTCGATGCGCGCCGGGTGGATTCTGCCGTCCTGTATGAGCCTTTCAAGGGCAATGCGCGCGATCTCGCGGCGCACATGGTCAAAGCAGGAGAGCGTGATAGCCTCGGGGGTGTCGTCGATGATAAGATCGACGCCCGTCAGCGTTTCGAGAGCACGGATGTTTCTGCCCTCGCGGCCTATGATGCGTCCCTTCATCTCGTCGTTCGGAATGGCAACAACAGATACCGCCGTTTCCGAAACGGTGTCCGCCGCCAGCCTTGCGATGGCAAGGGATATGTACTGTCTTGCCTTTTCGTCCGCCTCGTCCTTGAGCTTCTGCTCGTAGGCGGTGATCTTCAGTGCCTTTTCGTGGTTAAGCTCGCTGTCGAGCTGCTGAAGCAGGTGATCCTTTGCCTGTTCCTGGGTGAAGCCCGAAATACGCTCCAGAATGTCCATCTGGCTCGACTTGAGCTGCTCCGCCTCGGCAATTTTTTCGTCTGCCTTCTTGTGCTTCTGATGGAGCTGCTCCTCGAGCTTTTCCATCTTGTCTGTCTTTTTGTCGAGATTTTCTTCCTTCTGCTGGATCCTGCGCTCGGAACGCGAAACCTCGCTCCTGCGCTCTTTCAGCTCGCGCTCGGCGTCGGTCTTGAGACGCTGAACTTCCTTCTCGGCGTCCGTGCGCATGGCGTAGATCTCGTCCTTCGCCTCGACAAGCGCCGTCTTTTTCAGCGTTTCTGCCTTTTCGTTCGCTTCTTCAACAATGCGGGCGGACTCCTTCTCTGCGGATTCAAACTGCGCCTCCGCCGTCTTGATGCGATGCTTTACACCAAGGCGGAAGCATATGAAACCGCACGCCACCGCGCCGACGAGGAACGCCGCTATGCCGATGAGCACAGCCACATACATTTCAACCATCGTCGTTCAAAATTCCCTCCTTATTGATATTCGGCGGGATAAAATATACAATTTTTGAAAACCCATTGCGCGGCACAAGCTGCCGCATAAAAACCCCCATTCCGCATCACAGTGCGGTCCTTTCATATATCTTTTTGATAAATAAATGTCTTAAAAATATATCGTAAAGGCTGTTCTCCGTTATCATATATTAAATGCCGCCATAACGTAAATATATAAAAGCATATAATAAACGTCAAGCTGCTCTAATAAGGCGCAGAGCGCCTCACAGAAAAGCCTATTCTTATTTTACAACATAATAACGAAAATGTCAAGGGCGGCGGCAGTTTTTTTATACCAATATGCACATATTTTTTTATGAAAAACGATATATCGTTTACATAGGACTCATTCGGCAAAAAACGCATAAAACCGCGTTATGCCCCTTGATTTATCGGATATGTTGTGCTATAATATATATGTATAATTATAAGTGCGGCGGAAATTCCCGCCTGCGGAGGGAGAAAATATATGACCTATAAAGAAAGCTTCATAAAATTCATGGTGGACAGCGGCGTGCTGAAATTCGGCGAATTTACGCTGAAAAGCGGCAGACTCGCGCCCTATTTCATAAACTGCGGAAACTACAAGACCGGCGCTCAGCTCGCAAAGCTCGGCGAATTCTACGCCGAGTGCATAAAGGAGCACGGCCTTACCCCCGACACCCTTTTTGGCCCCGCTTACAAGGGCATTCCGCTTTCCGTTGCAGCCTGCACTGCGCTGTACAATAAGTTCGGCATGGATGTAAACTACTGTTTCGACCGCAAGGAAGTAAAGGACCACGGCGAGGGCGGTATGTTCGTCGGCAAGACCCTTGAGGACGGCGAAAAGGTAGTTATCATCGAGGACGTTATGACCTCCGGAAAGGCTCTGCGCGAGGTCATGCCCAAGCTGACCGGCGCCGCAAAGGTAAATGTCGAGGGCATGGTAATCACCGTTGACCGCATGGAAAAGGGACTTACATCCGACAAGTCCGCCGTGCAGGAAGTATACGAGGAGTTCGGCGTTAAGGTATACTCCATTGTAACCATCAACGACATCATCGACGCGCTCGAAAAGGGCGTTATCCCCGGCGCGGAATACGTCGAGAAAATGAAAGAATACAGAAAGACCTACGGCGTAGGCTGATAAAGGAAGGTAGTATATTAATATGGAAATGCCGTTTCAGCCTAACGAAGGCAAAAATTTAGTTATCGACACCGATTTCGGCAAGTTCGCGCGCTACCCCGTGCGCACCCATGTCATCACCAAGGACGACGTGCTCGAGGATGTCCTCGATAAATATGTGAAGGATTATGTTCAGCCAGGCGACACCATCATCATGTCGGAAAAGATCGTTGCTATCTCTCAGGGACGCGCTTTCCCCGTCGACGAGATAAAGGTCAGCCGCCTTGCAAAGTTCCTCTCCCACTTTGTCGTTAAGACAAGCTACGGAATAGGACTCGGTATGCCGCAGACGATGGAGCTCTGTATCCGCGAGGTCGGCAGACCCAAGGTGCTTTTTGCGGCGGTATGCGCGGCGATAGGAAAGGTTTTCGGCAAGCACGGTGTTTTCTACAACATCTGCGGCATGAAAGCCCGCGCCATCGACGGCCCCTGTGAATACACCCTGCCCCCCTACAACCACTATGCAAAGATGGCTCCCGATAAGCCCGACGAGGTCGCGAAGCGCCTTGCGAAGCACCTCGGCGTTGATGTTGTGATCATCGACGCGAACGATATCGGCGCGAATGTCCTCGGAAAATGCAGAAAGGACCTGTCGGATGATTTCGCGATACAGGCGTTCAAGGACAATCCCCTTGACCAGTGCTCCCAGCAGACCCCTATCGCAATCGTAAGAAAGGCGGAATGATCCGCTTTCCGATAAATTCCATTGAAAGGACGGTGATTTTTTTATGGCAACAGTAGGTAACATGGCGTCAACGCAGATACTCATGGCCAAGGCTATGACCAACTACACCGCAAAGACGGGAAATTCCGTTTCCTCGAGCAAGGCTCAGCAGACGCTCGACGACCTGATGAACACTAAGCTCAAGGGCAAGAGCGACTACTTCAAGGAGCAGTATTCCAACCTCTACAAAAGCATTTACGGGATCACCGACGAGGCGGAGGAAAAGGCGGACACCACCGTATCCCTCAAGTCGGCGAGCGCGACCCTTTCGGACGCAGCGAACAGCATTTCCGACTTCTCCGAGAAGCTGAAATACGGCGGCGAATACAGCGGCGAGGAATATTCCAGGCTGGCGCAGGATTTCGCAGACAAGTACAACAGCTTCATTGAAAAGGTGGGCAATTCCGAAAACCGGAACGTTCTTCAGAAGGGCGTTATCATGGTAAACACCGCGAAGGTGTATTCCTCTTCGCTGAAGCGCGCGGGGTTCACCCTCGGCAGCGACAACAAGCTGACCTTCAACAAGGATAAGCTGACGGATGTATCCGCGACGGACATCAAGACTACTTTCGGCGACGGCGGCTTTGCCGACAAGACCGCGCAGAAAGCACAGCAGATAAAGTCCCTGTCCGCAAGTTCGGGCACGTTCGGGTACAGCAGCTCGAGCACCGCGAACTATGCTTACAGCATAGGCGCGCTGTTCAATATTTACGCGTGAGTGTATAACGAAGGCTCCCCTCGGGTTTCCGGGGGGAGCTTTTATATTTATTTCTTCCTCATATCATTAGCCGTACTGAGAAGTTTCAGCGTTTTATCAAGGTCGCGGGACTCCGCGCGTCTTATTGTTATTGCCATTTTATGCACCTCGCTTTTCCTGTGTTTTCTGCGTTTGGTGCGTTTTGTGTGTTATATTCGTAAAATCGGTCACTTTCCGCAATACGCAATGCCGTCCACCTGGAACAGCAAGCCGCCGGTTTCACCGCCGACATGCGCAAAATTCGTCTGTATCGACTTGCGAACGGGGTATCTTCCGTTAAACCGCTCTTTTATCACTTTTTCCATCACCGGGATATTCCATACATCGCGGAACAGGCAGTCCATCTGAACCACG
>CAKSPC010000007.1 GCA_934481445.1 uncultured Oscillospiraceae bacterium
GTCATCTCGGCAAGGTTTGCGCCCTTACCGCCGAGGAGATTACGCATGGTCATGTCGCCTTCGCTGAACATGTAGACCCACTTGTTTGCCATTGGTATATACCTCCTGAATTTTATGATCGCCGCCTTTGCCCGTGCACGGGCGTGGGGGCGTTTTTGATGGTTTGCTGACAGAACTGTCTTTTGGCATAAGGGTACTCTGTCACATCTTTTATTATAGCAGATATTATCAAAAAATGCTAGATGTTTTTTAAATTTTTTTGTATATTTTTTTCTCCGCGCGGATCGGGGAGATTTCTGTACGGGGGAGTTTTGCTGGGGATATTTTTGCGGGAGGAATTCGTTGGGGGTGGTTGCGGCATGGGTCGGGCTTATTTGCCTTAGACGCAAAAACACTTTGTTAAAAATGTTGCTGCTTTTTGATGCAACGCGCCGTGATGCGCCAATAAATACGCGGCAGTTAGGCACTGCACCCTAACGTCCGACCGAGTCCTTTCCCAAACAGTCCACCGGACTGTTTGGGAGGATAGGTTTTTTGAAACTTACAATGTCGCTAAGGGGGGAAAACTCTTGTTTTCCCCCCTTGAACCCCCTTTAGCGCTTTTTAAGTCGGATAAACATTTCCGCTTTTGGCTTAACTGCATTAGATTATATAGGCGTGGAGTATTTCGCCACTGCGGTGGCGACAAGGGCGCTGCCCTTGTCCCGCGAGGGGGTCGCCCCCTCGACCGCGTGTATTGTGCGCCGTAAAGACGAAATATTGACACATTAACTGCGTGTATGTATCACAAAGACGATATGCTGCGCGTAAAAAGTGGGCGCAAACGCTAAGAACAACCCTACGGTACAGCAGCCACACCCGCATTTTTCATGGTTTCGCGAAGCGAAATCGCGGTCGTTCCGACCGCGAAATGGAAAATGTGAGAGTTTGCGCCGGCAGCGGCGAAGCCGCGCATTCAAGGCGCAAACTCACCATTTGCGGTCGAAGCTGGGGAGCTCCAGCGCGGGATTTGAAGTCGTAGGTTTCCGCTTTTTCTGCGCGGGGATGTACTCCGAGATATCGAACGCCTTTTTCTCGGGGATATTCTTGAACTGCTCGTAATAATACTCAGCTGACTTTTCCATCTGCTTCGTACTTCCGAAGCGCCCGCGGATTTCCACGCTGCCAGCGATTTTATAACCGCGTTCGTCAAGCTCGGGGCTGTCGAACCGAAGATACCCGTTCTCGTCCACATGATACCCCAGCCGTTCGGTTTCGAGCAGATACTCCCGAACCTCACCCGTGAATTTTATCCTGTCGGGGAATTTCTTCCCGTCGCGGAATGCACCCTTGTACCCCTCAAAGGGAATATAATAAAGCCGCCGCTGTATCACCCTCCGCCCGAACCAGTGATACTCCCCCGAATAAAGGCTGAAAACCATCCCCCTAGGCAGGATATCAAAAAACGTATACCTGCTGTGCCGCCGAATGAGTTTCTCCGTAAAGTAAGCGCAGACGAAGCCGCATATCATCCCCGCCAGCACGCACCCGCCGACTATCGAAAGCAGAAGCGTTATCAGCCATGCGTCCGTGCCCGTGCGCAGGCACAGAACCGCATTCACCACACAGAATACGCACACCGCCGCCAGCGGCAGTATCACCGCCGCCATTATGCTGCGCTGTCTGCGGCGATATTTGTCCGTGTCGGCGTGAAAATAGTACCTCGTCCCGCTCACCTCCATGCTTTTTTATTTATTGTAGCATATCGGGTCTGGGAAGTCAATCGCTCTTTGTTTTTGGGATAGGCGCGTAGCTGCTGTCGAACGAAATAACGCAGGAGCAGTTCGGGTGTTTTACATCAAGGAAGCGGGATATCTCCGCCCTGAGTTCCTTTTCGGATATTCCCAGCCCGTGCGGCACAACGCAGTCAAAGATGACCTTTGTGTCCTCGCCGCGGACAAGCCGCACATCATGCACGGACATCCGCTCGTCTATCCCGCGGACTATCTCGCCGAGGTCGCGGCGGATACACCCGACTTCGCTGTCGCCGGTCACGATGGGGTCGGGGTGGACTATCATGTTCATTCCGTCCGCGAGGAAATCCCGCTCTATCTTGTCGATGACATCATGGCATTCTGTGAGCGGCATTTCGGAGTCCACCTCAACATGAACGCTCGCAAAGCGGCGCCCGGGGCCGTAGTCGTGTATCATAAGGTCGTGCGTGCCGAGTACCTTGTCATAGGAAAGTATTTTAGCGTGGATGCTTTCCACAAGGTCAGGGTCAGGGGCTTTTCCGAGGAGCAGGCTCATTGCGTCGCGGACAAGCCCGATACCGCTTATTATAATGAACACCGCGACGATAACGCCCATAATTCCATCCAGCTCGAGGTCGGAGAAATAGGAAAGGACAGAAGCCGCCAGCACGGCGGTGGTTGATATCACGTCGTTGCGGCTGTCTGCCGCGGCGGCGCGGAGCGCCTCGGAGTCTATGCGCTTTCCTATTTTGGTGTTAAACCGCATCATCCAGAGCTTCACGGGTATTGAAACCGCAAGGAGCACGGCGGGCAGTATGCCGAATTCAACGTGCTCGGGGGAGAACACCTTAACGATACTGCTGCGTAGCAATTCAGCGCCGATAAGCAGGATAAGTATTGCGACCATAAATCCCGCGAGGTATTCGTAGCGGGCGTGGCCGTAGGGGTGCTCTTCGTCGGCGGATTTTTCGGCAAGCTTGAACCCGAAAAGGCTGATTATTCCCGATGAAGCGTCGGAGAGGTTGTTCACTGCGTCGGCGGTGATGGAAACGCTCCCCGTGATGATCCCCGCGATGAATTTCGCGGAGCACAGCAGCACGTTGCACACGATGCTGACCCATCCCGTGAGTTTGCCGTAGGCGGAGCGCACAGCGGGATTGCTTGTGTCGGTGTGATTTTTTATGAACATTCTTGACAGTAAGTCGGTCATGATGATTTCTCCGATCAATATTTTTGGGAAATATACTGCGGAGCCCTTCCGCAAATTTATCCGGATATGCAGAAAAGCCGCCCCGACCGAAGTCGGAACGGCTCATAGTGTTTGCCGTCAGAGAACCGTATTGAGCTTCCAGCTTCCGTTCTCCTTTACGAACTCGACATTGCGGGTGGTGTACGCTGTTCTGCCGCAGAATGTTCCCGCCCTTATATAGAGCACGCCCTGCGCGTTTGTGTCGTTCCTGCCGCTTATCGCAAGCACGGTGTCAGGTACGTTGATGCCCGTAAGACCGCCGCTGCCGTAGTTCAGCGCGCCGTATTCGGATATGCCGCACTGATACAGCAGAGCAGCCTCTGCGCTGTCGGAGTAGTAGGCGGAAATGGACTTTATCAGCACGCCCGGTGTGGTTATTCCCGCGGAAGAAGCCGTGCCATGTGCGAGTATGTTGTTAACGCCTATCGCACCGTCGAGCGCCGCGCGGATATCATCGGGTGCGCTGTCTGTAACGTCGCTGAACGTTACCTGTCCGCTCATCACCTCCGGGGTGTATGTTGCGGGGGTTATCTTAACGCAGCCGTAGGAAACCGTAGCGGTGTAAAGCGCACTGAGGCTCTTGCGGTATTCTATCTTGGATGTTACGGAAATGCCTGCCGCGGGGGTGAGTTTTCCGCCGCTGATGGTGTAAAGGCTTCCGTCGGAATTGAAGCTGTGCCTGCTCGCACCGAAGGAAATGCCCGAGGGTATGCTGCCAAGGCTTACGAAGCTTTCGGTCGCGGGGTCAAACAGCTCGGAAGAACCTGTAACGGCGCTGTCCGAGGGGGAAACCAGCGCGTGTGTGAACGCAAGGTTACTGTTGAACTTGGGGTTGTTCTCATATGTCGCGATGACATCCTTTGCGGATCCGTCGGTGCTTATTCTGAATATCTGCGTAAGCGAACCATCCGTCGCCGCGAGGTAGAGATTATCGCCGTTGGAAGCCATCAGAGAGGTCTTTGCGGAGCTTTCAAATATACAGCCGATGTACTCAAGGCTGTTGTTTTCAAGCTTCATGGAGTATACATAGTATGTTCCGCTGTCCTTTACATTAAGGTACAGGGTATTTGTGACATCGTTGAAGCCCACGCCCGCGAGCGAACCATCCATAACGATCTCGTCCGCATTGAGGTCAACTATGAATTCACCCACAGCGTCCACAAGGAACAGCTTGTTGCGTTTGCCGTCGGCAACGCCGCTTACTATCATCTTTGACCCGTTCTCTGCAACGTAGCAGTTCTTAGCCTCGCCGCATTCCTCCTGCGCGATAAGTATCGCGTCGTCGATTCCGTTGAAGCGGTAGAGGGATATCGCGTTCGCATCCTTGACGTAGAAGATATCATCCGTAAGGAAGAATGCGCTTTCTGCGTCGATGAATGTGTTGAAGTTTAGCGACTCGGAAATTTCGGGGAGAGTTACTCCATCGGGAAGCTTCTCAATGTTTTCGGTATTATCCGAGGGGACAACGGGTGTAACGGGTGTAACGGGTGTAACGGGTGTAACGGGTACGTCCGGAACATCTGCTGCACCGGAATTGTTATCCGGGTTGTCGGGTATTGCCGGCTCGGAGGTGCTGTTGTCCGGGACGGTGGGTTCGTCGATGATCTCTTCGCTTTCTGGGTCGTCGCTTTCGTCCGTTGCGACCTCGGTGCCGTCCATACCGTCGGAGGAATCTTCCACGTCGGTGGAGGGGACAACTGATATGTTGTCGTCGGGCGCGGTGGTTTCGGGGGGAGTTACGGTGGTTTCGGTGCCGTTTACATTAACGGGGGAAACAACGGCGATATCGTCGCTGTCGGTTACTATCTCAACAAGGTAGATATCGGGGTCGCCGTTCAGCGAAGCCATGAGTGCGCCCTCGCATTTTACAACCGCGCCGGAGATCATTTTTCCGCTTTCAAACGCGGCGCCGACCTGCTCGCTGCCTACCGCTCTTGTGCCGTCCGCGAAGCAGAGCATTTTGATATTAACGGTGCCGCTGATATGGGATGTAAGGATGCTGCTTACGGTTTCGGGGGAAGAGGGCACGGTGAACGTGATGAGCATATCCCTGAGCTCGGAACTGCCCTCGTTCTGCTGAATTTCGCGCATGGCGTTTTCGACGCGCTGCGCGTCAGAATAAGCCGCGAGGGTGTCGCCCTGAACAAGGCTTACGCCGGTATTCCTGCCAGCGATGGAGAATACCGCAGTGCCCGCCGCAACGGTAACAGCCGCGGCAGCCGCAGCCATGCCTATATACATCGGGGAGAGCTTGCGGCCTGTCTGCTTGCCTTTTTTTGCGTTGTTTCTGATCTCTTCCGCGTTGAACGAGTACTCGCTCATAAGCTGTTTGTAGAAATCATTCCTGTTCACAGAGCCTGCCTCCCTTCCTGAAAGATTTTTGTTAATAGATCAGATGCCGAATTTTTTCTTCTGTCTTTCGATCGTGCGGTAGAGCTTGGTTTTTACGGTGGAAACGTTAAGACCGAGCTGGGAAGCGACTTCATCGAGCTTCATGTCGCACACGAAATGCAGGTAGAATATTTTTCCGACAGTTTCGTCGGACTTCATTATATCGTCGAAAATTTGTTTTGCGAGTATCTTATCGGAAAGAACGTCCTCAAGGCTTGCCTGGTCGCGGGAAAGCTCAGCCTCCAGCGCGGCGGATTCTTCCTCGGAGAAGTCGGACATATGCATAACATTGTCGCGTCGCTTTATGAAACCCGAGAGGAAGCTTCTGCATTCAAACTTTGCGATGTTTATGAGAAAGGCCTCGGCGCTTTCGATGTCGTTGTGACCCTTGGCGCAGATCCTTTTATAGAAGCGGGTGTAAACGTTCTGTATAATGTCCTCCGCGTCCTGAAATCGCGAAGCATGGCTCACGACGAAACGGGAAACGGCATCGAACGTTTCGGTATAAACGCTGTCAAAATAGCTGTCAGTGTCAAAATCTCCCACGCGGATCTCACCTCGCTTAACCCGCTTTCAGAACTGTAGTCAGCGGAAATTCTAAAAAAGTTTCATTTTTTTTGTGATTTTTATACAGAGCGTTTTATTTTTTTGCTCTGTACAAGCGCACATCTTATTTATTATAGCGCATTCCCACGGATTTGTCAAATATGCGGGGAGGGAAATTGTGGGGCGCAATTTGGCGCCGTCAAGGAGCCGCGGTGTCGGCGTTCCATCTGAACGCCAGTGAAGAGGGGCGGCGGCACCGCCATGGTGCTTTTTAATTGCAAATGGTTTTCGCTCTCCGCGATGGGTAATATAATTAATACGCTCCGCGTTGTTGGTACAAACTTTTTAATAAAAATGATGTCGCACAATTGCGAGGGGAGCAACTTTGGTGGAGGGGAAAACTACGTTTTCCACCTCCCCCATAGTTTCTCCCCTCGCGCTCCCCTTTTCCTAACCCCCACCTCTTTCCTCTAAGGGTTACGCGCCTTATACTTTGAAAAGTTTATCTCGCTTCGCGACTTTATTGTAATTCTTGGCGTAGGCTCTGGTAGGTGGTCGCAACATTATATGTACACTCGATGGAACGGCACTCATTTATAGTGCGATACGTAACTTTTAAAATAAAAAAGCGGAAGCAAATGCCTCCGCTTTCGGTGTTATTTCAGGAAATCCTTTGCTACGTTGCAGAGAATTTCTACGCCCTTGTCTATCTGCTCGTCCGTGGGGGTGGAGTAATTTAATCTGAACGAATGCGAAACTGCGCTTTCGTCGGCGCAGAATGCGTTTCCGGGCACTACCGCGACCTTGTTTTGCACTGCCGCCCTGCAGAATGCGTTCATGTCTGCGCTGTCGGGGAGGGTCGCCCAGATGAACAGGCCGCCCTGCGGCTCGGTGAGCTTAACGCACCCGGGCAGACCTTTTTTCAGCCCGTCCAGCATACGGGAGCATTTTGCGCGGTAAATTCCGCGGAGGCGCTCAAGGTGCTTGTCGAAATCAACGGTTTCGAGGAAGCGGTAGGTGAGCATCTGCGCCCAGATGTTGGTATGTACCGTGCTGGTCTGCAGGCCTACCACCGCCTTTTTGACTATCTCCTCGCTGCCGAGAAGATACCCCACGCGCAGTCCGGGGGCGAGGGTTTTCGAGAAAGTACCCGCATACAGTACATGACTGTCGGTGTCGAGCTGCTTTATGGACGTTACATCCTCCCCCGCGAAGCGAAGCGCACCGTAGGGATTATCCTCAAGGATATACACGCCGTATTTCCTGGCGATATCCAGCATCATGCGGCGGCGCTCAAGGGTAGTGGTTCTGCCGGTAGGGTTCTGGAAGTTGGGGATGGTGTAGATGAATTTTGCGGTGGGGTTGTCGATGAGCGCCTTTTCGAGCAGCTCGGGAACAATGCCGTCGTCGTCCATGGGAACGCCGACGAGCCTTACGCCGTAGCTTCTGAATGCGTTCAGCGAACCGACGAAGGAGGGATCCTCGCAGAGGATCACATCGCCCTCGTTGCAGAGTATCTTAGCTGTTGTTTCGATGGCCTGCTGCGCGCCGGAAGTGATAACGAGCATATCTCCGTCGCGGAACAGTCCGTCTTTGCGGAGGTCCTTTTCAAGGCGCCGGCGCAGCGGCGCGTAGCCCTCGGTAACGGAATACTGGAGGGCGTTTATCGGCTCCTCGGCGAATATGTCGGCGGAGAGCTTTGCGATAACGTCCGTGGGGAACGCCTCGGGGGCGGGGTTGCCAGCCGCGAAGCTGATAACGGTCGGGTCGGAGGTGAATTTTAATATCTCGCGTATCGCCGACGGCTGGAGGGAAGCGACGCGGTCGGAAAACTGTTTATACATAAAAAAACTTCCTTTTCGTAAAAATATAGTTTACGAATGTATTATATCACTTTTTCGACCCATTGTAAAGAGCAATATAGCACAGAAAAATCCCCCTTCGTCTGAAGGGGGATCAAATTCTGAGATCCTAATTTATCCGAAATTAAAATCAAACCGCTCTCTGTACAAGACCGGAGCGCAGGCAGCGTGTGCAGGCATTAACTCTGCAGGGAGTTCCGTTCACGATAGCCTTTACCTTCTTTACGTTCGGCTTATAGGTTCTGTTGCTGCGTCTGTGAGAGTGAGAAACCTTGATTCCGAAAGTTACGCTCTTGCCGCAGATTTCACATTTAGCCATTCTGAGCACCTACCTCTCTATAATAGGATATTGATTTATTCAGTAACAAATAATATTGTAACAGAAAACACGCCAAAATGCAAGCACAATTTGTCCCACGGACGCATTTTTGTTACATATCACAACACTCCGCGCGTTATTCATGCTGTTTTTCTCGATTTTAAACAAACGCGGCGATGCTGCTCATCAGAAAGTGACAAATCCGACCTTCTTCTGAACCTTTGTGAGTGTTTTTCTGGAAGCCCTGAACGCCTTTTCCGCGCCCTGCTTCATGCAGTTTTCGAGATATCCCTTGTCCGCAAAGATACGCTTGAACTCTGCCTGCATGGGCGCGAGCATATCCGCTGTTGCCTCGCCGACGGCAAGCTTGAAGTCGCCGTAGCCCTTGCCGGCAAACTCGCTCTCTATCTCCTCAAAGGTCTTGCCGGTAACGGCGGAGTAGATGGACATAAGGTTAATGATGCCATCCTTGCCCTCGCGAGCGCATACTTCGGCTTCGCTGTCGGTAATGGCGCGCTTGAACTTGCGGATAACGGTGTCCTTGTCGTCAAGTATCCATACGGAGGCGTTGGGGTTCTCGTCGGACTTGGACATCTTCTTTGTGGGCTCCTGAAGCGACATTACCTTTGCGGTGGTCTTGGTGATATAGCCCTCGGGCATGGTGAATACATCGCCGTATATGCCGTTGAAGCGCTGAACGATGTTGCGCGCAAGTTCGAGGTGCTGGGACTGGTCTACGCCGACGGGCACGAGGTCCGCCTGATACAGCAGGATATCCGCCGCCATGAGTACGGGGTAGGTGAACAGACCCGCGTTGATGTTGTCTGGGTGCTTTGCGGACTTATCCTTGAACTGGGTCATGCGGGAAAGCTCGCCGAACTGCGTGTAGCAGGAGAGTATCCACGAAAGCTCCGCATGGTTGGGGTTGTGACCCTGCACGAAGAGGGTGGATTTTTCGGGGTCAAGTCCCATCGCGATAAGCAGCGCATAGCTTTCCTTGATCTGATTGCGCAGCTTTACGGGGTCCTGCCTTACGGTGATGGAGTGGAGGTCTACGATGCTGTATGTGCAGTCGTATTCATCCTGCAGTTTTACCCAGTTTACCATCGCGCCGAGATAGTTTCCGAGGTGCGGGGTGTTGGTGGGCTGAATGCCGCTGAAAATTTTCTTTTTTGCTTCCATGATATATGTTTCCTTTCAAGATATTGAAACAAAAAACCGCCCCTAAGCACGCGCAGTGCGCTGCTATAAGGACGGAGCAGATGTCTGACCGTTGTGCCACCTTATCGCTTTCGGACACGTTGTATGTCCCTGCGGTTAACGCCCGCACGACGTCACGGAATACTCGGCGCAAAGCGCCTTTGACCGCGCCCTCAGCGGACCATTGTAATGAACTGCGTTCCGCGGCATTCTCAGCGACAACCGCTCTCTGTGGGCGCACGGACATTTTTACTTCCGCGTCATAGGTTTATAAGGGCAAGTTAGATTGTTTACTTTTTAATAATATCACAACGCAGGCTGTTTGTCAAGAGAAATGTTTGCCGCCGTATGCTTTTTTGGGTTTCATTTTATTTCATGCCGCAGAAAAACGCCGCCGTCCATATCCTTTATCTCGAAAACTCCGTCCTCGTAAGTCATATAGCTGTGCGGGGAATTTTCTTTCGGGAGCGCTGCGGAGCCGTCGTTAAGGCAGTGGACGCCGTCGACGATCACTGCTTTGGGGACATGGGTGTGTCCGTTTATAAGAACGTCGCCTTTTTTCAGCGGCGGGAGCTTATCGGGGTTGAAGTGGTGCCCATGGGAGAGGAAAAACGTATGCCCGTCGACAAATATCACCGCGCTGTCCGACAGCACGGGGAATTCCAGCACCATCTGATCGACTTCCGTGTCGCAGTTTCCGCGCACGCAGATAAGCTCGTCCTTGATTTCGTTGAGCATTGCGATGACCTTTTTCGGGGCGTGACCCTCGGGCAGGTCGTTTCGGGGGCCGTGGTAGAGAATATCCCCGAGCAGACAGAGCCGCTCTGCGCCCTCGCGGCGGTATGCCCCGATAAGTTTCTCGCACCACAGCGCCGAGCCGTGGATATCCGAACCGAACATCAGTTTCATAAAATACTCCTTAAAATCACATTGCACCCGCAAGGCGCATGATCATTTCCGTAACAAAAACTCCGCCGCAGGCGCATACCGCAACGGTGAGCAGACCTTTCTCAAAGAACGCCAGCACCACCGCGACGATACATCCCGCTATAGCGCTCAAGATCGAGCCGCTGCTGTAGAATATCGCGGGGATGGTCATTGCGCTGAGAACTGCGTAGGGAACGTAAAACAGAAAGTTCATCAGGAACTTCGAGGTTATTTTCTTTCTGAACGCCGCGAGGGGCAGCATTCTTATAAGGTATGTTACCAGCGCCATGACTGCGACGCTTATGCACAGGTACCGAATATCATTCATTTTCGCTGTCCTCCTTTATATCCTGCGGGAAGAGCAGCGCACCGAGGGCGGCGGCAATAATCGTGCAGATTATTATTGAAATGCCCGAAGAGATGAAGCTGAATACCGGCACATAGTACAGAATGCAGCTCAGCACGGCGGCGACCACCGCAACGCCGAGCACACCGCGGCTCTTTTTTGCGGGGGGAATGACAATCGCGATGAACATTCCGTAGATTGCTATTCCGAGGGCGGATTTGATGAAATCGGGAAGGATGCCGCCGAGTATTGCGCCGAAAGCAGTTCCCGCCGCCCAGAAGATATACGGCAGCGTTATCAGCCCGTACATATACCGTGCGGAAATATCGCGGCCTTTTCCCGCAGCCACCGCGAAAACTTCGTCGGTTATTCCGAAAGCGGTGATTATTCTGTCGCGGATGGAGTATTTCTGTTCAAGCTTCTGCGACAGCGAAAGGCTCATCAGCGCATAGCGCATATTTATTATAAGCTGTGCCAGCGCCATTTCTATGTACCCGCCGCCCGCGGCGATGATACCTATGCCCGCGACCTGACCTGCAGATGTGAGGTTTGTCATTGAGATAAGTATTGCGGTGAGCGGGGAAAGCCCCATGCTCACGGCGGTGATGCCGAAAGTGAACGACACCGAGAGGTATCCGAGCGCTATCGGAAGTCCGTCCCTGAAGCCCTCCTTATAAGAGAGCGAAGCATTTTTTGTCTGCACCATTATATTCCCTTTTACCCTGATTTCTATGTTTATTTACAAGCCACTACATATTTTAACACAACCTCCGCGTTTTTTCAACCGATTTTATAAAAAATCCCTTGTTTTTTCCGATAAAATCTGATACAATATATTATGTATCATTATGCAAAAGGGAGAGGGCTTTTTAATTGCAAATTTGTTTACGCTCACCGCTGGGGATATAATTAATACGCTCCGCGTAGTTGGTTTAAACGATTTAATAAATTTCTTTTCGCACAAATGCGAGTGGAGCACCGTTGGTGGAGGAGGAAACTACGTTTCCTGCCTCCCCCAATGGTTCTCCCCTCGCGCTCCCCTCTCCCTAACCCCCACCTCTTTCCTTAAAGGTTTTCGTGGCTTATTATTTAGTGTTTATCTCGCTCCGCGACTTCATTGTAATGCTTGGCGTAGGCTCCGGTAGGTGGACGCAACATTATATGTACACTCGATGGAAAGGCACTCATGGGAGAGCGCGCAGCATCGCATTGCTTCGCTCGCTGACTTCGTGGGGCATTAACGTTTTCGCTTGTTGCGACCGCACACTAAGATTTACGGGGCGCTCACAGCGCAGGCGCTTGTCAGAGCAATTAAAATCTTACGGCGGATTCTCAATTGTGCGACTGCGTGTGTCAAAAAGCAACAAACACAAAAAAACAACGTGTAACTCGCGAAGCGAAAAGAAGCCTATCCCATGCAAAGGGCGTTTACGCTTCAGGAAAGAGGTAGGGGTTAGGAAAAGGGGAGCGCGAGGGGAGAAACTATGGGGGAGGTGGAAAACGTAGTTTTCCCCTCCACCAAAGTTGCTCCCCTCGCAGAAGTGCGAAAAGAAATTTATTAAAAAGTTTGTACCAACAGCGTAGCTGTAATTTAACCCCCGTGCCTTGCGGCACGAGCCGCCATTCCCACTCCTCGCGGGAGCAAAACAAATTTGTAATTAAAATGCCCCATGGCGCCGCCATCGCCCATCCTCGCCGATGGCTCGGATGGATCGCCGGCGCCGCGCGCCTTGACGGCGCATAAAGACACTTTATAGTATCGAGGTGATATCGTGAACGAACGACTTCCGTTTTTGAGAGAAAAGGCAAATCGGCTCCCGCCGGAGCCGGGCGTCTACCTCATGAAAGACAAGACGGGTCTTATAATATATGTCGGCAAGGCTAAGGCGCTCAAAAACCGCGTTACGACCTATTTTCATTCAAACCCGCAGCATACCGCAAAGACATTGAAGCTTGTCGACACGATATACGACTTCGACTTCATCGTCACCCACACCGAGCTTGACGCGCTGGTGCTGGAAGCGAGCCTTATAAAAATGCACCAGCCCAAGTATAATATACTATTAAAAGATGACAAGGGCTACAATTATATAAAAATATCCCGTGAGCCGTACCCTCGCATAACCTACGCGCTCAACACCAACGACCCCAACGCCGATTACATCGGGCCTTTTACCAGCGGCTACACCGTGCGGCAGGCAGTCGAGGAGGCAAACACCATCTTCATGCTGCCGACCTGCCATAGAGGGTTCCCGTCGTCGTTCGGAAAGGAGCGTCCCTGCCTTAACCATCACATCAAAAAATGCATGGGCGTCTGCCGCGGGAATATTTCATCCGCGGATTACCGCGCCATCGTTGATGAAGCGATAGCTTACCTGCGAAACGGCAGCAAGACCTCTGTCGAGCAGCTGACCGCGCAGATGGAGGAAGCCGCCGAAAACCTCGAATTTGAGCGCGCCGCGAAGCTTCGCGACAGAATTGCCGCCATAACAAGGCTTCAGCACGCGCAGAAAATCCTTGATTACAAGCAGGAGTACGACATCGTGGGCGCCGCACAGAATATCGGCATGGCAAGCTTTGCGGTGGTAAAATACCGCGGCGGCAGGCTCATTGATAAGGAAAATTTCTTCATCGGCGACGAGTACGACGGAGCCGCCATGCGGCGTGATTTCCTGCTGAGTTACTATAGTTCCCGCGATGATATTCCGAAAGAAATATACATCGACGAGGAATTCGAGGATATGGAGCTGATAACACAGCTTCTGCGGGAAAAGGCAGGGCACGCGGTAAAATTTGTCGTTCCGCACCGCGGCGACGGCATGGCGCAGGTAACGCTTGCGCAGAACAATGCAAGCGAGTACCTTGCGCTTAAAATCGGCAGGACCGCCAAGGAAATAAAGGCGCTGGAGGATCTGAAAGAGCTTCTCGGGCTTCCGAAAATTCCCGAAATAATAGAAAGCTACGATATATCCAACTTCGGCGAAACGGGCATGGTCGGCGGTATGATAGTGTACCGCAACGGCAGGCCTTTCAAGGCGGGATACCGCAAATTCGGCATAAAAACCGTTGTCGGGCAGAACGACTACGCCTGTATGCAGGAGGTGCTGCGGCGCCGTATGCAGCGCTATCTCGACGGGGACGAGAGCTTCACGCCGCTCCCCGACCTGATACTTCTCGACGGCGGCAGGGGACATATTTCCGCTGTGGCGGAGGTGCTGGACGAAATGAAAATAGACGTCCCGCTTTTTGGTCTGGTAAAGGACAGCAAGCACCGCACCCGCGCCATTGCAAAGGCAGGCGGGGAGATATCCATAAGCGCCAACAGGCCGCTGTTCAACCTGCTGACAAATATACAGGACGAGGTGCACCGCTATTCCATCACGTTCCAGCGGGCACGGCACAAGCAAAAGACCTACACCCTCGAGCTTACCGAGGTAAAGGGCATAGGCGAAGCAAAGGCGCGCGCCCTGCTCAAAACCTTCAAAACCAAGCAGGCGATGAAGGAAGCCAGCCCCGGGCAGCTTCGGCAGGCGGCGAAAATAGGCGAGGAAAAGGCGGAGGAATTGTACCGCTTTATACAGGAGCGCTTCTAGAGCTCATTGAGGTAATTGTATGAAAGAAGAGAGATCGGGCAGGGCAGGCCTGATAATAACACTGATAATATGCGCGGTCGGCACCATTGCGCTGATGGCGTTTTTCAGCCGACCCGAGCACCACGAAAAGACGGACGAACTGTTCCGCAAGCTGATAGCGTTTTTCGTTTCGGCGTGGAATACCATGCCGTGGGGGATTGTCATGCTGGCGGGAGGAATTGTTGTTCCTTTGTTCGGGATACTTGTGCTGCCGCCTTTCGACAGGCTGACGCGGCGCGCGCCCGCAGGGTCGTTTCTGTATGGCAATGTGGGGCTGCACTTTGAATACAGTGCGGGACTGAGATTTCTCCCGTCGCTGCTGATGTCGCTGTACCTTATAATCGCGGCGTTTATGCAGGGGGCAGATATGAACATGAGCTTCGACCCGCCGAGCTATTTTCCCTTTGGTCAGGAAATGGGAGCGGGTCAGTGGCTGAACCTTATATTTATGGCGCTGACGCTGTTTTCGCTTCTGCTTGTCTGCGCGGAGGGAATTATTAGCGCGGGACCATGGGGAATGCTCCTGCATATCCCCGTGATACTGGCGGCGAACGTGTATATCGTGGTTCTGATGACAGGAATAATGTTCGTGTGCGTAACGCTGCTGGGCTTTATAGGAAAGGTTATCGTTTCGGCGATAGCGTTCTCCTGCTTCGGTACTGTTTCCACAGTGACGATAAAACGCAGGACGGAGATAAGATACATAGAAAAATAACAAGGAGATAAAATGAGAGTCATAACAGGAAAGGCGCGCGGAAGAAAGCTCGTCACGGTGGAGGGCACGGATGTTGTCCGCCCCACCACGGACGGAATTAAGGAAGCTATCTTCAGCGCGGTGCAGTTTGAGATAGAGGGCAGAACGGTGCTCGACCTTTTCGCGGGGAGCGGCCAGCTTGGCATAGAAGCGCTCAGCCGCGGCGCAAAGGAGTGCTATTTTGTGGACGCGGCGGCGGTTTCGATAAAAGCCGTGCGCGAAAACCTCAGGACAACGGAACTTGAATCGCAGGCAAAGGTATCGAATATGCCGTTTTCGGCGTTTCTGAAATCAACCCGAGCGGTGTTCGACATAGCATTGCTTGACCCGCCGTACAATTACCGCCTGATACAGAAGGCGCTGCCGCTGCTGACGGAAAAGATGTCGGAAAACGGCGTGATAATCTGTGAGCACGAAAAGGAATGCGTGCTCCCGAAAGAAACCGGCGGGTTTGAAATAGCGAAAATTCTCCGCCACGGAAGAACAGCGGTGACGATTTACCGCCGCCCCTCCGCAGAGGAAGAGGAATGAAAGGAGCTTACCCATGAAAACAGCAATTTACCCGGGCAGCTTCGACCCTGTTACAAACGGTCATCTTGATATAATCACGCGGGCTTCGAAAATGTTTGACAAGCTTATCGTGGTGGTATTGATAAACCCGCTGAAATCCTACAGCTTCTCCATCCCCGAGCGCTGCGAGCTTCTGCGCAAGGCGACCGTGGGCATGGAAAACGTAGAGGTCGCAAGCTACGACGGGCTTCTCGCGGATTATTTCAAGCAGCGCGAGGATATCGACGTCATCGTAAAGGGGCTTCGCGCCACATCGGATTTCGAGTATGAATTCCAGATGGCGCATACGAATAAGGATCTCAACCCGCGGGCGGAAACGGTGTTCCTCCCCGCAAGCCTTAATTCAACGTTCCTGTCTTCCAGCATGGTGAAGCAGGTCGCAATGTTCGGCGGGGATCTTTCGAAGTACGTCCCCGCGACGATCCACGAGGAAGTCAGCAGTAAGCTCCGCGCGGAGTTCGCCGCAAAGCGCGCCGCCGCGGAAAGAAGCCGCGCGGCAGTAAACCAGTTCAATAATACCGAAAGGAAATGAATATCATGGAAAATTCTTACTCTATTGACGATTACATTGAAATGCTCGAGGACATAATCCACAATGCCACCCGCATACCTTTCAAGAAGAAAAGCATGGTAGACGTGGATGAGCTTGCGAACATCGTTACGGATATGCGCATGGTGCTTCCCATGGAAATTCAGCAGGCTAAGAAGGTCGTTGCGGACAAGAACAAGATAATCAGCGACGCCAAGAAAGACGCCGAGGACATCATCCGCAGGGCGGAGCAGCGCCGCAGCGAGCTTATCGAGGAGAGCGACGTCATGAAGGAAGCCCGCCGCCGCGCCACCGAGGCGATAAGCGTTGCACAGAACCGCGCGAACGATATACACACATCCACGAACGCCTTTGCGGACAATATGCTCGCCCGCGTTGAGGAGCTTATGGCGCGGGACCTTAACGACCTGCGCCTGCTGCGCAAGAACATAAACGCCGCCGGAAACGTACAGGCGAGCGGTCAGCAGCCCCCCGCAAAGCCCGGTGCCGCCCCCGTGCCCCAGCAGACGAAGAAATAACCTAATCTCTCTTTTTTAAGACAATTAACCCGATTTAACCATGAAAAGCTTTGGTGGTTATTTGTCAAGTAGCGTAATTGCACAAATATTTTTCACAAAGTTTGTACAAAAGCGCATAGGTTAATTTGTGCTTTTTGCTTGCAAATAAGCGTCGGTTGTGTTATAATTTATACGAAGTATAATATCATGCGCCGCCCGCGCAGGGGGGAGACCCTCCGCGTGCCCGCGGTTTATTTAGGAGGATTAGTTTTTTATGTCAAACGCTGTGGCTGTAAACGATTCCCCGATGAAAGGCCTGACCAATAAGACCCTGTCGATCTTTATTGCGGCTTTTTCCGTCATCGAGGCAGTCGTTACCTATTTTCTTGTTATCAATCCGCTGTTCATTTCCCCCATATACAACAACGCGGAGCTGAACGAGAAGGGTATAACCTACATGGTAAAGCTGTTCGGAAAGACCTTTGCTTCCGCGCAGGAGATCGCCGATAACCAGGTAATTCTTTCCCTTTCGGGAACGATACTCAATATCGTGCTGATCTACATCGTTATCACGGGCGTTCCGCTTCTGCTGTCCCTGTTCTTCTACAAGGGCTATGCTTTTGCGAAGAGCTACCTTACCGCTGTTTTCGGCGCTAAGGCTGTGATCGGCCTTGTTCCCGTGCTTATCCCCTTTGCTTACATCAGAAATTCCATGAAGATCTTCGGTGTTGCAGACGCTGTTCTCTGCATCATAGCCTGCGTTTACTTCGTATATATCAACTCCGTTGAGTATGCGGACGATATGATTTTCTCCAATGATCAGATAATCGCTATGAAGAAGCGCGGCATCAAGGGCGGCGTAATGTTCGGCCTTATGCTTCTGACGGTCGTTTTCGAGGGCTTCGGCATGGGCGCATACGGTATCAACTGGTCCATCTACCTCGGCTGGAACGATCAGGCGATCACACAGGGCATCGTTCTTATCCTCCTGCTGGCTGTGGCACTGACCGCGGCTATCATGTATGTTCGCGAGGCGGAGTGGGCTAACTACTTCTTCCTTGCATTCGGCGGTGCGACTGCTATCTCCAACATCTTCGCAGTAGTTCAGAAGGTCCTGTGGGTCGTTAAGACATACAATCCCACCAAGAAGCTTGCAAACGCAGGCGACGAGGAAGCCATCGCATGGGTAGGTCAGAACGGCATGACATCATCCTGGTGGATAAAGACAATATTCATGGCACTGGCACTTGTTGCTTCCGCTGTTCTCACGGTTTACGCATTCAATATTGTCAAGAGCAAGTTTTCGTTCAAGTTCAGTGCAGACGAAAAGAAGCCTGCAATTTCAGTTCTTATCAGCGCGGGCTCCGTTATCCTCAGCTTTGTGCTCACCATCGTTGCGATCACTGTATGGGATCACCTTCAGTACAGCTCGTTCACAATGGGCGCTATGGACTATATGTACTTCATAGTATACGGCGGTATGACGCTGTTCCTTGCATGCGCGATGATCGGCGGCTACGGCTTCACAAAGTTCGGAACACTGGCGCTGTATCTGGTCGTTGCTTCCTGCAATTTCTCCACGATCTTCACAGTATTCAGCGCACGCAGCAGCTTTATCGCAGCAAACCCCGGTCTGCACGGCTACAACTACATCATCGCAGGCGTGCTGTTCATCCTGTCGGTTGTAAGCTGCTTCGGTATCATTCCCGTATTTGCAGTTAAGGACGTTGACACTTACCTTTACAACAAGCGCTATTCGTAATATTGATAACGCATTTCATGAGGGACTGCTTTCGGCAGTCCCTTTTTTGCTGGAAATATGCTTCATCAGGCAGGCTTAATATGCGTTTTTTGAATTTTTAATATGATAATCCGTCATAAATTTTGCTAAAGCCCTTGAATTTAATGTGCGAATATGTTAAAATAAAAAAGTATTATAAACAAGGAGGAAACAAATGGGAAATATATTTGTAATTATCGCATTTGTGGCTTACGCTCTCGTGATCCTCGGAATAGGAGTTTTCTCCTATAAGAAATCCAAGAGCATGAGCGATTATTTTATAGGCGGCCGCCAGCTCGGAAGCTGGACAACGGCGATATCTGCGCAGGCGTCTGATATGAGCGGATGGCTGCTGATGGGTCTGCCCGGAGCAATCTTTGCAAGCGGACTTACCGAAAGCTGGATAGCCATCGGTCTTTTCATCGGAACCTATCTCAACTGGAAGATACTTGCGGCGAGACTACGCAAGATGTCCTATGCGGCGGGCGACGCAATTACTATCCCCGAATATTTTCAGAAGAGATTTTTCACAAAGAACCCTGTTATTCGTTTCACCTGTGCGGCGATAATTTTTGTGTTCTTCCTGATTTATACAGCGTCCGCATTCAGCGGCGGCGCAAAGCTGTTCAACTATCTGTTCGGCACGGACTATGTTGTTTCGCTGACGATAGGCGCGCTTATCATCATCTCCTACACATTCCTCGGCGGATTTTTTGCCGTATGCTGGACCGACCTTATTCAGGGTCTGCTGATGTTTGCGGCACTGGTCGTTGTTCCGCTGGTCTGCATTTTCAGTACGCCGGATGCTTCCGCGGTTCAGTTTGTCAACGCGGATGGTTCCGTTATCACAAATTATCTCAATCTGTTTGAGAATGTCAACGGCGATATAGCATGGACGACAATAATTTCGGGTCTTGCGTGGGGTCTTGGCTACTTCGGTATGCCTCACATCCTCGTTCGCTTTATGGCGATCAAGAGCAGCGACCTTATCAAGAAATCCCGAATCATCGCAACCATCTGGGTGTTCATCACTCTTGCGGCGGCGGTTCTTGTCGGAATTTTCGGTTACATATTCCTTCATTCCGCGGGCAACGAAGCGCTTCTTTCCGAATTCACGCTGCTGGGCGATACGGAGAAGATATTCATGTTCCTCAGCGGAAAGCTTCTGCCCGGCATTATCGCGGGTATAGTCCTCGCGGCGATACTTGCTGCTATCATGAGCACGGCGGACTCGCAGCTGCTTGTAACAGCCTCATCTGTAAGCAACGATATGTTCAAGCTTTTCAAGAAGAATGCAAGCGAGAAAACTCTTATGTGGATCAGCCGCGGCACTGTTATTGCGGTTGCGGTGATCGCGTACATAATCGCACTTGATCCCTCCAGCTCGGTAATGGGGCTTGTTTCATATGCATGGGCAGGACTTGGCGCGGCATTCGGCCCCGCGATGCTGCTTTCTCTCTTCTGGAAGCGCATGACGATGAGCGGAGCGGTCGCAGGCGTAATTGCAGGCGGCGCAGGCGTTATCGTATGGGAAGCGTTCTTCAACTGGACAGGCATTTATTCGCTGCTTCCCGCATTTGTGCTGGCTGCGGTATGCGTTATCGTGGTTTCGCTGCTGACTGAGGTCGACGGCGAAAAGGTCAACGACCTGTTCGCGAGAGCGAAGAGCGCAAGCGTTGATATTAAGGAAACCATGGCGGAATAATTTTCGGGATAGAAATAATGAGGGACTGCGTTTTTTGCAGTCCCTTTTTTGCGGGCAAAAAAGAACCGCCACAAAAGGCGGTTCTCCAGACCGTCGGAAAAGTCCCGTTTGGACTTTTCCGACGAAACATCCGCTCTGCGCGCACGGTTTGTCGGCAATGCCGACAAACCGCACACTTGTGCGGATAGAAGTGTTTTTCGCCCCGGGAGACCCGTGGCGAAAAACGGATTTAAAAAGCCCGCTTCGCGGGCAAAACTGATTTTTTCAACAAGCTGAAGAACCGCCCCAAAAGGCGGTTCTCATATTTACTTGTTAAAATATCTGTCAAGGAAATCCGAGATGATATCAATAGACCCATCAATTCCGAGAGCCGAGCTGTCAAGGCAGAGCTGATAATTCTGCGGGCTGCCCCAGCGCTTGTCGGTGTAGTAGTTGTAGTAGGATGTGCGCTGTTTGTCGATGCGCTTTACATAATCCGCCGCGTGCTTCTCGCCGATGTTGTATACTTCGATGGCGCGCTTTACTCTGTCCTCAAACGGCGCGCTGATGAAAATGTTCGCAACATTGTTGAAGTCCCTGAGGGCGTAGTCGGCGCACCTGCCGATGATAACGCAGGAGTGCTCCGAAGCTATCTTCTGTATCGCGTTGAGCTGCGCGAAGAACAGCGTGTCGTCGAACGGCACTCCGCCCTGCCCGTAGGTCGTGGAGAGCAGATACAGGAAGCTGTTGGTGCGGCGTTCGTCGTTTTCCTCGAAATGATTTTTGTGGATACCGCTGTCGCCCGCGGCAATGTCAAGCAGCTTGTTGTCGTAGAACTCTATTCCCATTTTTTCCGCAAGCTTCTGGCCTATTTCGCGGCCGCCGCTTCCGTATTGTCTTGTGATGGTGATTATCTTGTTTGCCATATATATGCACCTCCGTGGTCGTTTTCTTGATTTGATTATACCACAGAAATTGCGTTTTGTCACCACTTTTCACAAAATTTTAACCGCATATCTCGTATTTTTGGTGGATTTCACAACTGCGGCGCAAAAACTTTGACTAAATTGCTCACAGCTTTTTCGGGAATATTATTCCCCGAGGATAATTCCGCGCAGCTCCGCAACGCTTGCTGCAATGTGCGCGGGGTTACAGCTTTCCAGCTCCGCGCGGCTGCGGAATCCCCACAGAACGCCGCAGGCGTCTATCCCCGCGTTCGCGGCGGTCTGCATATCAACGGAGCTGTCGCCGACGTACAGCACCTTCGTTTTATCCCCGCAGTGGCGGCGGCAGAATTCCAGCGCCGCGTCGGGGGAGGGCTTTGTGGGATATCCCATGCCCTCGCCAATGACCTCGTGGATGGCGTCGCCGTAGGCTCCCCTGATAAGCCCCGCGGAAAATTCATGCGCCTTGTTGGTGTTGCAGACGCAGATAATGCCGCGTTCGCCGAGTTCTCTTACCAACTCGGGCATACCGTCATACGGGCGGGTCTTGTCCGTTTTGTGGGCGGAGTAGTATTCGTCGAAATAGGCGCGGGCTGTCTTTTCGTCCTCCGCAGTGTGCCCGGCGGGAAGCATACGCTCGATGAGCTTCGGTATGCCGTTGCCGACGAACATTTTGTATTCATTTTCTTCGTGCGTGGGAAGTCCCATCTTTTCGAGCGCGTGGTTTCCCGCCGCGGAAAGATCGCCTATCGTGTCCAGCAGGGTGCCGTCGAGGTCAAATATAACTAATTTGTACATAAGATTACCGCCTTTGTTTTGTTATGGCTTTATTATACTCCGTAAAAATGCCGCTGTCAACCTTGAAATATAACAGAAAGTGTGCTATAATAATATTGTATATTCATTTACACGAAAGGAACATATAATTATGTTGACAAAATCTGAATTTGACGCAAGGCTCGCGGAGCTTATCAAAAAGCAGGAGGAGCTTATCCGCCGCCCCAATCCCAAGACCGATTTCTATAACGGCGTGTACGACCGCTACGAAAACCCTGTTCTCACCGCGGCGCACGCTCCGCTGATATGGCGCTACGATTTCAATTACAACGATAACCCCAACCTTATGGAGCGCCTCGGCGTAAACGCTGTTATGAACAGCGGCGCGGTTTATCTGAACGGAAAATACTGCCTCGTTGCCCGCGTTGAGGGCGCAGACAGAAAGAGCTTCTTCGCGGTCGCAGAGAGCGACAAGCCTACCGAGGGCTTCCGCTTCCGCGATTACCCCGTTATCCTCCCCGATACCTGCCCCGAGGAAACAAATGTTTACGATATGCGCCTGACACAGCACGAGGATGGATGGATCTACGGCGTTTTCTGCTCCGAAAGCAAGGACAAGACCTCCAACGACCTTTCTGCGGCGAATGCGCAGGCGGGCATTGTCCGCACAAAGGATCTTGTTACATGGGAGCGCCTGCCGAACCTCATTTCCAAGTCCCCGCAGCAGAGAAACGTAGTCCTCCACCCCGAATTCGTTGACGGAAAGTATGCGTTCTATACCCGTCCGCAGGATGACTTCATTTCCACAGGCTCCGGCGGAGGAGTTTGCTTCGCGCTGTGCGAGGACATCACAAACCCCGTCCTCTGCACCGAAGAAAAGGTGATTTCCCCGAGAATTTACCACACCATCACCGAAGTTAAGAACGGCGCGGGTGCGGTTCCGATAAAGACCCCCAGGGGCTGGATACACATTGCCCACGGCGTAAGAAACACCGCTGCGGGTCTGCGTTATGTCATCTATGTATTCGCCACCGACCTCAATGACCCCTCAAAGCTTATCGCAAGCCCGTCGGGACTGTTCATCGCTCCGCAGGGGATCGAGCGCGTCGGCGATGTATCCAACGTTGCCTTTACAAACGGCGCGATAGTCCGCGAAAACGGCGACGTGTATATCTACTATGCCTCCAGCGACACAAGGCTCCACGTTGCTTCCACAACAATTGAGAAGCTGATGGACTACACCTTCAACACACCCTCAGACCCGCTCCGTTCCGCAGACTGCGTAAAGCAGCGCTGCGAGCTTATCGCGAAGAACCTTTCGGGAACAGCGAGGGTCTGAATGGAGTTTTTTGACCTATACACATACGACAGGAGGCCGCTCGGTCGAAAGATACAGCGCGGCGCGCCCGTTCCCCACGGGGAATATCACATCGTCGTGCAGATAATGACGGTGAACAACAACGGAGAGATTTTGCTGACCCAGCGCGTTCCCGAAAAGACCAGCGGCGGCAAATGGGAGTGCTCCGGCGGCTGTGCCGTTGCGGGGGAAACCAGCCGCGAGGCGGCGGCGAGGGAGCTGTTCGAGGAAACCGGCATCCGCGCCTTTCCGGATGAGATAAAGCTTGTGTGGTCGATGACCACGGACAGTATGCTGCGGGATTTCTATATGGTCAACAAGGACGTCCGGCTTGCGGAGCTGCATTTGCAGGCGGCGGAGGTGTGCGCGGCAAAATGGGTCAGCTTTGACCGCCTTGAAGAAATGGCTGCAAACGGCCAGACCACCCGTACAGTTATGAAGTGGCTTGAATGCCGCGGTCCCGAGCTTCGCAGCATGATATGGAGAATAAAGCAGTGCAGGGCAGGCTGAACAAATGATCCCCCGCAGGCTTTGGCGGGAATATCAGCGCGCTTTCGCGCTTTTCGGAGGTCAAATTGGATAAGAAAACGGAAATTCTGAAAATAAAGAGCCTTGCGGAAAGCGGGGAATGCGGCGGAAATTCCACTGCGGAAATATTCGCGCGGGTTTTCCGTGCGTTTAAGAATAAGCTCGGCATGACGCCGTTTGACGAGCAGCTTTCCTGCGCGCTTTCCCTTTATGAGGGGAAAATGGTGCAGATGCAGACCGGAGAGGGCAAGACGCTCTGCGCTGTGTTTGCGGCGTGCGCGCGGGCGATTGAGGGCGGCAGCGTTCATGTGCTGACCTTCAATGATTATCTTGCGCAGCGCGACTGCGGCTGGATGAAGCCCGTCTACGATGAAATGAACGTTTCCGTCGGCTGCATAACCGAGAAAACTCCCCGTGAGGAGCGCGCGGAGCTGTATTCGCGGCAGGTGGTATATATGACCGCCAAGGAAGCGGGATTTGACTACCTGAGGGATTTCGTGTGCTTCGAAACGGACAAGATGGTATTCCCGGAGAAGCTTGATTTCGCGATAGTCGACGAGGCGGACAGTATCCTCATCGACGAGGCGAGGATACCGCTTGTAATTGCAGGCGATATGGAGGTTTCCGAGGACGATTCCACCGCGGAGGTATACGAAAAAGTTGAAAATTTCACCGAAGATGATTTCGGCGTGGACGAGGAGAGCCGCAACGTGTATCTCACCGACAGCGGCGCGGACAAGGCGGAGGAAATTTTCGGCGTTGATATCTACGGCGCGGACAGCGCGGGGCTTCTCGCGAAGATATGCGCCTGCATAAAGGCGCGGAGCGTGCTCAAGGAGGATAAGGATTATATCGTAAAGGACGGCGCTATCGTCCTTGTGGACGAGTTTACCGGACGCGCGGCAAAGGGTCGTGTTTTCCCCGGGGACCTGCAGGCGGCGGCTGAAGCCAAACACGGGCTGAAAATAACCTCCCGCGGGCGCATTATGGGCAATATCGCGCTTCAGTTTTTCATAAGGCTGTACCCGAAGCTTTCTGGCATGACGGGCACTGCGGAGCAGTCCCGCGAGGAATTTGAAAAGCTATACGGACTCACTACGGATGTTATCCCCACAAGGCTGCCCTGCGCGCGTATCGACCACCCGCTGGAGATGTACTACGACGCGGCGGAGAAGCGCCGCGCGATAATCGGCGCGATAACCGAAGCCGCGGCGGCGGAGCGACCCGTGCTTGTCGGCACGGAGAGCATAGAGGAAAGCGAGAGCATCGCGGCGGAATTAAAGGAAAAGGGCATTTCCTGCGCGGTACTCAACGCGAAAAACGACGCGGAGGAAGCGGCGGTCATCGCGAAAGCGGGCGAGCGCGGCGCGGTCACTATTTCTACCAACATGGCGGGCCGCGGCGTTGATATAAAGCTCGGCGGCGAAAGCGGCGCGGACAAGGATTTTGTAACATCCGCGGGCGGTCTGCTGGTGCTGGCGACTTCCATGCGGGAAAGCTCCCGCATTACAAAGCAGCTCCGCGGCAGGGCTGGGCGGCAGGGCGACGTCGGCGAGAGCAGATTTTTCGCGGCGCTGGACGATGATATGATGACGCGGTTCGATCTGAAATCGCTGGTTTCGGGGCGGCATTACCCCTCGGAGCACGTAGGCGGCGCGATAGAGGATAAAGTCCTGCTCAAAGAAGCAGAGCGCGTTCAGCGCATTTCCGAGGGCGACACCTTTGACGAGCGTGTAAATCTGCTGAAATATACCATGATAGGCGAGAAGCACCGCGATATGACATTCGGACGGAGGAAATCCCTGCTGGACGGAAGCTACAACAGTACGATGTGGCGGGACAACGCCCCCGGGGAATACAACGAAGCGGTGAAGAAATTCGGCGCAGAGGCGCTGCAGAGAAAAGAAAATCTCATTCTTGCGGCGCTGCTAAATGAATTCTGGAGCGACTACCTCGATTACACCGCGTATCTGCGGGAGGGAATACATCTCACGCAGATAGCGGGCAGAAACCCCGCGGAGGAATACAACATCGCCTGCGAGGAATATTACGACGGCGCGGCGGAGAGCATTCCCGAAAGAATGGCGGAGAAGCTGAGCGGCGTGCTTGAGTGCTCCGACCTTGAAGAATACAAGGTGTCCATGCCGACGAGGACGTACACCTATCTCCTCAACGACACCGGCGAGGAATTCAAGAAAAAGGCGGTGCTGGTGGGGCTTTTTTCCGACGCGGAGGAAGCACCCGAGGACAAGCCCGCAAAGGCGGAAACGCCCGAGGAGCGGGAGAATACCGCTCCCGAAGAAAAGAAAGCGGGATTTTTCTCGCGGCTTTTCGGAAAGAAAAAATAAGCGATTGATACCGAGGTGATATTTTGTCGACGATATGTGCCATAGCGACCCCTGCGGCGGCGGGCGGAATATCCGTTATTCGTGTTTCGGGAGAGAGGGCGCTGGAAGTCGCGGCGGCGGTTTTCAAGCCCGTTTCGGGGAAGCCTGTTTCGGAGATGGAGGGCTACCGCGCCGCCTACGGAAAAATATACGACGGCGGCGAGCGGCTGGACGACGGCGTGCTGCTTGTCTACCGCGCGCCGCACAGTTACACGGGTGAGGATGTCGCGGAGATATCCTGCCACGGGGGCATTTATGTCACGCGGAGGGTGATGACCGCCTGCCTTAAAGCGGGTGCGGAGCCTGCGGCGGCGGGTGAATTCACGAAGCGCGCACTGCTCAACGGAAAAATGTCGCTGACGCAGGCGGAAGCTGTCGCGGATATAATTTCGGCGCAGGGAGGGCAATTGCTTGCCTGCTCGAACAGTCAGCGCGAGGGCGCGCTGTACCGCCGCGCGGAATCCATCGCGGACAAGATAATGGAAGTATCCGCGCAGATATCCGCGTGGATAGATTATCCCGAGGACGACACCCCGACGGTCACGCCCGAGTGGCTTCTTGAGAAACTGAGTGCGATACGCGGGGAATTTAAGGAGCTGCTGGACGGCTACGATACGGGGCGGCTGATACGCGAGGGAATATCCTGCGCGATAGTCGGCAAGCCGAATGTCGGCAAATCCACGCTGATGAATCTCCTTTCCGGGGAGGAGCGCAGCATCGTAAGCGACATTGCGGGCACGACCCGCGACGTTGTCGAGGAAACGATAAATCTGGGCGGCGCGGTGCTTCGCGTTGCGGACTGCGCGGGCATACGCGAAACGGACGATCCCGTTGAAAGGATCGGCGTTGAAATAATGCTGAAAAAGCTTCGCGGCGCGGATATCGTGCTGGCGGTATTTGACGGCTCCCGCCCGATATCCGAGGAGGACAGGCGGCTGTTCGGCCTGCTTGACGGAAAGGAAACCATCTGCATAATCAACAAGACCGATCTTGAGCAGAATTTCGACGCGGCGGAAGCGGAGCGGCACTTCGGCAAGCCGATATACGTCAGCGCGCGGCAGGGCGGTGCGGCGGAAGCTATTGCGGCGGAGGTAAATTCGCGGCTGAAGCTGGACGAGCTTTCCGCGGACGCGGGATTTATCGCGAACGAGCGGCAGAGGGCGTGCGTTATCCGCGCGGCGAATGCCGTTGACGAGGCGTACAGCGGCGTTGCGGCAGGGGTCACTCCCGATGTTACGGGAGTAATGCTGTCGCAGGCGCTGGACGCGGTGTATGAGCTTTCCGGCAGGACCGCCGGCGAGGAGGTCATCGCGGAAGTATTTAAACGCTTTTGCGTTGGGAAATAAAATGCGCCGTCAAGGCGCGCGGGGATGGCGTTCCCTCCGAGCACTGTGAGGAGGGGCGGCAGCCCCGCCAGGGTGCTTTTAATTGCAAATTCGTTTTTGCTCACCGCTGGGGGATATAATAAATACGCTCCGCGTTGTTGGTTTAAACGATTTAATAAATTTCTTTTCGCACAAATGCGAGTGGAGCACCGTTGGTGGAGGAGGAAACTACGTTTCCTACCTCCCCCAATGGTTCTCCCCTCGCGCTCCCCTCTCCCTAACCCCTACCTCTTTCCTTAAAGTTTACGCGCCTTACACTTTGAAATGATAATCTCGCTCCGCGACTTATGTGTAATGCTTAGCGTAGGCTCTTGTAGGTGGTCGCAACATTATATGTACCAGCGATGGACAGGCGCTCATGGGAAAACGCGACGCATCGCATTGCTTCGCTTGCTGACTTCGTGGGACATTAACGTTTTCGCTTGTTGCGACCGCACATTAAGATTTACTGGACGCTCAAAGCGCAGGCGCCTGTCAGAGCATATAAAATCTTACGACGGATTCTCAAATGTGAGAAAACGTGTGTCAATAAGCAACAAACGCATAAAATTAACGCTTAACTCGCGAAGCGAAAAGAAACCTATCCCATGCAAAGGGCGTTTACGCTTTAGGAAAGAGGTAGGGGTTAGGAAAAGGGGAGCGCGAGGGGAGAAACTATGGGGGAGGTGGAAAACGTAGTTTTCCCCTCCACCAAAGTTGCTCCCCTCGCAAAAGTGCGGCAACATTTTTATTAAAAGGTTTGTACCAACAGCGTAGCTGTAATTTTATTATGTGCCTTGGAGCGCCGCCATCGCCCATCCTCACTCCGTTCGGATGGAACGCTGCCGCCGCGGCGCCTTGACGGTGCCTATGCTTGGCGAAAGCGCTTCTGCGAGCAATCAGCGGGGCTGCCGCCCCCCTCGCTGACGTTCGGGGGAACATCATCCCCGCGCGCCTTGGCGGCGCAATTATATAGAGGTAATTTTTGATATGAACATACTTATTATTGGCTGTGGAATGGTAGGTGCGGCGCTCGCCGCTACCCTCGACGGGCGCGGACACGATGTTTCCGTCGTCGACAAGAACGAGGAAAGCTTCGACGCCCTCCCCGCGAAGTTCGCGGGTTTCACTACCACCGGCGTGCCCATCGATCAGGATGTCCTGAGGCGCGCGGGCATTTCTACCTGCGACGCGCTGTTCGCCGTCACCCACGAGGACGACATGAACATCATGGTTTCGCAGCTTGCGCGGCAGATATTCAACGTGCCGAAAATATTCGCGAGAATAACCGACATCAGCAAGGGCGAGGTTTTCGAAAAGCTCGGCATCCGCATAGTATGCCCCACAAAGCTTACCGTTTCGGCGGCGTGCGCGGCTTTGGAGGAGGACGACGGCGCAGGCGCAGAGCTTAATTTTGAAAACCATACCGTACATTTTTCCACCATGAATATCCCGGAGCAGCTCGTCGGAGTTACCCCCGCGGATATCGAGTATGAAAGCGGCGAGGTGCTTTTCGGGGTGCTTCGCAGCAGCGCGGGACTTATCCTTTACAACGGTCAGCCGCTCACCCTTGCGGAGGGCGACAGGCTCATTTTCGCGAAGAAAGCATAACGCGGAGGAATTTAAATCATGAAAACGATAATCGTCGGCGGCGGCAAGGTCGGGTTTTATCTCGCGAAAACCTTGCTTGAGCATGACTATTCCATCACCATCATCGAGCGCAGCAAGGAGCAGAGCCAGTATTGCGCGAATAATCTCGACGCGGAGGTAAGCTGCGGAAACGGCACCACCGTGGAGGCTCTCGAAGCCTGCGGCGCGGATAAGGCGGACGCCGTTATCGCGGTAATGGGGCAGGATGAGAGCAACCTCGTCTGCTGCCAGATCGCAAAAAGCCGTTTCGGCGTACCGAAAACCATTGCCAAGGTCAACAACCCAAAGAATGCCGACGCGCTGAAAGCTTTGGGCGTTGATATCGTAATATCCGCAACGGAGAATATCATCCAGCTTCTCGAGCACGAGGTTGATCTCAGCGCGATGAAGCGGCTTATCACCCTCAACACCGATGAAGCTTCGCTGATGGAAATAACCGTACCGAAGAACTACCCGCTGGAGGGAAAGGCGCTGCATGAGCTTTCTCTCCCGCCAAACTGCAACCTTGCCTGCATAAACCGCGGCGGAAAAACCATCATTCCCCGTGGTCAGACAACGATTTGCAGCGGCGATATCATACTGGTAGTAATGCTCAATTCAGAGGAAAAGGAGCTGCGCAAGGCGCTTAAAATAAAGGACTGACGGGAATCCCGTATTCACCACACGACAGAAAGCAGGCGGCAGAATGGCACAAGACAGCAAGGAAAAAAAGACGACAGCGAAGAAGTCCACCGCAAAGGGCAGAAAAACGGCGAAGCCTGCCCGCACCACCCATACCAGACGCCGCCAGGGCAGCACCGTATTTGCGCTGGATATCGGCACCCGCACGGTTGTGGGCGTGCTCGCGGAAAAGACGGACAGCGGATATAAAATAACTGACATGGAAACCGCCGCCCACGAAAAGCGCTCCATGACCGACGGACAGATTGAGGACATCGAAGCTGTTGCGGAGGTAATAAAGACCGTCCGCGCGGCGCTGGAGAAGCGGCAGTCGGTAAAGCTGTCGCACGTCTGCATTGCCGCGGCGGGCCGAGCTCTGAAAACCATGCGGGCTAAGTGGGAGTATTCTCTCGACCCGACCAAGACCATAACCGCAGACGATATCAAATCGGCTGAACTGGAAGCCGTCCGCAAAACGGAGGAGCAGTTTTCCGCGCAGTTTGATACATCTGCTTTCTACTGCGTCGGCCACAGTGTTATTTCGCTCACGCTGGACGGGTATAGAACCGCGAAGCCCGAGGGGCACCGCGGCTCCCTGCTTGAAACGGAAATGATAGCCGCTTTCCTGCCAGCTTATGTTGTGGAGAGCCTCTGCGCCGCGGTGGATATCGCCGGGCTTGATGTCGCGGGGCTTACTCTTGAGCCCATCGCGGCGATGAATGCCGTTGTGCCGCAGGAATTAAGGCTGATAAATGTTGCGCTGTGCGATATCGGAGCGGGTACGTCCGACGTGGCGGTGTCCCGCGGGGGAAGCGTTGTCGCATACGGAATGGCGACGGTCGCGGGGGACGAGGTAACGGAAGAGCTCATGCGTAGCCTTCTTGTGGATTTCCCCACGGCGGAGCGCATAAAGACCTCCTCCGAAAAGGAGATACACTACACCGATATTCTCCTGCGCGACTGCACGGTGACCACCGAGCGCGTGCTTGAGCTGATAAAGCCCGCCGCAGAGCAGCTTTCCGACGTGATATGCAGGGAAATCCTCAGCGCCAACGGAGAAGCGCCGCAGGCGGTGTTTCTTGTCGGCGGCGGAAGCAGGCTGCACGGCTTGCCGTCGCTGGTCGCAAAGGGACTGGGCATGGACGAAGCGAGGGTCATCACCGGCAGGCGCGAGCTTATGCGCGGGGTGGAGATACCCAAGGGCATGGAAATAGGCGCGGAGCATACCACGCCCCTTGGCATAGCGCTGACAGCGGGCAGGGGAATATCCTACGACTTTACCACCATCACGCTGAACGGCAGAAAAATACGCGCGCTGGACACCAACAGACTTACGGTTTTCGAGCTGCTTAATTTCAGCGGGATAAAGCCCGCACAGCTTATGGGAAGATCGGGCACGGCGCTTACGTTCACCCTCAACGGCGCCCGCACGACCCTGCGTGGAACATCAGCGGTGCCTGCGGAGATAATCGTGAACGGAAAGCCCGCCGCGCTGAACAGCACCGTAAGAAAGGGCGACGAAGTGAACGTAAAGATCGCGCAGGACGGCGAGAATGCCGCAGCGTATCTTTCGGATTATTTCGATACGGACAGCCTTTCCGCGTTTTCCGTTTCCCTTTTCGGGGAGGAGCGCACAGCGGGCTTATATATAAGCGTGAACGGAAAGCCTGTCACATCCGACCGCGAGATAGAAAACGGCGATACGATAGAGCTTGTTTCGGCGGACACCCTCGGCGCACTGTCTGGTATCGGCGGCGTGACCTGCGGGGTGCTTCTCAACGGAAACAAAGCGGCGGAGGATACCGCACTTTCCGAGGGGGATGTTATCACGGAGGATAACACGCAGGGTGTTTCGGAGGAAGCTCCCGCCGAAAATACTGCTGCAACGCCCGCCGAGGTGAATATAACAATAAACGGCATACCCGCGCCTTTCCCTATGCGGGAGGACGGCACGCTGCCGATATTCCTTGATGTTGCGGCGGCATTTTCGGACGACCCGACGTCGCTGCTTGCCCATGCCTCGGTGATAACCCTCAACGGAAAGATAGCAAGGCTGGATGAGCAGATACACGACGGCGATGTTATCGTGATAGAGTGAAACTGATCGGAGGAACCATGAAAAAGATCCTGAGATACGCTGCGGCGTTAACGGCGGCGGCAATGCTTAGCGGCTGCGTGGATATCCAACCCCGCCGCGAGGAAAGCGCAGCCCCCGAAACATCCGACGCGGAGCAGACCACCCACGCAGAATATGAAGAGGTCCCCCCGCAGGAGTATCCCGAGGATGAAACCACCGTAAAGCTGAAGCTTAACGCCGAGGGCGGCGTCACCGATGCGAATATCCGCACCGACGGCGAATTTGACGGCACGGGGTATATCGTGCTGGACGAGGGCATGACATTGACGCATATCGCGGACGTGCCCGCGGCGCAGCATTACAGCGTGGCGCTGGCGGTGCATTCCTACGGAGGGGCGGTCGTTTCGCTCAATATGCATAACGAGCGCGCGGGGGTGTATTATGTCCCCGCGTCGGAAAGCACGGATTATTCCCTCATCGCCGTGGATAATCTTTACATGGCGAACGGTCCGATGATAATGAATTTTACCTGCGAAAGCGGCAGCGCGGCGCTGGATTATATTATAGTCGAAAATTCGGATAAGGTACCGCGGGAATACTACCGCACGGCGGAATCCCCCGTAAGCTCCAACAGCACCGTCGCGGCGATAGGCACCATGAAGTACCTGTCCAATTCCTACGGCAAAAACGTTATAACGGGGCAGAATGTCACCCCCGGCACCAACGCCGAGCTTGAAGCCATATATACCGAAACGGTAAGATACCCCGCAATGCGCTGCGGCGAGATAGCGCTGCTTACCCTCGACGGCGAGGATGACAAGGAGCGCATGGCTGAGGAGCTTCGCCTTGCGGCGGACTGGGGCGGAAAGGGCGGAATAGTTTCCTGCACATGGCACTGGTATTCGCCGACGGGCTCGCGCGGGGTGAATGCGGGGGCATTCGACCTTGCGGCGGCGCTTTCGGGGCAGGATACGGAGGGCACCGCGCTTATGGGCGCCGAGGAGCTTGATACCCTGCTGGAGAATGGCTATATTTCCGAGGGATTAAGGGCGATGGCGGCGGACATCGACAAGGCGGCGGAGTTTCTCAAAACTCTCGCGGACGAGGATATACCCGTTATATGGCAGCCGCTGCCCGAGGCGGACGCGGGGCTGTACTGGTGGGGAAACGACGCGGACAGCTTCAAAAAGCTGTGGCAGTTCATGTTTGCGCGGCTGTGCACCTACCACTCGCTGAAAAATCTGATATGGGTCTGGAACGGCAGCAGCGCAGAATATTACCCGGGCGACAGGGTCTGCGATATCGTGGGGCAGAGCTTCTTTGAAAATTCCTCCGCTTCCTTTGCGGGGAGATTTTCGGCGCTGGCGAGGGTATCCGACACCGAAACAAAGGCGCTGGCGATAACCGCCTGCGACAAGCTGCCTGACCCGGATTATATGCTGCGCGACAACGCAATGTGGCTCTGGTTCGCCATAGGAAGCGGCGATTACATCATCAATTCCGACGGAACCCTTTCCGAGCGGCACACCGACTGGCAGAGCCTGCACGACGCATTCAACAGCGAAATATGCGTTACCCTTGATGAGCTTCCCGACCTGCGGGAATATGCGTTCTCATCGTAAATTTATATCAAACCTGCGGCACATCTGCGTGCCGCAGAAAAAATACAATAAAGTTAGTTTTGGCTAATGCAAGGAGGACAGTAATGAAGGTTTATGAATTCGGCGATAAAATCAAGCCTGTGATAGTGCTGCTTCCGGGAACCTGCTGCTACTGGAAGACGAATTTCGGCGAGGTGATACCGCTTTTGCAGGAGAAATTCCGCGTGTGCGTGGTGTCCTACGACGGCTTTGACGAAACGGAAAACACCACATTCCCCACCATGCTCGAGGAATGCGCGGAGCAGTTCATACAGAAAAACGGCGAGTACGGTAAGAAATTCATGGGCTTGATGAAAGGCCCGGACGGAAACGGAATGCCGTTTGTGTCCAAGAAAAGCGTTGCGAATCAGTTCGGCTCGGACATGGTAACGCTCCTGCCGGACAAAATAGCGCCAAAGCATGGAAAGATACACATATTCTATGCGCTGAAAATGGGGGAGCAGTATCGCGAGAGGTATTTGCAGCACTTTGCGGAGCCTGTAATTCATGAGCACGACCTGCGGCACGAGGAGCTTCTTGCGTGCTATCCCGAGAAGTGGGTGGAAGAAGTGGAGAACGCCTGCGGGGTGTAATTCAGCACTTGACAAAAACATGAAGCGGTGCTATACTTAGTAGTGGATTTAACTAATCGCGCAAGATAAGGTTAACAACTTTTAAGTAATTTGAACTAATTTAAGCAAGGAGTAAATCTCATGAAAAAATTTCTCGCGGCAGCACTGGCGTGCTCGCTTATCCTTTCTATGACCGCCTGCAAGAGCGGCACGGAAAGCACATCCGATGTAAGCAGCGATACAAGCACGGTATCCGATAATTCCTCCGAGGCGTCCTCCGACGCGCAGTCCGAGGTATCCGAGGATACTGCGGAGTCCGACGCGGCTTCCGGCGAAACCTCCGATGAGGCGATAGAGGAAGTTCCGTATGTCCTCGGCGGAGAGCTTACGCCCACAATGATCGCAAATTCCCGCTACAATGTCGGCAATCAGGTTCGCCTTGCAAAGGTGATAAAGAAGCTTCAGGCGGGCGAGGAAGTCACCGTTGCATACCTCGGCGGCTCCATCACACAGGGCAGCTCCGCGGGTGACGACAAGTGCTATGCAAGGCTCACCACAAACTGGCTCGAAGAGCAGTTCCCCGACGCAAAGATAAATTATGTAAGAGCGGGTATCGGCGCGACCGGTTCCTATATCGGCGTTCACCGTGCGGACAGGGATGTTCTCGCGTATAACCCCGACCTGGTTTTTATTGATTTCTCCGTAAACGACACCACCGAGCGCACCCTCACCAACAAGGAAGCATATGAGGGCCTGCTGAGAAAGCTCTGGAAGGCAGAGTCCGCCCCCGCGATAGTTACCATTGCGATGACTCAGCAGGACGGCACAAGCTTCCAGGAATACCACGGCGAGATCGTAAAGAAGTACGATATCCCGATGATATCCTACAGGAACGCCATCCTTGACGTTATCGACAAGGGCTACATACAGTGGACGGATATCTCCGACGATAACATCCACCCCAATATCCCCGGCCATCAGGTTCTGACCGACCTCATTACAAATTACCTCCGGTCTGTTATTGATAACGTAGACAACATCACCGGTGAAGAGAGCAGCTTTGACGTTGCAGATCCTGTTACAAAGTATGAGGACGCTTATGTTCTCACATCCGAGAACACCACACCCAAGAGCCTCGGCGGATTTGCGGTAAAGTCCGGACTGTTCGGCAATTTCAGCGAAGCATGGATGGCTCGCTCCACCGAGGGTCAGTTCACCGAGGACGACGCGATCGTATTCGAAGCAGAATGCAGCAATGTCGGTCTGCTGTACGGAAAGCTTACATCCAACGCAGGCAAGGCGGAGGTTTATGTTGACGATAACCTCTGCGCTACCATTGATTCCGATTTCTCCGGCGGCTGGGGCAGCTACGTTGAATTTGCGGAAGTTGCGACAGACCTCGGCGAGGGCGTGCATACCATAAAGATAGTTCCCGTTTCCGTTGACCATGCGGCGGCGTTCTATGTTTCCGGCATTGCGCTCAGCTGATCGTTGACCTGATATTATTAAAGGCGGCAGAAATGCCGCCTTTTAGGCTGTCGGTAAAGGCACATCTGCGTCGTCAACGCCATTTCTCAACAGCTTAGGAAAGATAAATTTTCGCGTAGCGTATTGGTTTTCGCTTCCTTTTGACACAAAAGGAAGCGGGGGTTGTGGGGGCAGAGGTCTGTCGGTCAGCCCCTCTGTCAACTTGCGTTGACACCTCCCCAGTGGGGAGATCTCCCCGCCACTCCGCACGCAGTGCGGTTTTACGACTTTAAAGGCGCTAAAGGGGTGTGGGTCGGGGTGGACAAACGGGACGTTTGTCCAGAAAACGTAAGAGTTTTCCCCCACAGTCTATTGCAAATTTTCTGCCGTTTTAACTTTTTCGACAAGCTGACACCCCCGAGCCTGCAAAAGCTCGGGGGTGTAATATTTTTCGAAAAATCACTTTGCCGCAGCAAATTCCGCCGCAAGGCCGTGCTTGTAATTCTCGATGAATTTTCCGAAGCCCGCCGCGCCGTTTTCCTCGGGGTTGAGGGTGGAGCATTCCATCTCCGCGAAAACTTCATTCTCAAGGAATTCGGGGAGGGACTTTTTACCGCCGCATACCGAGTATGCCGCCAGCAGAGCCATGCCCCATGCGCCGCCCTCGCCCGCGGTTTTCATAACGGACACCGCCGTGCCGAGCCCGTCCGCGAGGAACTGCTGTGCCACGCCCTTTGTCTTGAAAAGTCCGCCGTGCCCGGTGAATTTGTCCGCAGAAACGTGCTCCTTTTCAAACAGGATATCCATGCCAAGCTTCAGCGCCGCCATCGTGGAATATATTTCCGCGCGGAACAGGTTTGCAAGGTTGAACTTTCCGTCCGGGGTGCGGAAGTACATCGGACGGCCGTTTTCTGCGCCGACGACCGGTTCTCCCGAAAGGAAATTGTACGCGACCGTGCCGCCGCAGTCGGGGTCGCCTTTCAGCGCGGCATAATACAGCATATCGTAAAGCTCGGGCTTTGCGATGGGATGGCCGCTGAGCTCTGCAAACTCGCCGAATACCTTAACCCATGCGTCAAGTTCGGATGAGCAGTTGTTGCAGTGCACCATTGCGACGGGAGCGCCGTCGGGGGTGGTTACAACGTCTATTTCGGGGTAGCAGCCGCTGAGAGGCTTATCCAGCACAAGCATTGCGAAGATGGATGTTCCCGCGGATACGTTGCCGGTGCGGGGAAGAACGCTGTTCGTGGCGGTCATGCCCGTGCCCGCGTCGCCCTCGGGAGGGCAGAGGATAATGCCTGCTTTGAGTCTGCCGGTGGGATCGAGAAGCTTTGCGCCCTCGTCGGTCAGCCGCGCCTCGGAAGCTCCCGCAGAGAGCACCCCGGGAAGAACATCGCGGAGTTTTACGCCGAAGCCCCTGCTTTCGAGCAGTTCATCCACCCTGCGGATGTATTCGGGGTTGTACTGTCCGTTTTCGATGGGGAATATGCCCGAAGCTTCGCCGACGCCGACATGGCGCTTGCCGGTAAGCAGGCAGTGGATATATCCTGCGAGGGTGTTTATATGTGCGATGTGCTTTGTGTGCTCCTCACCGTTGAGAACCGCCTGATAGAGATGCGCAATGCTCCAGCGCTGGGGAATGTTGAAGCCGAGCAGTTCGGAAAGCTCCGCCGCCGCCTGCTCGGTGATGGTGTTGCGCCATGTTCTGAAAGGAACCAGCAGATTATCGTCCTTGTCAAAGGCCATGTAGCCGTGCATCATACCCGAAATTCCCATTGCGCCGTAAGATGTGGGCACAACGCCGTATTTCTTTTCGATATCCTCAACAAGGCTTGCGTAGCAGTGCTGAAGCCCGCCGGTTATGTCGTCGGAAGAGTATGTCCACACGCCGTTCTCGAAGCGGTTCTGCCAGTCGTGGCTTCCCGAAGCGATGGGTGCGAAGGTGTCGTCGATGAGCACCGCCTTTATTCTTGTGGAGCCGAATTCTATGCCGAGGTAAGTTTTGCTGTTCCGGATTTTTTCCTGTATAGTCATTTTTACCACCTTATTTGCAAATTATATTTGATGATTATTATTGTATCATACCGCAGCGGTAATTTCAATAGCATATTGAGCATTGTTTTGCGGGAGATGGCGTTTATGCAAGGCAGGCGCAGGAGATTTTTGTGTTTTTGCGGAAGTCTTTGAGGGGGACGGAAAATTTCATGCAGAAAAGCAAAATTCCCGACGGCTGTCGGGAAAACAAAAATCGGATGTTTTGCGCCGATTCTCATCGGCGCAAAACGCTGGCACCCCTTGTAGGAATCGAACCTACAACTGCCCCTTAGGAGGGGGCTGTTATATCCATTTAACTAAAGAGGCTTGACAGATATATTATACCATTATATTATGAATTTTTCAAGGGGGTAAATTCATTTTGTGCATAATAATCAAAAAGATCATCCGAAAAATGTCGCAGCACACTCTGCTTTAGGAAAAAATACTCTGCGGCGGAATAAATAATACTCGGAATTGTCAGAAATAAATTGTAAGTTATTTTACTTAAACTTGCGATATCGCGCATAACAGAGCCGTTTGAGCTTTTCAAAATTAAGTAAAATACGAGGCTTGATTAATTTTAATAAAAAAACACAAAAGATTTATACAAATTGCACATTGACGAAATCAATGTAAAAATGTTATATTGTTATACAAGGGTAGTTGTGTCTTTACGGCAGAACTGTCTTTACAAAGGCAATTTTTTCCTGCAAGGTCTATGCAGGAATATAAAAACTTCAAGGAGGATTTTTATCATGAAGTTCGCAAAGATTCTTTCTGTAGCAGCAATTTCTGCTGTTGCAGCAGCTGCTTTCGCTTCCACAGCAAGCGCAGAGCTGGTTACTTCCGCAAGCACAGCTAACGGCCTTAACTCCGGTACAGGCATGTGGCTGGTCAAGCCCTTCTGCCCCGCTGAAGGTGTTGACCTTGGCCTTGACCTTGCTAACACAGGCTCCCTGGTATTCACCATCAAGGCTGCTGAGCCCGAGTGGTTCGAAGGTCAGACCGGCGGCGCTGTTGTAGTTTCCTGCGGCCCTGCAAGCGCTACTCCCGCTGACCACAACTGGGTTTCCAAGAGCTACTGGGGCGTTGTTGACGAGGCTCTCGAGCTTGATACTCACGATGCAGCTGCTGACATCCAGTCCGTTAAGGTTGGCGACTACACCTACGAGCTGACCTGCCCTGTTGACGACACCAACTGCGTATACGGCGAGTGCCTTACGCTTGAGGATGGCTATGTACAGTTTGCTCTGCAGGAGTGGGGCTCCGATATGTCCACGATCGAAGTAGTTTCCTTCGAGATCAAGGATAAGTCCGGCAACACAATGGCTAAGTTCGACGGCGACGGCAACCTGCTCACTTCCGCGGCAGCTTCCGACGACGCAGCTTCCGACGACACTACAACAACAGCTCCCGTTGTAACAGGCGACAAGACTTCCCCCGACACCGGCGTTGAGGGTATCGCAGCAGTTGCAGGCCTCGCAGCAGTTGCAGCAGGCGCAGTTGTAATCTCCAGAAAGAGAAAGTAATCCCTGCTGTTTGCATAAACGGCTGAAATACGGTACACTATAATAAATAACATTTGGAGGATCATTATTATGAAGATCACAAAGATTCTTTCCGCAGCTTCCGCAGCTGCAGTTTGCGCAGCAGTTCTCGCAGCTACTGCAAGCGCAACTCTTACCACTGTTGACCAGACAGGCGTATTCAAGAGCGGTACAGGCTCCTGGATGCCCGTTGTTTATTCCGACGGCACATTCGATGCAAGCGAGAAGGATGTAGTTGACTACGGTTTCGACTGCCAGAAGATCGCTTCTATCGAAGTTACCTTTACTCCCGCTGAGCCCGAGTGGTGGGAAGGCGAAGTAGGCGGCGCTATCGTTCTCTCTAACAAGAGCGCATCCGATGCTTCCCACAACTGGAACGGCAAGGAGTTCTGGGGCGTAGTTGACGAGGATCTCGACCTTGCAACAATCGACGACACAAAGGCTTGCGTTGCTGTAAAGACCGGCGACCTCCAGTACACAATCACCTGCCCCGTTGATGACAAGAACTGCGTTGTTGATGATTACTCCCTCGTTCAGGTCGCATTCCAGGAGTGGTCTTCCGGTATGACCGATATCACAGTTCTCGGCATGAACCTCAAGGACGCTGACGGCAACCTGCTCCTCGCTTACGATGCAAACGGCAACGTAACATACAATGTAGCGGCAAATGCTGACGATGCAGCTTCCGATGACGCTGCAACCGACGATGCAGCAGCTGATGAAACAACAACAGCTCCCGCTGTAACAGGCGACAAGACCTCCCCTGACACAGGTGTTGAGGGCGTTGCAGCCGTTGCAGGCATCGCAGTTGTTGCAGCAGGCGCAGTTGCTCTGTCCAGAAAGAGAAAGTAATTTCCGCGGATCAATAATGATCCTTTGATAAAAACCGCATAACACTGCGGTTTTATGGGAAATCACCCGCTTTGAAAAAATTTTTTGAAACGGGTGAAACTTTTTCCCGACGATCCGTGACTACGGTATTGCAAGCGGGAATCTAGAAAAAAGTTCGGAAAATAAAATTTTCTGAAACTTTTTTGAACATTCTCGTGACTACCCTCATAACGGATCGAAAAATCCGTTTATCACATCCGAGTGCCCGATAACTCAGAGATGTTATAAAAAACAATAATTTAGGAGGACTATTATGTTAAGAAGAAGAATTCTTGCTTCTGCTATGGCATCTGTAATGGCTCTGACTTCCGTTGCAGTTGTAGCCAGCGCAGATGAGACTACTGACGTAAAGAACGTTAAGACTAAGGCTGACCTCGAGGCTTATGTAAAGAGCCTGGATACTCTGAAGGCTGATGGCATCTACGACTACGGCACCACTTCCCAGACAAACTTCAACAATGCTTATGCATATGCTGAGAACGTACTGGCTGACGCTGGTTCCACAGTTGATAACTACACAGCTGCTTACTCCATGCTGAAGAACGTTGTAGACGGTCTGACCATCTACACCGCTGACCAGCTGAAGACCTTGATCACTTCCTGCAAGAAGATCTACGAGACAGACAACACCATGGAAAATGATGATGCTATCTACGAAGATGACAGAGATGACGATCAGAACTTCTCCAACTTCGCTGCTGCTTACGAGACCGCTCAGGACTATGTAACTTCCGGCGATTCCAGCATGATCACAGACGCTTACGAGGCTCTGGATGCTGCTAAGAAGAACCTGCACGCTCTTGCTTCTGTAACAAAGGCTCAGTTCAGATCTGCTCTGAAGAGCTACGAGACCCTTATCGGTAAGGAAGACAACTACGAGAGCTGGAGAAGAGGTACATTCAAGGCTGGCTGGCTGAGCGACTTCAACGGCAACTACTGGGTAGTAAGCAATGGTGGTCACGAGGCTGCTTATGATACATACGGCGACCTGTTCGACCTCATCAAGAACGGCGACTCCAAGGTTGACATGGGCGGCTGGTCCGAGGCTCTGATCAAGGTTGAAACTGGTTACACCGTTGACTCTTTTATCAACACACAGTATGATGAACTGACCAAGCTCGAAGGCACAACCAAGACCACTAACCCCACAATCGTTGCAGCTTACAAGGCAGCTCAGGACGCAGTTCTTCTGTACAACAACTGGGCAGTTGACAACGTAACAAGAGGTACTGAGACTTCAGTTAAGACCCTGCTTAAGACATACCACAACCAGCTCGTTGCTGCTTACAAGAAGACAACAGCTGAGGATGTTTACACAGCAATCAACGGCAAGGCTCCCAGCGCAAGCTGGATCACCGTTAACGGCAGCGGCAAGATCACAGGCGCTGCAATGAAGAACGAGACCAAGGAGTCCAAGACTGTAACGGTTTCCGGTGTTAATTACACTGTAAAGAAGAACGCTGATATCCTTAAGGAAATCACCGTTACTGCTGGCGATGTAACAGACGCAACACTGGCTGAGGCTCTGAAGATTGCTGAAGCTTACATCAACGGCGACGCTGATGCTAAGGACGGCTCCCTCATCAAGGCAATTGATGATACAGCTTCCATCACAAAGGCTACCGGTAAGTCCTCTGCTGAGTGGACACTGGTTTACAGATACCTCAAGTACGCTCTCGAGGATCTGTTCCCCGCTGCTGATGCAACATACAAGAAGGCTGACGTTGTTACACTGATCAGCAACGCTTACGACCTCGCTGATACAACCGGTGATGCTGCTGTATTCGCAGCTAACCACGACGCTCTTGTTGACGCACGTCAGGCTGCACAGGCTTGGGTTGCTGCTGCAAACAAGGATAAGTCCTACAAGGACGGCGCTGAGGTTGACGGTCAGACCTCTACTCAGGTTTACAACACTCTGAAGGGCGCTTATGATGCTCTGAACAATCAGCTGGGCGACTACAAGTACAGCTACGGCGAGATCTACAACAAGATCGCTGAAGTTTCCGACATGATCGACGCTGGCGAGCTGAAGGCTACAGATGACCTGACAAAGGCTCTGAACGACCTCGCACTGAAGTTCACAAACGCTGCTAACTTCTCCAACGAAGACAACTACATCTTCGACGACGAGCGTAACCTGGTTGACTACAACCGTCTGTACACCAACAGCGGCGCAACACAGGATGAGAAGGACGTAAAGGCTGCTTACGAAGCTCTGCTGGCTGCTGTAAAGACTCAGACCGAAGTTACAGTTGTTCTCGGCGACGTTGACGGCAACGGTGCTGTAAACGCTCTGGATGCTGCTGCTATCCTGAAGGCTGTTGTTGATGGCACTGTTATCGACGCTAAGGTTGGCGACGTAAACGCTGATGGTTCTGTAAACGCACTTGATGCTGCTAAGATCCTGGCTGACATCGTTGCAGGCTAATCTTAAAGCCTAATTAATCCCTGTTCTTTAATTGTCCCGCGGGGCGCAAGCCCCGCATACTGGGACCATTAAATACAAAAAAATATGGAGGAAAATAATATGAAGAAGATTTTATCTCTCGGCGTTGCTTCTGCAGTTCTGTCCCTGACAGCTGTAGCTGCTTCCGCTGCAATCACCCCCGTTGTTTCTGACACAGCTGTTGAGGGTGAGCAGCTTGTTGTTGAAGTTGTTGCTAACGGCTTCACCGACGTTGCTACTCAGTTCGTTGTTAACGCTTCCGAGAACCTGACACTGGTTGACGCTACTACAACCGATAAGGGTCTGCCCGCATTCAATGCTGACACAATGCACTTTGCATGGGCTGGCACTGAGGCTCCCGCTGATGACACAGTTCTGCTGACACTCGTATTCGATGTTAACGCTGCTGCTGATGAGGAAGTTACTGTTTCCCTGACTGCTGATGCAGGCTTCGAGACCGGCGTAGCTGCTGACGTTGTTTCCACAACTGTTGTAGCTGGCGACGAGGACAACTCTGACATCGATTCCGATGACACACAGGATCCCGATGACACATCTGATGATGGTCTGGATGACAGCGACGATGCTTCTGACGACACTTCCGATGACAACACTGACAACACTGACGAGCCCAATCCTCCTGCAGGTGTAGCTCTGGCAGTAGTTCCTGCTGTTCTGGCTGGTGCTGCAGTAGTAGTTGCTAAGAAGAGAAAGTAATTTCGGCTCACGCTGAATTGCGATCTTCGCGCAAATAGCTGAATAAGCGACCGCCCCGCTCGTCGGGGCGGTTTTTTTGTGCGAGGAATACTTTTACTATCACGACGATAATATAAAGCAGGGCAGGAAAGTTAGTCGCACAGGGGAACAATTTGTGGTGTTGATTAAATATATAAAAATGCATGAAAAAGTTTGTTTAAAATGACCAAAAAAGTTTACGCGGCGTTATTACCCTTTATTTAAGTATAAAATGTCAGTTACTTAAATAGAATGAATACTATATATAGTATAGAAAAAACGAAGCAAACAAAAACGGCACAAAATACAGAAAAAACAATTATGAAGATTAAATTTCGAGCAAAAAAGGCTATAAAATACCTTTTTATCTATAATGACTAAAAAGACTAAATCTTATTGACATCGACGTGTAAATTTGTTATAATTATATCGTAGTATATGATAGCGGTGTTATGGGTTTGTGTAAATTGCAAAGCCTTTTGCACAGGCTTCCGTATGACACAGAGGTAGCTATGGAAAACATAATTGAAGCAAGAAACGTCTGCAAGGATTTTCAAATCGGCGACGGCAGTACGGTCCATGCCCTCAAGGGGATCAACCTTGAGATAAAACCGCACAAGCTTTCGATCCTGCGCGGAAGATCGGGTTCCGGCAAGACCACGCTGATAAATATCCTGGGCGCACTTGATAAACCGACCTCCGGCGAGGTCTTTTTCCTTGATGGAGAAAACGATATCACAAAGCTTGGCGAGCCAGCAAGGGATAAGCTGAGGCGCTACGACATGGCGTTTGTTTTTCAGTCCGTCGCGCTGATATCGACGATGACAGCATTCGAAAACGTTGAGTTTGCGCTGCGTATGACAAAGCTTCCGTACAAGGAAAGGGTAGAGCGGGCAAAGCAGAGTTTGGTTCAGGTTGGACTGGAAAAGCGTATGCACCACCGCCCCGGTGAAATGTCCGGCGGCGAGCAGCAGCGCGTTGCGATAGCAAGGGCAGTCGCGATATCTCCGAAGATAATCTTCGCGGACGAGCCGACAGCCGAGCTTGACAGCCCGACCGGATTTGCGGTCATGAAGCTGTTCCGCGACCTTGTAAAGCAAAACGATCTCACGATTGTCATGACAACGCACGATACCTCCATGATGGAGTGCGCGGACATCGTGTACACGCTGGAGGATGGGGTGATAAGCGATGTCACCGAAAACGTGATAAAGGAGGATGCCGATGCCTAAGCGCGTCATGCTGGCTCCGCCCGAAAACGTGATGGTACAGGCGGATAACCTCGTAAAGATCTACAAATCATCAGATGTTGAGGTCATGGCTCTTCAGGGGCTTGATCTCACGGTGGAACGCGGCGAGCTGATGGGCATCGTCGGTGCGAGCGGAAGCGGCAAGTCAACGCTTCTGAATATGCTCGGCGGCCTTGATAAACCCTCCGCGGGGAGCCTTTTCATCGACGGCAAGGATATGCTGAAGTTCAACGAAAAGGATCTTATAGAATACAAGCGGAAAACGGTCGGGTTCGTATGGCAGAACAATGCGCGAAACCTTATACCGTACCTCACCGCACAGCAGAACGTCGAAATGCCGATGCTCCTTTCGGGGTATGACGGCCGCTCGCAGAGGGCCAACGAGCTGCTGGATATGGTGGGACTTTCGCACAGGAAAAACAGCAGGCTTGATCAGATGTCGGGCGGCGAGCAGCAGCGAGTTGCTATCGCAATCGCCCTTTCAAACAATCCCAAGCTTCTGCTGGCGGACGAGCCGACAGGCTCCGTCGATACGGCGACTTCAAACCTTATTCTCGACGTGTTCCGCGAACTGAACAGGGTCATGGGCGTTACCATTATAATAGTAACGCATGATACAAAGCTTTCAAAGCAGATCGACAGAGTGGTTGCCATCCGCGATGGAAAAACCTCCACCGAGATGCTTCGAAGAACCTCCCCGATCCGCTCCTTTGGCGAGTTGACGGAGGAACAGCAGGAGGAAAGCGCTCACGAGGAAGTTTCGGTACTCGACAGGGCGGGCCGACTGCAAATTCCAAAGGAATATCTCGAGGAACTTGGACTCAAGGGCGGCGACAAGGTTCGCGTCGAGCTTGAGGAGGACAAGATAAGCATTTATCCTCGAAACTAAAACAGTAAGTCATCGGGGAGGGAGAAACCCGATTTACCGCTAAGGCGGAGCTGCAAAACAGTTACTTAGGAAAGGTGGATTATACTGTGGCGAACAAGCAAATCACGGGTCTGAAAAGAATATCATCGCTGGTGATGTCGGCAGTAGTTGCTGCAACAATGTTTCAGATCCAGGGCGCAGGCAGCGTTGTTTCCGCGGAAACAGCGGCTGATACGTCCGCAAGCTCAGATACAGCCAATGTAAACTTAGTATCCGACAGCAAGAATTCGTACAAAAATTACATAGCAAAGTACGACAATGCCGAGATGCCCATGGAGGACGTGACATTCGATATCACGGACTACGCGGCGGACGGCGCACAGACAGAGATCGTTGATTTCGAGGGCGAGAAGGACTGCGTAGCATGGCTCGACAGCGAAGGCACCCTTACATGGAAATTCAACGTAAAGACAGCGGGTCTGTACAACATGGAAATGTTCTATTATCCCGTTGCCGGCAAGAACACCACCGTTGAGGTCGAGCTCAAGATCGACGGCGAGTACCCCTTCGACGAAACCAAGCTTATCGAGCTTGACCGCTACTGGAAAAACGAAACGGTCATCGAGTACGACGCACTGAAGAAGAATCAGAAGCGTCCTCCTCAGGTCGAGTACGACTGCTGGGTAACTTATCCCATCAAGGATAAGGATGGCCTTATCAATACGCCCTATTACTTCTACCTTTCCGAAGGTGAACATGAGCTTTCTGTTACAGGCGTAAAGACCAACATCTACATGAAGAACATCAGATTCTTCAACTCCGAGGCTCTGCCCACCTACGACAGCATCAAGCCCACACAGGAGCAGATCGAGAATACTCCCGCGCTGCCCAACAATCAGGCGATTCTGATCGAGGCGGAAACTCCTAAGTACACAACAAGCTCCACGCTTTACCCCACATACGACAGAACGGATTACACCGTCAGCCCGTCCCACCCCGTAAACAAGCGATACAACACCATCGGCGAGTCTACATGGGATCAGGCGACACAGACCATCGTATGGGAAGTTGACGTACCCGCAGCGGGCTACTACAACATCAACTTCAAGGCACGCCAGAGCACGATGCGCGGCTTCTTCTCCAACAGACGCGTATACATCAACGGCGTTGTTCCCTGCGAAGAGCTTAACGACATAAAGATCAAGTACAGCCCCGACTGGCAGTCCGTTCATCTGACCGACGCCAACGGCGAGGATATGTACGTTTACCTTGAGGCAGGCACGAACACCATCGCACTTGAGGCGGTTCCCGGTGACATCGGTGCGGTTATGCAGCGACTCGACGATGTTATCTTCAACCTTAACTACTACTACAGACGTATACTCATGATCACAGGCCCCAGCCCTGATGAGTACAACGACTACTTCCTTGATGAGCAGATACCCGAACTTATTGATGTATTCAAGAGCACCATCGAATCTCTCTACACCGAGAAGGCAGGTATCGAGCAGCTCACAGGTCAGGGCTCCGAAGCGTCCACTCTCCAGACGATGGCAGTCATCCTTCAGATGGCGGTCAAGGATCCCGACGATATCCCGCAGATGATCTCCTCCATCAAGGATCAGATCTCCGCGGTTTCCGCATGGATGCGTGACTACCGTGACCAGCCCCTCGAGCTTGACTACATCGAGGTAAAGTCGGTTCACGACAACTACAAGGACGCGACCAATCACTTCTTCAGCCAGCTCGCGTTCGGCTTCCAGTCCTTCATCGGCTCTTTCTTTGAGGACTACACCTCCATTTCCGAAACAACAACAAAGTCCCTTAACGTTTGGGTATCCCTCGGACGTGACCAGGCGACAGTTGTAAACGAGCTCGTTGCTTCCGAGTACAACCCCGACCACAGCACACAGATCTCTGTACGACTGGTTCAGGGTGCGGTTCTTGAGGCGACGCTTGCGGGCAAGGGACCAGAGGTTGCACTGTTTATCGGCGGTGACTTCCCTGTTGTCTGCGCGTCGAGAGGCCTGCTCGTTAACATGAGGGATTTCCCCGACTACGACGAAGTGGTCAAGAGATTTACTCCCGACGTTACAACGCTGTATGAATTCAACGGCGGTGTTTACGGTATCCCGCTGACAGAGAACTTCCCGATGATGTTCTATCGTACGGACGTTCTTGAGGAGCTCGGACTTTCCGCTCCTGACAGCTGGACAGAGCTTATAAATATGCTCCCCGACCTCCAGAGAAAGTACCTCGAAGTTGGTCTTATCCTTCCTTCAAACATTTCCTCTCAGGTATTTGACGCGGGCAACACATTCGTTCTGATGATGCTCCAGACAGGTCAGTCGCTTTACAACTTGGATCAGGCTAGCGGTCAGTACACCTCGACAACATTCGAAACCGAGTCTGCTGTTGAAGCGTTCACCAACTGGACAAAGTTCTACACCGTTTACGACTTCGACCAGACATACGATGCGTTCACTCGTTTCAGAACAGGTGAAATGCCCATCCTTATCCAGAACTACGCAACATTCTACAGCCAGCTGAACGTAGCTGCTCCCGAGATCAAGGGTCTGTGGGACTTCAAGCACGTTCCCGGCACTATCAGAACCGATGACAGCGGCAACACTGTCCTCGACTACACCTCCAACTCCGGTTCCTCCGGCGCAGTTATCTTCAATACCTGCTCGGATATCTCCGCGGCTTGGGATTTCATCAAGTGGTTCACCACCACGGACATACAGGTTGAATACGGTAAGACGATCGAGGCTATCATGGGCCCGATGGGTCGTTACGATACCGCGAACGTTGAGGCGCTTTCGCAGCTCAACTGGTCCACGGCAGAGTACAACAAGATCATCGATCAGATGAACAACCTGCGCGAAGTTCCGATCATCCCCGCTTCCTACGCGGTTACAAGAAACGTATACAATGCGTTCAGAGCCGTTGTTAACAATCAGAAGAACCCGAGATACCAGCTCAGCTCCTACAACAGAGATATCAACGAGGAGATCGTAAGAAAGCTGAAGGATCTTGGCTATTACAGCGAAAGCTAACCCCATGCGCGGTACTATATTAATTAGGAGGAATCAGCTTGTTCGGTAAAGAAAAATCGCAGTATATCGAAGACAATAAGTTCAGATATACCATGCGTGAGATGAAAAAGAACGGCAGCGCGTACGTGCTCGCCCTTCCGTTCTTCATTCTGTTCGTGATCTTTACGGGAATACCGGTCATCATCTCGCTTCCTATCGGCTTCACGAACTTCAACATGGTCCAGTTCCCCCAGTGGACGGGACTCAGTAACTTCTATCAGTTATTCCTCGCGGATGACGTTTTCCTGATTGCTATTCAGAACACGCTCGTTTTCGCGATCATCACCGGTCCTGTGAGCTACATTCTCTGCTTCCTGCTCGCATGGCTCATCAATGAGATGCCGGGCCCGCTGAAGACTGTATTTACATACATCTTCTACGCGCCGACCCTCGCGGGTAACATCTACGCGACCTGGCAGCTCATCTTCTCCGGCGATACCTACGGCTTCCTTAACTCCGTTCTTATGAACCTTGGCATCATCAAGGGCGCTCAGCAGTGGCTGACCGACTCCAGATACATCCTCATGTGCGTTATCATCGTACAGATGTGGATGTCACTCGGCGCAGGCTTCCTCGCCCTCAGAGCAGGTCTTCAGGGCATCGACAAGTCCGGCTACGAGGCGGGCGCGATCGAAGGTATCAAGAACAGATTCCAGGAACTGATCTACATCACCGTTCCCTCCATGGGTCCGCAGCTGCTGTTCGCAGCTGTCATGCAGATCACAGCGTCCTTCACAGCGGGCGACATTGGCCGTTTCCTGACCGCGTTCCCGTCTACGGACTACGCAGCGCACACCATCATGACCCACGCATTCGACTATGGTTCTATCAGATACGAGATGGGCTATGCCTGCGCGATCTGCTTCTTCCTCTTCGTTGTCATGCTGATCGTTAACAACGTTATCCGCAAGGCAATGAGCGGAATTCTGGATACATAAGGAGGACAGGATAATGCGTTTGATTAAGAAAAGAAAAAAGTGGGGCGGCTCCCGCGGCGGCGACATAGCGATATTCATTCTGCTGCTGCTCGTTGGTCTGTTCATGCTGTTCCCCATTTATTTCTCGGTTATACAGTCTATTAAGCCTGTCGAGGAACTCTTCGTGTTCCCTCCGAAACTGTATGTTCAGAATCCCACTTCGCAGAACTTTGAAGATATGCTGAAGGTTGCGGGCAGCCTTGACGTTCCCTTCTCGAGATACGTTTTCAACTCGCTGTTCGTTTCCATCGTAGTTACTCTTGCACAGCTCGTGTTCTCGTCCTCCGCAGCGTATGTACTTGCAAAGGTAAAGGCGCCCGGTATCAAGGCGATGAACAAGATCATTGAGATCGCGCTGCTGTTTACATCGTCCGTTACATACATCGTGCAGTACATCGTTATGGCGAAGCTTGGCATGATCGATACCTACTGGGCGATAACCCTTCCGTATATCGCGACACCTATGGGACTGTTCCTTATGCGTCAGTTCATGGGTCAGATACCCGAGAGCATGATCGAGGCCGCAAAGCTCGACGGCGCAAGCCATATGAGAATTTGCTGGCAGATAGTTATGCCGAATGTAAAGCCCGCATGGCTCACCCTGATGATATTCGCATTCCAGGGCGCATGGCAGATTACAGGTTATCTCTTCGTTTATAGTGAGCAGCTCAAGCCTATTCCTATCGTTATGCAGCAGATCGCAGCGGCAGGTATAGCAAGAACCGGTGTGTCCTCTGCGACAGTCGTAATTCTGATGCTTCCTCCTATGATACTGTTCCTGATTCTCCAGAGCAATGTCGTAGAAACAATGGCTCACTCCGGTCTTAAGGACTAAGCAAACGATACAAAATATACGAAAGGATGATTTCAGTGCCATCTATTAAACGCATCGCAGTGCGCGCAGCTTCCGCGATCATGGCGGCGGCAATGTTAGCCACAAGCGTTGCTTATGCCGATGAGCCTTATTCGGGATATAACTACGACTGGTGGGGCGATCCGGTTCCCTCCCAGAATGGCTACGTTGTCGAGAAAGTAGTTTCCGGTCTTGATATAGGCTGCGGCGCCCTTTCTCAGCCGTCCGATATGTTCTTCTCAGATAAGGATGAGCTTTATGTCGCCGACACAAATTATGTAGGTTCCATCGATCCCAACAATCAGAAGGGCAGGATCGTTATTACCGATAAGGACTTCAACCTTGTCAACACCATTGAATACCTCGATTTCTCCGGTGTAAGGAGCTGGCTCGACGGCAAGGACGCCGACCTCCAGGCAGGCGAACTTGACGCAGCACGCTACGCAAAGGAAACAAACATTTACTTCAAGGGTCCGACAGGCGTTTTCGTTGACGAGGACGACATCGTGTACGTTGCGGATAACGAAAACGAAAGAGTTGTTGCATTCACGTCCGAGAAGGACAGCGACGGCAACGGCTACGGCAAGGTTATCACAGTATACACCCGTCCCGAGTCCAATGTTTATGATTCCACAACAACATTCTACCCCTCAAAGGTGCTGGTAGACGCAGCCAAGAACGTTTATGTCTGCATCAAGTCCATCACCAAGGGCGCGGTGGTATTCTCCAAGGAAGGCGAGTTCAGCGGATACTACGGTGCGAACCGTGTTGAACAGACCGGCGAGGTTGTCCTCAACGCGTTCTGGAAGCTGATCTTCACCCGCGACCAGATCAAGAGAATGAAGAGAAATGTTCCTGTCGAGATCACAAACTTTGATATCGACGACGACAACTTCGTTTACACCGTAACAGAGTCTAAGAGCGCTAACACAGACGTTCTGAAAAAGCTCAACTCTGCGGGTACGAACATCTTTACCAATCTCGGTTATTCCGACTATGACTTCGGCGATCCGCTGACCAAGTATTACCGCGGTCAGACTTACTCTTCGCAGATCACCGACGTTGATATCGGCGACAACGGCGTCATCAACCTGCTCGACCTGAAAACAGGACGTGTTTTCCAGTATGATGACGAGTGCAACCTGCTGTTCATCTTTGGCGGCATCGGCTCACAGAAGGGTACCTTCACCACCGTCAACTCCGTAGAGAGCGTCGGCACCAACGTATATGTCCTCGACGGACGTAAGTGCACCATCACCGTATTCGGTCAGACTGAATTCGGCGCCATCGTGCACAATGCAATCAGCCTCTTCAACAAGGGCAAGTACGAGGAAGCACGCGAGCCGTGGAACGAAGTTCTCCGACGTGACTCCAATTACTGGCTGGCTTACATCGGTCTTGGCAACGCTTACCTCAACGAAGGTAACTACGAACAGGCGATGAAGTATTTCTACCACAACTCCAAGACCGGATACAGCGATGCGTTCAAGGGCTGGAGAATGGACTTCATCAGAGATAACTTCACGCTCTTTGCCGTTATCATCCTGGTTCTTCTGGCGGGAATTTACGTTCTCTCGTCCGTGCGCGGCAAGAAGAGGGCCAAGAAACGTGCTGCGGCAGACGCACTTCTGAGAGCGCAGCAGAAAAAGGAGGAGTAAGCCATGAGATTTGACCTTGATATGCCCGCATGGAAATGGCCATTCTACATCATGCGGCACCCCTTTGAAGGCTTTGAAGACTTAAGATGGAAAAAAGCCTACAACATGAAGGTCGCAATGGTGATCGTAGCGCTGTTCTTTATCGTCAGTGTCTGCGACCAGCTGATGACGGGCTTCCCCTTCAACAACAACTATGTTAAGATCTTCAACATCGTCCCCATCGTTATCCAGTCCATCGTACTCTTCTTTACATGGGTAATCGGAAACTGGTCGCTGTGTACTCTGTTCGACGGCGAGGGCACGATGAAAAACATCTGCGTAAACTCAGCGTATGCGCTCGTTCCCTACATCATCGGTAAGGTAATCAACATTATCCTTTCCAACTGCCTCGTAAGGAGCGAAGGTGCCTTCATCACCTTCGTAAGCTACGTTGCGATAGTGTGGTCGGCGATGCTGCTGATCTCGGGCATGAGGACGGTTCACCAGTATTCGATACCCAAGACGATCCTGTTCATGTTCATTACGCTGCTGGCAATGGTGGTCATCATCATTCTGCTGGTTCTTCTCATATCTCTCTTCCAGCAGGTTTACCTTTTCGTATACTCCATCTACACGGAGCTGCTTTACAGATTCTCCAACCTCGAACCCACAACGCTTATACTTATATTCATCGGCGTTATCGTAGCGGTCGTTGCTATCGTTATTGCAGCTTACACAGCTTTCGAAAAGGCTCAGCTGAAGAAAGAAATGAAGAAACTCAATTCGTAATGCTTATGCCAAATACAGGCTTTGAATATTGAAAATGGTGGTGTGAAAATGCTCAAATTACGCAAGAAAATACTTGTCGGAGTGCTTTGCGCAGCAATGGTGCTCTCGGCAAGCCAGAGTGCGTGGTCTGAATCCGCCGAGGTTACGGATACTGCAGAAGCACCTGTTTCCGACACAGCGGATACAGGCGACGAAGCGGAAGCCGATACCGAGGCAGACGCAGACGCGGACGCTTCCGAGGAGGAAGAAGTTACTTCCATAACCGAGGAAGAGGCTCTCGCCGAAATGACAGAGTATGCGCGCACGGACAGCCTTGTTCTGCTGGTAAACGAGCAGACGGGTGTGTTTGCGGTGCAGAATCTTAAGGACGGCAAATACACATGGAGCAATCCGTTCAATTCCGACTATGACCCCAACGTAAAGAGCGGAACCAAGAAGTCCGAGCTGAAGTCGTCCATGGTCATCGACGCCGTAAAGGTAACGGATACGGAAGCTCCCAGCTCGACGCTGCGTGCCGCACAGTCGGGTGACCTCAGCATCGAAAAGACGGAAAACGGCTTCAAGGCAACCGTTACTTTCTCCAACGAAGGTATCACTATCCCTTACTACGTTACCGTGACCGACGATCACTTTGATGTTTCCGTCGCAGTCGACGAAATCTTTGAAACAGAGATCAACGATCCCACGAATATCAAGGAGGCGTCGCGTTCTGTCGTAAACATCAACCTCTTCCAGGATCTTGGTGCAGGCTATGTTGACGAGGAAGGCTACATCGTTACCCCCGACGGTTCCGGTGCGGTCATCAACTTCAACAACGGCAAGACCGGCGCAGCCGAGTACAACCAGCAGATCTACGGCAGAGATCTGGCGATAAGCCAGGATATGGCTCCCAAGAAGACAGAACAGGCTTACCTGCCGATGCTCGGCATCGTTAAGGACGACAGCGCTCTTCTCGCAGTCGTAACCGACGGCGCAGCTTATGCGACCGCAAGAGCGACAGTTTCCGGACAGAGAGCAACGGGTTACAACTCCGCATGGTTCCAGTTCGCGATACGCTCTACAGACAGCTATTACATGGGCGGATCCAATGCCTCCTCTCTCAAGGCTTACCAGACAAACAGGATCCCCGAATCCAGAGTGTCCGTAAGATATTACCCCATCGCCAAGGAAGGCGCAAGCTACGTTGACGTCGCTCTTCGCTATCAGAAGTACCTCGTTGACGAGCAGGGACTCACCAAAAAGACAACTGCGGATCAGTCGCCGTTCTATCTTGATATCTTCGGCGGCACCGTTAAGGAGCGCTCCGTTATCGGTTTCCCCGTTAAGCTCGAAACTCCTGCTACGACCTACGAACAGGCCAAGCAGATCGTTGAAGAGTTCTACAACGCGGGCGTTGACGATCTGATGATCTCCTACATTGACTTCAACAAGGCGGGTATCACAAGCCGCATTTCGAGCAGTGTTGAATATTCCGGCACCCTCGGCGGCAAGAATAAGTTCACCGCTCTCAAGGATTACTGCACAGGCATCGGCGCAACGCTTATCCCCGATGTAGACCTCATGAACTACGAAAGAAGCGGCAACGGCTACTCCAAGACCGGCGCGTCCGTTATCGGCGTAACCAAGGCATACGCTGTTCAGAATGTTTATGAGCTCGCGTTCGGCACTCCCCATGATACAAGAACAGGATGGTACATCCTTACACCTGCATACCTTACAAAGGCATACGGCGCGATTGTATCCAGCTACGTTTCCGAGGGAATGAGCGCTATCTCCGTAGGCGACGGCACGAATATGCTGTACAGCGATTTCAGCGGCAACCAGAACAAGGCAACATCCAGACAGCAGGCTGTTGAGAACCTCAAGCAGGGCTATGAGATGATCAACAACAGCGGCATGACTTTCGTTACATCCGCTTGCAACAGCTATGCAATTCCTTATGCGGACTACATCAAGGATGTTCCGCTTTACAGCAGCGGCTTCGATCTTTACGACTACGATATCCCGCTGTATGAGATCGTTATCCACGGTTATATCCCCTACACTACCAAGGCTAAGAACGCAAGCTCCGGTGCGGATGAGCTCTTCCTGCTCTCCGTTGCAACAGGTACTCCCGTTCACTACGAGGTAATGTACGGCGACCCGAACGATTTCACAGACTGCTCTTACGACGAGCTGTTCTACACTAACTACAGAGGCTGGGTAGAAACCGCCGCGAACGAATACAGGCTCTGCAAGGACATTGTATCCAAGGTTTCCGAGGCGACTATCACAGACTTCAAGTACCTCTCCGAGGACGTTGTCGAAACAACATTCTCCGACGGCACAGTTTTCAAGGCTGACCTTGCGAACTACACCCTTGAGGTAAACGGCAAGGCAGTTGACCTTGCACAATACGGACTGAAAGGAGCGACAACTGACTGATGAATGACGAAAGAAATTTCGACATTGAGAGCGGTTCCGAAGTGAACCCCGTCAATGATGTTCCGGCCGCTGCCGAAACAGAAACGGTCATTGCCGAGGCTCCGGCTCCCGTCAGGGTTTCTGCACATAACACCGCTGCTGCGGCTGCGTTTAACGCCGCCAACGAAGAGGTCGATATCCGCAGAAAAGACGGCGAAAAGGTTCAGCGCAAGATTAAGACCAACAAGATCCCCTATGAGAAGAAAAAGTGGCTGTACGGCTACGGATTCATCGCTCTGTGGGCAATAGGCACGCTTTGGCTGTTCATCATCCCCGTACTCACATCTTTGTGGTACTCGCTGTGTAATACCCAGCTGCTCGATAAGGCGGGCGCACTTGAGGTCGGCATGACCTCCGCAGGTATCTATACCGAGTGGAACAACTTCGGCAACTACATCAAGGCGTTCACCGTCGACACCGACTACCCGCAGCTGCTTGCGCAGTCGCTGGGTGAGATCCTCCCGCAGGCTGCGGTAATACTGATATTCTCCCTGTTCATCGCGGTTATACTTAATCAGAAGTTCAGAGGAAGGACTCTCTCAAGAGCGATATTCTTCCTGCCTGTTCTGATCGCAACGGGTCCCGTAATCTCAGTTATCAACGGTGATATGGCTTCCCAGGGCGTATCCGACGCCGCACAGTTCAGCTCGCTGTTCAAGACAGACCTTGTAACGGAGCTGATGGAGTTCATCGGTATCTACAACATCAACCAGACCTTTACAGAATTCATTCAGGACATCACATCCAACGTTCTGAACCTTGTTTGGAACTCGGGTATCCAGATCCTGATCTTCCTGTCCGCACTCCAGAACATCCCGCCGTCCGCAAAGGAAGCGGCAAACATGGAGGGCGCGACCGCGTGGGAATTCTTCTGGAAGATAACATTCCCGATCATCTCCCCGATGATCCTTGCAAACCTTGTTTACACAATCATCGACGCGTTCGTTTCCACAGACAACGTTGTCATGAAGTATGTGCTCCAGCAGTCCAGACAGTGGGAGTACGGCTATTCCGCGGCACTTGCGTGGGTATACTTCGCTATCGTCGGCGCGGTACTCGGTCTGGTATGCTTTATCGTAAACAGATTTGTTTACTACGAGAATGAATAAGGAGGTTGGAGAAGTGACAGAGAATAATATTTTTCCGAACGAGGAAAACATGAATGTTACTGATCAGCCTGCTGAAAACGTAACAGAAAACGCAGAAGAGAGCATGGTTGCCACCGCCGCCGAGGCGGAGGACGCAACTCTCGCAAGCGTTGCCGAAACAATGGCTGACATCAATGTGGACGGCGCGGCGTCAGCCGCGGCTGTTCCCGCAGCCAAGCCTGCAAAGGCTAAGAAGAAAAAGGACGACTACCGCGTAAGCAACTTCGACATCATCAAAAACTACCGTCACTACAACGCCAAGGAGAGAAAGCACTACAACTACATCTTCTGGCGTCGTATCGGCAGCTATGTTTGGCCGCTGTTCAGATTTATCATCATCTTCGGCCTGTCGTTCGTCATCCTTTACCCTATCCTGTATATGATCTCTACATCCCTGCGTCCGCAGGCGGAAATGAACGACCCATCCGTAATGTGGATACCCAAGACAATCCGCTTTGAGAACTTCACGGAGATCTGGCAGGCGATCAACTACCCCAGCACCCTCTGGAACACACTGATACTCAACATCGTATCTTCTGTGCTTCAGGTAGGAACCTGCGCGCTGACAGGCTACGGCTTTGCGCGTTTTAAGTTCAAGGGCAAGAACTTCCTGTTCGTCATAGTCCTGCTTCAGATCATCGTTCCTACTCAGATCATCATGATCCCGCAGTATATGCAGTTCAGATATTTCGATATCTTCGGTCTGCTGACTGCATTCACCGGCAATTCCATCTCCCTTGTAAACACGAACTTCGCGATGTACATCCCGGCGCTGTTCTGTAACGGTATCCGTGCAGGTCTGTTCATCTACCTGTTCAGACAGTTCTTCCGCGGTCTGCCCAAGGAGCTGGAGGACGCTGCGTACCTCGACGGCTGCGGCCCGTTCAAGACATTTATCAGCGTAATGGTCCCCAACGCGGCAAGCTCGTTCCTGACGGTATTCATCTTCTCCATCGTATGGTACTGGAACGACTACTATGTAAGCTCCATGTTCTTCAACGACCCCAACACCATCTCGCTGAAGATCGCGAACATTTCCAACATCATCTCGATGTACCTGACAGGTGAGATCGGCGTTGCTTCCGACTACATCGTTTGGATGGAGGCAGGATGCCTGCTGGCTATCGCGCCTATCGTTATCATGTATATCTTCCTTCAGAAGTACTTCACGGAAGGTATCGAGCGTGCAGGTCTTGCTAACTGATTTCGGTTTTTCGACATCATTCTGCAGGAAACTGCAGCTTACCCAAACAAAATCGAACAGCCCTCGGCTATACGAGGGCTGTTTTGGCATTGAACAGACGCGGTTTTCGGTGTAGATACCTGCTGCGGAAAGGAAAACGCATGGCAAGATTTGTAGAGATATTCAGCGACGGCGCGTGCAGCGGCAACCCGGGTCCCGGGGGGTACGGCGCAATCCTCCGCTGTGACGGTAAGGAGATCGAATTAAGCGGCGGTGATCATCACACCACCAACAACCGCATGGAGCTTCTCGGGGTGATAACCTCGCTGGAAAAGCTCAAATACCCCTGCAAGGTGCGCGTAACCACCGACAGCAAATATGTCGTCGACGGCGTTACAAAGGGCTGGGCGCGTGGCTGGAAAAAGCGCGGCTGGAAGAAATCCGACGGCAAGCCCGCGCTCAATCCCGAGCTGTGGGAGCGCCTGCTGGCGCAGCTTGACAGGCACGAGGTGGAGTTCTGCTGGATAAAGGGTCATGCGGGTCATGCGGAAAACGAGCGCTGCGACAGGCTCGCAGTGGCTCAGCGGGATATATTTGCGGGGAAGTGACAGCATGGAACAAAAGATAAATTACAGCCGCAGGCTCGAGGAGATAATTGCGAACCTCGGCGGGGAAGTACCGAAGCTGCTTATGCATAGCTGCTGCGGCCCGTGCTCGAGTTATTGCCTTGAATATCTCTCGCAGTATTTCAGCATTACGGTGCTGTATTATGACCCGAACATCTCCCCCGAGGAGGAATACCGCAAGCGCGAAAACGAGCAGCGCCGCCTAATCGGGCAGCTTCCGACAAAGCATAAGGTCACATTCGTGCCCGACCGCTACGATCCGAATGAGTTCTACAGCGCCGTAAAAGGCCACGAAAGCGACTCCGAGGGCGGCGAAAGGTGCATGATATGTTATCGGCTGCGGCTCGGCCGCGCGGCGGAATACGCGGCGGAAAACGGGTTTGATTATTTCTGCTCCACGCTGTCGATAAGCCCGATGAAAAACTGCGCCGCACTGAACAGGATAGGCGGGGAGCTTTCGGAAATATACAACGTAAAGCACCTGCCAAATGATTTCAAGAAGCACGGCGGGTATCTGCGCTCGATAGAGCTTAGCAGGGAATACGGGATGTATCGGCAGAATTACTGCGGGTGCGTGTTCTCGAAAAGGGAAGCGGAGCGCCGCGACGCCGAGCGTGCAGCGCGGGAAAAATCCGAATAAAAAGGGGCGGGAACACCCGCCCTTTATTTATTGCCCGAAATAATCCCGAAGTTCGGTCTTTCGCGCCCTGTGCCCCTGCGAGAAAAGAATATCCCCCGCGTCGAAGAACTTCCCGTAGACCTCCCCCTGATTATACTGTCCGCCCGAGTATGCGTTGGTCGTGTCCCATACGGTGTCGACGTTAATTTTCCGCCCGTCGATGACAACAATGTTCCATTCATGCAGCGCGGTATGCTCCAGCCGCTTTGCATAGTCAAATTCGCCCCGAAGCGCGTCGCCGTTTACGCTGTAGCAGGTGATATCCTGAGCGCTGCACAGTGCCGTGTAAAGGTTTGCAAAGCCTATGCAGACCGTCCTGTGCGTTTCAAGAACGTGCGAAAGCGATACGGTTTCCATATCCACCGAATCATGCCGCGCGTCGAAGTCGTAGTAAATGTTGACGGAAACCCACTCTGCAAGCGCCCGCGCCTTGTCGTAGTCGTCGGTGATGCCCTCGCATATTCTGTCGGAAAGCTCCCGCACCTGCGAAAGTACTTCGGCGAGCTGTTCCGCGGTGCCGTTCGGCATGATGTATTCCGCGGTGTATTCGGCGGAAAGTTCCGTGGCGTTATCCAGCGATGCTTCGTTTATCTCCCGCACCGCCGAGAAATCCCCCTCGATTATGGAAGTCCCGTCGGTATAGAATTTGTAGTCATACACTAACCCCGAACCGTCGCCGAAGAACATTTCGAGTTCGATTACATCGCCGGCTTTGTTTTGGGTGTTGAATTTAAGGGTGTATTCGCTGCCGTTCCTGATTTCATCGGGAATTTGTGCCGTGTCGGATGCAAGCAACGCGGAAATAGACATGGTTTCCGGGCAGGTGCCCGAAACCGTCAGCACGGCGCCGTCATATTCCGCATAGATGGAATGCTGCGGGTCGCCGCAGAGCATGGCTTTCTCCGTTTTGGCGGAAGGCGCTTTGCCGCTTTCGGCGGGAATATCCTCCGTTGTTTCGGGCGGAGTTGTATTTGCTTCGGAATCATCATCCGTAACAACGGGCGCAGACAGCGTTTCCGACGGCTCATTATAGGTAAACTCGGGAACCGCACGGTTCGCAAGAAAATTCGCCGCGCATACCCCTGCAACTATCAGCGCCCCCGCGGAAACGGGGAGAAATACATATTTTTTGTTCATCTTTATTCCTCGTCATATTGTGCAATGAGGTTTTGTGTATATTGTACAACAGACGAGGCGGTTTGTCAATCGGTTTGTTTCGCCAGTACAGTAACGAAGCCGTCCGCCTCGGCAGAGGAAATGTCTGCGCCGATTATCTCGCCGTCAAGCACCAGCAGGTGCGCGTATATCGGCACGGAAGATCCCTCCGCTCCTTTAAGCGCATAGGTGTACTCCTTAACGGAGCAGGCGCGGTATTTCCGCAGGTCAAACCCCTGCTCCTTCTGGAGGGCGTTGTACTGCTCGTATGCCTCGTCAAACCGCACGGGAATACGCACCTCCTTAACATCCGTGTGTGTCAGACCCGCGTCCCAGCCGTAGCTGCTTATGTAGGTGATGCGCTGCTCATTGGTTTCGCCGCTTATCCCGCCCGCCCCGCCGGAGCAAAGCTTGACAAGGCACCACACCGCCGCCCCCAGCAGCAGAATGACGCCGAATATAAGCGATTTGCCCGAGTGCCTGTGCTTTTCAGACATAAAAAATCCTCCTTTTTGATAGCCTGTCTGATTTTATGATGCGGCGGCGTACAATATTACAATGCATTCATTGGGCATATTTCACAAATACACCGTGAAAAACTGCAGCCCCTCATGACAAAGGCGGTAATATCACCAAAAACCCCTAAACCCCTTTGTTATAAACGCCAAAAAAAGTTCACGCAGTTATCACATTGGCGGAAATGTGCTGATTTTTTGTGCAAATAGACTAGCGAACAGCCGTTTTTTTGTCATTTTTTTGTCAACGTTAGTGAAAATAGATAAACGCATGAAAAAATATTTGTTGACTTAGGCTCTTTTATTTTCGGGCTGTTTTTGGTATTATATTAGTAACGGCAATAGGGTCGTTGCGTTTCGTTACGTCTATATGCAGGCCCTGTTCAGAATAAAAGTACATCAGGAGGTCATTATTATATGGCAAGCTTATCACTCAGAGGTATATACAAGCGTTACCCCGGCGGCGTTGTTGCTGTTTCCGATTTCAACATGAACATCAAGGATAAGGAGTTCATCGTACTCGTAGGCCCTTCCGGCTGCGGTAAGTCCACAACTCTTCGTATGATCGCAGGTCTTGAGGAGATCTCCGAAGGCGAGCTCTTCATCGGCGACCGCCTTGTAAACGACGTTGCTCCTAAGGACAGAGATATCGCGATGGTATTCCAGAACTACGCTCTGTATCCTCATATGACAGTATTCGATAACATGGCTTTCGGCCTGAAGCTCCGCAAGGTCCCCAAGGACGAGATCAAGAAGCTCGTTGAAGAAGCTGCAAAGATCCTTGATATCGCTCACCTGCTCGACAGAAAGCCGAAGGCTCTCTCCGGCGGTCAGAGACAGCGTGTTGCCCTCGGTCGTGCGATCGTTCGTGATCCTCAGGTATTCCTTCTCGACGAGCCGCTCTCCAACCTGGACGCTAAGCTGCGTGCACAGATGAGAACCGAGCTCTCCAAGCTGCACAAGAAGCTGGGTACTACATTCATCTACGTAACACATGACCAGACAGAGGCTATGACCATGGGTGACCGTATCGT
>CAKSPC010000008.1 GCA_934481445.1 uncultured Oscillospiraceae bacterium
AACGACGACAGGCTGATAGTTTCTGTGCACGCATATTCGCCCTATAATTTCGCGATGAACACGGGCGGCGGCGCAACGAACAACTTTAACCCGAGCAGCGCAAACAGCACAAGCGAGCTTGTCACTATGGCGGACACGCTGTACGACAGGTTCATTTCTAAGGGCGTTGGCGTTATCATCAGCGAGTGCGGCGCGACGAACAAGGGCAACAACGACCAGCGCATCAACTGGGCGAAATATTTCCCGAAATGCTTCGGCAGCAAGGGAATACCCGTTTTCCTCTGGGACAACAACGCATACGGCACGGGCGGCGAAAAGTTCGGGCTTATCCACAGAGATACGCTCAAGTGGGAATATCCCGAGTATGTTAAGGCGTTTGTAAGCACGGCTAAGAGCGCAAAGAAGTAAATATCATCTACCCCGCGGCGGAATTGCTCTGTCGCGGGGACATTTATTCCGTGACACAACATTCCTGCAAAATACCTCTTGACAAACACAAGAAACTTGTGGTATAATCTGTTCATAAGATAAAATAAGATGAACAGAAAGGAGGGGTTGTCATGTCAGATCATCTTGAATGCCTGAAAAGGGCGCGGGAATATGAGCTTGAAGTCGCTGCCATGGTGGAGGAAGTCGAGCGGCTGCACAGAATAATGAACCTCGGCAGTTCCTCGCAAAAGCGCGCGGAACTGCTGACGACAAAACTTGCGGAATATGAACGGGAACTGAACGACCAGATAGACCGCACCGTCGACGCCAAGCGCGCGGCGCTGGTGTATCTGAGCATACTGGACGGCGAGGAGCGCGGGGTGATGTTCAGATACTATATACAGGGCATGGAGTGGCAGACCATCGCGATGAAAATGTTTATGAGCGAAAGGCGGGTATTTCTTTTAAGAAAGAGCGCGCTGGCGAAGATATCGAAGTATTACGGAGGAGATGAGAGCAATGGCGGTAGGGCAGAAAATAAGGGAGCTGCGCGAGCGCGCGGGGTTAACGCAGGAGGAACTTGCAGCAAGGATAGGCGTAACGGCGTCCGCGGTGGGAAATTACGAGAGCGGCAGGTCGCACCCTAAGGAAAACGTTATGTACAAGCTTTTCGGGGCGCTCGGGTGCGAGCCGAATGATATTTTCGAGGGTTATTTCGACATGGAGGACTCCCCGCAGCGGCTGCATATGAGCAAATATCTCGCGCTGGACGCCCACGGAAAGGAACTTGTGGATATGTGCACCGAGATAGAATACCGCCGCGTATGCGCAAATGCGTTTGGGACGGGAGAGGACGACACTGTGCTCATTGCCGCAAGAAAAGGCGGCGCTCCGCACAGGATAGAGATGAAAAAGCGCCGCGGCGCGGGCAGTATACTGGATATGCCGGATTACAAGGGCTGAAAGGGGGAGGCGGAATGAACGCGGCGGAGGTTCTTCACGCGGCGGGGATATGCTCCCTGCCGACGGACGCAGAGCGTATAGCGGAGCATTACGGCATAAAGCTTGTAAGCTATTCGTCCGTGGCGAAGATTTACGAAAAGACAATGGAACAGCTTTATGCAATAAGTCGGCACGGGTACAGCTTCCGCGACGGCGGCAGCCCTGTCTGCGCAATAAACGAAAATTGCTGCGGTGAGGCGCGCCGCCGCTGGACAATCGCGCACGAGCTGGCGCACTGCCTTCTGGGGCATATCTGCGGCGGGGAGTACTCGCTTGAGGAGGAGCGCGCCGCGGATGATTTTGCGGCGGAATTGCTGGCGCCGACGGCGGTGGTGAATTTCTGCGGGGTTTCCTCCGCGCAGGAATTGTCGCGGCTGTGCAGGATATCGTATCAGGCGGCGGGGATCCGCTTCGGGGAACTCACCGCGCGGCGAAGGAAGGACGCGGCGCGCTATGCCGCGGGGGAGAGCGCTTCGGCGCTCAGTGCCGAGGAACTTATATGTGTTTCGGATTTCTCGGGGTTTATCTCACGGTACCTGCTGGAGCGGGCGCGGCGGGAAAGATATGCCGAACCCGTGTATTCCTGGGACAGGCTGACGGCGTTTTGCTGACATCAAAACAATATGAGTCAGCTATAAATAAAATCTATAACCAACGATAAAAAACGGGAATTAGACAAACGCATTATATTATGCTATAATACAATCACAGAAAACAAATCAAAATAATAGGTATTGTAGGAGAGATAAAAATGAGATATTACAGCGGTTTCATAATGTGACGACACGGACGAACACAGAGATAAAAACAAAAAGAACGAAAAAGCAAGACAGCTAAACAACAAATGAAATTCACACGCGGAAACACCGCACACACCTTATATTTTTTATCGAAAAGGAGATAAACACCATGTCTAAGAATTACAGATTTGAAACCCTTCAGCTTCATGTAGGTCAGGAGCAGGCTGACCCCGCAACCGACGCAAGAGCGGTTCCGATTTACGCAAGCACATCCTACGTTTTCCATAACTCCCAGCACGCTGCTGACCGCTTCGGTCTGCGCGACGCGGGCAACATCTACGGCAGACTCACCAACCCCACCCAGAGCGTTTTCGAGGAGCGTATCGCAGCGCTTGAGGGCGGCGTCGCTGCTCTGGCGACAGCTTCCGGCGCGGCGGCGATCACATACGCCATCGAGGCGCTGGCACAGCAGGGCGAGAACCTCGTTGTTTCCAAGACGATCTACGGCGGCACATACAACCTGCTCGCACATACGCTTCCCCACTACGGCATAACCGCAAAGTTCGTTGACCCCGCAAACTTCGACGAGATCGAAGCTGCCATCGACGAGAACACCAAGGCGGTTTACATCGAGACCCTCGGCAACCCGAACTCCAACGTAGCAGATATCGAGGGCATCGCAGCCATCGCACACAAGCACGGTATTCCGCTGGTTGTTGACAGCACATTCGCTACACCTTACCTCTGCCGCCCCATCGAGTACGGTGCAGATATCGTTGTACACTCCGCGACCAAGTTCATCGGCGGCCACGGCACAGCCATCGGCGGCGTTATCATAGACAGCGGCAAGTTCGACTGGATAGCTTCCGGCAAGTATCCGTGGATCTCCGAGCCGAACCCCTCCTACCACGGCATAAGCTTCGCAAAGGCAGTAGGCGCGGCTGCATTCGTTACATACATCCGTGCAATTCTCCTGCGCGACACGGGCGCTACACTTTCTCCTTTCCACGCTTTCATATTCCTGCAGGGTCTGGAAACACTGTCGCTGAGAGTTGAAAGACACGTTGAGAACGCGCTGAAGATAGTCAACTTCCTCAACAACCACCCGCAGGTGGAGGCTGTTCACCACCCCTCCCTTGAGAGCGAGCCTACCCACGCGCTGTACAACAAGTATTTCCCCAACGGCGGCGGCTCCATCTTCACATTCGAGATAAAGGGCACCGAGGACGACGCCAAGAAGTTCATCGACAACCTCGACATTTTCTCCCTGCTTGCAAACGTTGCGGATGTTAAGTCCCTCGTTATCCACCCCGCGTCCACAACACATTCTCAGCTTAACGAAGAGGAACTGGCAGATCAGGGTATCAAGCCCAACACCATCCGCCTTTCCATCGGTATCGAGAATGTCGACGACCTTATCGAAGCTCTCGAAAAGGCATTCGCAGCTATCAAGTAATTTATCCTTGTAAGTTCCATTGGTTTTCCTTTCTGAATACATACATATACTTATCCACCCCGCGTCATTTCGGCGCGGGGATTTTTTTGCGCGGCGCAACCTTTTCTATTTCCGCGCGGTATTATTATAAAAAGGAGGAATACGCCATGAAAAAATATTTATTTGTTCCGCTTGTGATTTTCGTGCTTGTGCTCTCCGCCTGCACGGCGAAAAGCGCCAACAGAGGACCGTTCCCGCAGCCCATAATATTTACCACGGAGAACGTCAGCGAGCCCGCTTTTGAATCCGACGCTCCAAACGACGGCGAAGACCCCGCCGCGCTGTACGTAAGTATCAGCGAAGAACCTCCCGTAGAGCCGGACGTTCCTCCGGAGGAAACATCGGACGAGGTTTCCGTTTCCGTCGATACACCCATGCGGGAAAACCCGCCCGAGCTCACTGCAAGGGCAGGGGATAACTCCGTCGTGATGGCAAGGAACGGCTACACATGGAAAACGGTGGACGGGGACGAAGTATGGGATACCATAGCCTGCGGAGATACCGCGTACAGCGCCTGTGTGAACGGCGCTGCGCCGAAGCTTTCACTTGCGGGGGCGGATACGGTGCAGGTTGACCTCCCCGACGGCGCGAAGATATCGGGTGCATATCTTGAGGTAAACGAGGATGAAAGCGAGCTGCTGGATACCGACGGCGGCGTGATAACGCTGCCCGCGCTTTCGGACGGCGCGAACGCTTTCTCGATAAATATAAAGTTCGCCGAGGGAGAATGCGAGTATGTTTTCTGTGGGGTGAATGAATAAGCGGGATAATTTCCTCTGTTTCGGTAATAAATGTTGACAAAATGCTATAAAATGATTTATAATTAAGCTATAAATTACTGAAAAGAGGAATTATCCTATGTCTAAATATTTCGGCACAGACGGCTTCCGCGGCGAGGCAAACAACGGTCTGAACGTTGATCATGCATATAAGATAGGCAGATTTGTGGGTCATTATTTCGGAAAGGAGCACCGCTGCTCCGTTGTCATCGGAAAGGACACCCGCAGAAGCTCGTATATGTTCGAGTATGCGCTTGTCGCGGGGCTCACCGCCAGCGGAGCGGACGCGTCGCTGCTCCATGTAACGACCACCCCCTGCGTTTCCTACGTCACCCGCACGGATGAATTCGACTGCGGAATTATGATATCCGCCAGCCATAACCCATACTATGACAATGGCATAAAGCTGTTCAATTCCAAGGGCGAAAAGCTCGAGGAGAGCGTTATCCTTGAGATAGAAAAGTATCTTGACGGGGAGATCCCCGAGATACCGCTGGCAAGGGGCGAGGAAATAGGCAGGGCGCTGGACTACGCCGCGGGCAGAAACCGCTACATCGGCTACCTTATCTCCCTCGCGGTGCACTCTTTCAAGGGGAAGAGAATAGGGCTTGACTGTGCGAACGGTTCTGCTTCCGCCGTGGCGAAGAACGTTTTCGAGGCGCTGGGGGCAAAGACCTATGTTATCAACGACCACCCAAACGGCTTCAATATCAACACGAACTGCGGCTCCACCCATATCGACGGGCTGCGCCAGCTTGTCGTTGACGAACAGCTTGACGCGGGCTTCGCATTCGACGGCGACGCGGACAGGTGCCTTGCGGTGGACGAAAAGGGCAGTATAGTCGACGGCGACAAGATACTTTACATATACGGCAGCTACATGAAAGAGCGCGGAAAGCTCGAAAAGAACACCGTTACTACTACGGTCATGTCCAACCTTGGGCTTTACAAGGCGTTCGATGAACTGGGGATAAACTACGCAAAGACGGCTGTCGGGGACAAATATGTTTATGAATGTATGTCGGAAAACGGATATATTCTCGGCGGGGAAAATTCAGGGCATATTATTTTCAGCAAGTACGCGAACACGGGCGACGGAATAATCACGGCGCTGAAGCTTATGCAGGTAATGTGTGACAGAAAGGCGACCCTCGCGGAGCTTGGCGCACCGATGAAAACCTATCCGCAGATACTGAAGAACGTCCGCGTGCACGACAAGAATACGGTGCTCGGGGATGAGGATGTCCTCGCGGCGGTTAAGGCCGCGGAAGAGCAGCTCGGCAGCGACGGCAGGGTGCTCGTCCGCCCGAGCGGAACCGAGCCGCTGCTCAGGATTATGGTCGAGGCGGGTACCCGGGAGCAGTGTGAGAAACATATCGCGGATATCGAGAAGGTAGTGCGTGATAAGGGGTATATTGTGGAATAAGAAATGGGGCTGTTCGCATTGAACAGCCCCTCAGACCGTCGAAAAAGTCAAAACGGCAGAAAATTTGCAATAGACTGTGGGGGAAAACTCTTGTTTTCCCCCACACCCCTTTAGCGCCTTTGAAGCCGTAAAACCGCACTGCGTGCGGAGTGGCGGGGGCTCTGCCCCCACAACCCCCGCTTCCTTTTGTGTCAAAAGGAAGCGAAAACCAATACGCTACGCGGAAATTTTAAAGGTTTTTCGACAAGCTGAAGCCCGCTTCGCGGGCAAATTCGTTTTTTTGACAAGCTGTGGGGCTGTTCACATTGAACAGCCCCTTATCATCTGACGCCCGCGCAGCCTTTATCACACTTTAACAACAGGCACCCAGATTTCCGAATAACAATCGTTCGGGTCTGCGGTCGGCTCGGTGTACATCTCGATGTTGTAATTTCCGCCGAGCCTGTACCCGCGGCAGTTCGGAAGCCACTCGTTCCATATCTGCGTGTTCACATCCTGCAGCGCCTTTGGCAGCGCGCCCCTGCACGGGAAAACCGCCCATGTCCCCGCAGGGATGACCCTTGTAACGCAGCCCTCGGGGACAGCTTTCAGCGGGTCGTAAAGGTCGGCGATGAGATACTCGAACTCCGTCCCCGATTCCTGCTCTTTCGGGTCGATGCACACCCCGAATGCCCCCATCACCTTTTCACCGCCGCCGTTTGCGTAGAATTCGCTCCAGAATTTCGGTATCTCGGCATAGGATGTTTCGGTATTGAATTTTCTTGCTGCGCCCATCAGCGTGAATGCTGCCTTTTCCACAATACGGTATTCCATCATATTTCCGCCCTCCAGTGTAAGTTTAATTCGTATCGGCGCGGCGCTTTTGAGCACTGCGCCCTTTTCCTTTGCGGCGGAGGGGGTTATGCCATGAAATTTCACAAACGCCCTTGCGAAGCTGTCGGGGGAGTCGTAACCGTATTTCACCGCCGCGTCTATCACCTTAATGTCAGAGCGGGAAAGCTCCTGCGCTGCAAGGGAAAGCCGCCTGCGGCGTATGTACTCCCCGACGGTCATGCCGCACAGCACGTCGAATATCCGCTGAAAATGAAACGCCGAAACGCAGGCGCGAGCGGCTATGTCGGCGATGTCAAGATCCCCGGTGATGTTGTCCTCGATGTACGTTATGGCGTTCTGTATGCCGTCCGCCCAGCTTATTTCGCTCATTTTATCCCCTCCATGATGATATTGTATCATGTTTTAAGCGCCGCTGCCCGACATTGCGTGCCTTTGAGTGTCGGGTGCAGGGTGCGATCTGATTTGATTGTATCCTGCCCGGCGGGTTTTGTCAATGTTTTTGCATAAGTTTTCTATTGACACGACATTTGAATTTTGCTATAATATAAGTGATTAATTAAAAACTTTTGTTCGCATTGTATAAAAGGAGCGATCTATGAAAAAACATCTGTTGAGCCTTTTTGCAGCGGCAGTTATCGCCGCGGGGACTTTTTCTGCGCCCGTGCAGACGGCGCTTGGTTCGGCTTCGTCCGTTTCGCAGGCAGCTTCTGTGGTTTCTGCGCCGACCGCGTCGCGCAAATCGGGTACATATACGCTTTCGACCGGCAGCATGAAGGTGACGCTTTCCTCCAAGGACAGCGGCGCGAAGATATATTACAGCCTTAACGGCGCGTCTTATAAGTCCTACACAAAGGCGATAACCATTAAAAAAAATTCCACGCTGAAAACCTACGCCGTTAAAGACGGCAGCAAGAGCAGTGTAAAGACTTTCACCTATAAGCTCAAGCCCAAGGTAACTGTGACCCCGAGCAAGGGAGAGTATGAGTCAGAGCAGACGGTAACTATCTCCACGGGCGTTTCGGGCGTTAAGTTCTATTACACCCTCGACGGCAGCAAGCCTACGACTTCATCGACGCTGTACACTGCAAAGGGGATAAAGATAACCGAAACCTCCCGCCTGCGCTTTATGACGGTAAAGGGCGGCTGGACAAGGCGATATATCTCCCTTGATTATGTTATAGACAACGCTTCCGCGGACAGCAGCGCTTCCTCCGAGATGAAGAGCCTGCTGGATGATTACACTCAGAAATACGGCTACTCCACCCTTACGAGCGCGCAGAAAAAGGGCTATGGCAGGATATTTGAAGCTGCGGCAGCTCACGAGGAAACAGTAGATATGTCCGACCTCGGGCTGATGGTGGACGATCTTGAAACGCTGTACTGGGCGTTCGATTATGATAATCCGCAGTTCTTCTGGCTGGACAACGGCTACGGATACGGCTACAATTACAGCGGTCAGCTTCTTTCCGTGAAGATGATGTACAGCCGCACAAGGAGCGAGGCGGAGCAGATCTCCAAGGAATTTGACGCGGCAACGGCGGAGGTTCTTGCCGAGGCGGCAAAGTACGACAGCGATTATGAGCGGCTGAAAGTAATTCACGACTGGATAGTCAATAAGACGTCGTATATCACATCGGGGCCGTCGTATAAGTCTGAGGCGGACGGCGCTATCATGTACGGCAAGGCGCTCTGCGAGGGATATTCAAAGGCGTTTATGTATCTTGCGCAGGCGGCGGGAATTCCGACGATATGCGTAAGCGGAATAAGTAATGGTGGCGGACATATGTGGAATATGGTGCAGGTCGGCGGAAAGTGGTATCATGTGGATGTTACATGGGACGATCCTGTTTCCACGACGCCAATGCTGCGGTATGATTATTTCATGGTGGGGGATAAGACGATAAAGACCGACCATGCGTTTAATAATTGGATAAAGATGCCGACAGCGCCTTCGGATTATCTGGCGTGATTTTTTGGGCGAGAAATATTTTGTCTTTACGCCGCACAATACACGCGGCGTAAAGACGGAATGTTGACCCTCGACCGCGTATATGGCGCCTTAAAGAATAAATGTTGACACATTCCCTAAATCCCCGCTAAATTTGTGCGAAATCACGATAAATCCCCCTTTTCCCCCGCCCCGAATGTACAATTGTAAAAAATAAATAAAAAACAGATCAAATGTACTGTACATTTCAAAAAAAATCTTGTATAATAGATATGTAATTGAAAAATGGTGAATAATATCGGCAATAAAGAAAAATTGCCGCAAAAACGGGAGATTTTGAAATGACTATCTACGATGTGTTGAATCTGCTCGGCGGAATCGCCATGTTCCTTTTCGGAATGCACACCCTAAGCGCCGCGCTTGAAAAGCTCGCCGGCGGTAAGCTTGAAACATGGCTCGAAAAAGCAACCTCCAGACCCATAAAGGGCGTTTTCCTCGGCGCGATAATCACCGCCGTTATCCAGTCCTCCGCAGCGACCACCGTTATGATAATAGGTTTCGTAAACTCCGGACTGATGAAGCTTTCGCAGGCCATCGGCGTTATCATGGGTGCAAACATCGGCACCACCGCAACAAGCTGGCTGCTCAGTTTACAATCCATCAGCGGCTCCGAGGGATTCAGCATACTGAATTTTTTCAAGCCCACCACATTCACGCCCGTGCTGCTTGTAATCGGCGTTATCCTTGTCATGTTCACAAAATCCGACAGGAAAAAGACCGTTGGCACCATCCTCGCGGGCTTTGCAGTGCTGATGTACGGCATGAACTGTATGTCCGGTGCCACCGCAGGACTTGAGGAAAACGAAACTTTCTGCAACATCCTGATGATGTTCTCCAACCCCATCCTCGGTGTACTGGCGGGCGCACTGCTCACGGCGGTGCTTCAGTCTTCCTCCGCTTCCATCGGTATCCTCCAGTCGCTGGCGGTTTCCACGGGCAGGGTAACGTATTCCGTGGCGCTCCCGCTTCTGCTGGGTCAGAATATCGGTTCCTGCGTAACGGCACTCATTTCCTCCATCGGAGCGAACAAGCCCGCAAAGCGCGTTGCATTTGTTCACCTTTATTTCAACGTTATAGGAACTGTGCTGTTCCTTTCCGTATTCTATCTGATAAGCGCGTTTGTCGATATGCCGTTTATGCAGGAATCGCTTAATTCCGTCGGCATCGCAGTCATCCACACGGGCTTCAATGTGCTGGCGACAGCGTTGTTCCTGCCATTTACGAAGCAGTTTGAAAAGCTTGCGTGCCTCACAGTCCGCGATGATCCCAACGAGGAAACAAACGAAATGCCCATGCTGGACGAGCGTATTCTCAACACACCCTCCGTTGCCCTTGAGCAGTGCAAGAACGTTGCATACAAGATGGCTTCGCTGACGAAAAAGACGCTTATCATGTCAATGGATCTCATTACGGACTTCGACCCGCGCAAGGCGCAGGATGTCGTTGACAATGAGAACACGATAGACATTTACGAGGACAAGATAGGCTCGTTTATCCTGAAGATAAGCTCAAAGGATCTTTCCGTAAACGACAGTCAGGTTGTATCCGACCTGCTTCATACGATAGGCGACCTGGAGCGTATTTCCGACCATGCGGTCAACATCATGGAATCCGCCGAGGAAATGCATAACAAGAAGATAAAGTTTTCCGAGGAAGCCCTTGGGGAGATAAAGGTGATGATAAAGGCAGTCACCGAGATACTGGATATGTCGATAACATCCTTCATCAAGTCCGATGTGTCGCTCGCAAAGGAAGTCGAGCCGCTGGAGGATGTTGTTGACCAGCTCCGCAGCGAGCTTAAAACGCGCCATATCCGCCGCCTTCGCAGCGGAAAGTGCACCATCGAGCTTGGCTTTATTTTGCAGGATTTCCTCACGAACCTCGAGAGAGTATCCGACCATTGCTCGAATATAGCGGTGTGCCTTATCCAGATCAAGGAAAACAGCATGGATACCCATGAATATATGAACGAGCTGAAAAAGCTGGATAAATCCGAGTTCATGGACGAGTTCAATGTTTATAAGGACAAGTATATGCTGCCGAAAACCGAATGATGTAAATAATTAAGGGGGGGAACAATCCGTTCCCCCCATTTTTATTTCCGCTTATTCTTCCACAAGCGTGTAAATATGTTCATCGTCGAATTTCAGCGTTTTTTCGTCGATTATCTCAATGCATTCGCCGCCAAGGCCTTCAATGTAGTCGGGGGTGTTTTTCAGCACCATAAGCCCGACGATGGGCTGTATCTGATAATATCGCTGACCAAGGCGTGCGTCAGCGTCCGCTTTCATGTCGTCCAGAACAATCTGCTTTTCATCGTCCGGAAGCGTATCGATGTAGTCTTTGTTGATGTCGTAGGTTGCCTGATAAAAATCCACCCCGACATACTCAAACCCGAATCCCTCGGTGATTTTGATGTACTCGTTGCTGGTATCGCCGTCGAGATAGTAGTTGCCGAGGGTTATTTCTTCATTGGGGTAGAACGATACCGCGTCCTCGTCGGCGGAGGCCGCGGAACAGCCTGCGGCGAGAAGTACGCTTGCTGTGATCACTGCCGCCGAAAGCGCTTTTGTTATCCGTTTTTTCATGCCGAAACCTCCTGCTGTATCACGATGAAACGTTTCTGTAAGGTTAATTACATTATATAACAGCATTTGCAATTTGTCAACGGATAAATGACAAAAAAATCTACCAAAAACAAATTAAAGAAATTGTGGATATTACCCTCACGAAATGCCGTGTCGCTACGAGCATAGCTTTTTCACCGTTTCCGCAAGCACATTTCCGAGAAGCTCCCCGGTGTAAACTGCTTCGTCCAGCGAGTTTCCGTGGCTGCCGACTTCAATAAGCAGGGAGCCGTTGGTTATGTGCTGGTTGTAGTTGCGGTAGTCGAACAGCACTGGGCGGGCAAGCCCTGCGTACATATCCTCGGCGGTGTTCTGTATCAGGCAGGCAAGGCGGAAGTTTTCCATGTAGTTCGGCATATTGAACCGCCCGTCGTCGCAGCCCGCGATTATCATGAACTGCGCGGCGTTCCTGCCGTTTATTTCCGTGACAGGGGCTATGCGGGTGCCGTCGGGGTTTTCAATGGCGTCGCGGTGCAGGTCGATGACTATTTTTATGGAGGGATACTGCTCCAGCGCCGCGCGGATGGTGTCCTCGCTGCGGTCGTAGGCGCCGGAATATGCGGGGTAGTCGTGCACGGTGCAGTCATGCACAGCGATTACGCCGTTTTCCGCGAGAGCTTCGGCGAGGGCGTTTCCCACTGCGACCATGTTCTGCGTGCAGTCGCGGGTGCGGGTGGGGCGAGCCGCGTCGTACCAGTCCACGTCGGAGGGCTGGAAGCATTCCGTCGTGTGGGTATGTACGATAAGCACCGTCGGCTCGGCGATGTCTATATCAAGCTGCGGAAGCTCCTCCGCGGCGGCGGACAGCGTTTCGTTCGGCAGGGAGGTGCAGTTGCGCACCTGCGCGCCGCTTTCCAGCGTGATATGATCCTCCGCGAGGGAGTTTCCATAATGCTCGCGGACGACCGCGCCGCTGTGCGCGGTGTAGTCGGCGGCTGGCTCGGTGTATTCGGTGATGTTCTGCGTTATCGGGCGGACATCATCGGCGGGCGGCTCGGAGGTTTCGGCGGTTTCGGATGTTTCTTCGGGTTCGGCAGGAGCGCTCGTTTCCGCGGGGATATGCTCGTATGTCGGGGCGGAGCTTTCTTCGGATGCGGCGGTATCGCCGGTTTCTGGAGCTGTCCCGGGGGTGCTCTCGGAAACAGTCAGGGCAGGCTCCGGTGTATTTTCGGGGGTTATCCCCGCGGCAAAATATGCGGCGGTCTGCATTGCTTGTCCCGCCGCCCCGCTGCACGCAAGAAACGGGCAGGAAAGCGCCGCCGCCGCGATGACAAATGACTTTAGTTTTCCCATGTGTTATTCCTCCCTAGGGGAATGATATGCGCACAATGTTCGGGATATTCCCGTTAGCGGGGAGGGTTTTGTGCAATCTGACGAAAAAGGCGGCAATGCCGCCCGGGCATGATAATTATTTCGGTACTGCCCTTGATTTATTCCGCAAAAAATGCTACAATATATGTATATACAATAATGGGCGTACCATGCCTGTGCGGCGTGAGTATCGCTAAAATATATCATACACTTTCGATCGGGAGGAACAGATAAATGACTATAAAGACATTTTTTATAAATCAGGAAAAAACCGCATTCGTAAAGGCTTATCTCCCCGACAGCATCGCGGGACTTTCGTTCTGCGAAAAGCGCCCGTCGGTGGTCATTTTCCCCGGCGGTGGTTACGAGTTCTGCTCTGACCGCGAGGGCGAGCCCATTGCGCTCCAGTACCTTGCGGAGGGCTACGCGGCGTTTGTTGTGACATATACCTGCAACGCGAAGTTTCCCGCTTCGCTTATCGACGCGGCATACACATTCTATAAAATTCGTATGCGCGCGGAGGAATTTAAGATAGATCCCCAGAAGATAGCCGTGCTCGGCTGTTCTGCGGGCGGACACCTTGCGGGCTGCCTTGCGACGATGTGGAGCGATGTTTCGGTGGTTAAGACCATCGGCTGTGAGGCGGAGGAGCTCCGCCCGAATGCCGCGGTGCTGTGCTACCCCGTTATCAGCGGCGTTACCGCCCCGCACGAAGGCAGCTTCAAGGTGCTGCTGGGGGACGACGCAAGCAGGAGCGACCTTTCGCGCCTGTCCCTTGAGAACCGCGTTACTCCCAAAACGCCCCCCATTTTCCTGTGGCACACCGCGAACGACGACTGCGTTTCCGCGCATAACTCCCTTGTTATGGCGAAGGCGTGCATATCCAACAAGATACCCGTGGAGCTTCACCTGTTCGATGAGGGCCCGCACGGACTTTCCACCTGCGACAAGATGACGGGATGGAACGAGGAGTTCTTCCGCGACAACTGCCGCCGCTGGATAAAGCTTTCCGTGGAGTTCCTGAACAAGTACATGAACGTCTGAAAGGAGTATCGGCATGACAATACCCGACAAGCTTTCCTACACAAGCGGCGAAAAGGCTGCGGAGATATCCTGCGGGATATCTGCGGCGCTGCTCTGCGCGGCGGAGGTCGTTATGATGGCGGCGGGGCTGACGGGCGGAGAAAATATGATTTTTCTTGTTGTTATGCTGATAATTTACGGAGTGTTCTCGCTGTGCTCGGTCTATCCGCAGCACACCAACATATTCAGCAAGCCCGAAAAAATTTCCGAAAAGGCGTTCCGCGCGGTGCGCCGCGGGTGCATTATAAGCAGGGCAGTGCTGATGGCGGCGTTGTTTATCCTCTCGCTGCCGCTGTTCGGATGAGCATGAAAATGCCGGAATGGGTCTTTTTTGACATGGGCGGAACGCTTTTCGATGAAACCGCCGCATGGGACAGACTGATAACCCGCACCGCCGGGGAGAACGATATTCCCGGGGAAAGGCTGCGCGAGGAAATGGAGCGTGCCGCATCGCAGAACCTGCCGGAGTACCCCGCGGCGATGAAAAATCTGCGCTTATCCCGCTGTGAGCCGTGGGACAGTACGGGGGAGCGTCTGAACGAGGGCGCCGACGCGCTGCTGAATTTTCTCTGCGGGAAATGCAGGCTGGGCATAATCGACAACCAGCCCTACGACGCAAGGGAGCGGCTAGGCAGGCAGGGCATACTTAAATATTTCGACCTCATTATAATTTCTGAGGAACTGAGCTTCAGAAAGCCCGAACGGCTGATGTTTGTCGAGGCGTTGTTCAAGGCAAATGCCGAGCCACAGAATTGCATTATGGCGGGGAACGAGTTGGTCAACGACATTGCCCCCGCAAAGGCGCTGGGCATGGGCACGATATGGGTTAAGCGCGAATTCGGCGGCATGAACACCGTAACGGACGAGGCGCTGCGCCCCGATTATACAGTTGAAAATTTATTGCAGGCGGCGGAGCTTTTCGCCGACTGAAAAGAAAGGATACAAAAAATATGAAAAAACCGTTTGTAACCAAGGAGCAGGTGGCAGAAATTACAAAGACATACCCCACCCCGTTCCACATCTACGACGAAAAGGGCATTCGTGAGAACGCGCGCCGCTTTAAGGAAGCGTTTTCATGGAACAAGGGCTTCCGCGAGTATTTCGCGGTAAAGGCAACCCCGAATCCCTTTATCATGAAGATCCTGCAGGAAGAGGGCTGCGGCTTTGACTGCTCCAGCTACACGGAGCTTCTGCTGTCCGACCAGGTCGGCGCAAAGCAGCACGACATCATGTTTTCCTCCAACGAAACCCCCGACCTTGATTTCAAGAAAGCGTACGAACTGGGCGCGATAATCAACCTTGATGATTTCACTCACATAGACATTCTCGACAAGCTGACGGGCATTCCCGAAACCATCTGCTGCCGCTACAACCCCGGCGGAGAGTTCAAGACCGACGGAAGCAAGAACGTAATGGACACTCCCCGCGACGCGAAGTACGGCTTCACTCACGACCAGATAATCGAGGGTTACAGGATACTCAAGGAAAAGGGTGCGAAGAAGTTCGGTATGCACGCGTTTCTCGCATCCAACACGGTAACGAACGATTATTATCCTACCCTCGCGCGCATAATGTTCAAGACTGCGGTAGAGATAAAGGAAAAGACAGGCGTACAGATAAGCTTCATCAACCTCAGCGGCGGCGTCGGCATTGACTATACCCCCGCGGACAAGCAGAACGACATTCTTGAGATAGGCAGAAAGGTAAAGCAGGCCTACGAGGAAGTGCTCGTTCCCGCAGGCATGGGCGATGTTGCCATCTTCACCGAGAGCGGCAGATTTATGCTCGCGCCCTACGGCGGACTTGTTACCACGGCCATCCGCGAGAAGCACATCTACAAGGAGTACATCGGCGTTGACGCCTGCGCGGCGAACCTCATGCGTCCCGCGATTTACGGCGCATATCACCACATAACCGTGCTCGGCAAGGAGAACGAGCCCTGCGACCATGTTTACGATGTTGTCGGCGGTCTGTGTGAAAACTGCGACAAGTTCGCAAAGGACAGACAGCTCCCGAAGATAGATATGGGCGACTACCTGTTTATCCACGACACGGGCGCGCACGGATTTTCCATGGGATATAACTACAACGGAAAGCTGCGCAGTGCGGAGCTTCTCCTCCGCGAGGACGGCAGCGTTAAGATGATACGCCGCGCGGAAACCCCCGAGGATTATTTCAGAACGTTTGATTTTGCCAAGGGGAATTTTGAGCTTTGATTTATGTTTTGGGGAGCGGCTTAATGTGAATGCAAAAATGCGGGCTCGTGTTTTGGCACTTATGTTAGACGTCGTTCTTTCCTAAACAGTTGACCGTGCTCTTTCCCAAACAGCCCACCGGGCTGTTTGGGAGGAGGGAAACCTTTAGATTTAATATGTTGCTAGGGGGGAAAACTCTTGTTTTCCCCCCTTTGACCCCCTTTAGCGCTTTTTAAGTCGGATTAACGCACCAATTTACAGCTTCACTGAGCGAGATTTACTATGCGTGGAGTATTTCGCCACTGCGGTGGCGCCTGGGGCGCTGCCCCCGTCCCCGCCAGCCTTTTGAAAAAGGCTGGACCGAAAACTTTTAATACGCTACGCGGAAGCTTTAAGTGTTTTCACAAAACCAAAGCCGCAGGCTTTCTGCGGCTTTCAGTGTTATTGTGCGGCTCTACGAACAGTAGGTTGACTTTTCACCCCGGATATGTCACAATAAATAAAAAGGAGGGATCATGATGGACAACGCAAAATGCGGAAAATTCATCTCCGAACTTCGCAAGGAGCGCGGGCTTACCCAAGGGCAGCTTGCTGAGAAGATAGGCGTCACCGACAAGGCCGTCAGCAAGTGGGAAACAGGGCGCGGCTTTCCCGATGTGTCCGTGCTTGCGCCGCTGGCGGAAGCGCTCGGCACGACGATCACGGAACTTGTAAACGGCGAGCGCTCCGAAGCGGCGCTTATGCAGACGGACGTAGATAAGGCGGTCACGGCGGCATTGGAAAGCGCGGGGAAAACTGCGCGGGAGTATATTTCGGTGTTCCTTTTCATTGCGGGGGCGGTGTGCATGGCGCTGCCGCTGTATCTTGTGGGAATAGGGTTTCCGTGGGTAATATGCGGAGCGGCGTTGGTTCTTATCGGGATATTCCTGAGATGGGATAGGGCGTTTTACGCGGCGAAGCGAATGTTCCTGCGTATTACAAGCACCGTCGCCGCGGCGGTTTCAATTGTGCTTTGTGCCGCGGCGCTGGTGTGCGAGCTGCTTCCGTTTTCGGCGGCGATGAGGTTCGCGGCGGGCCCCGACAAGAGCTACACCGAATACACCTCCTATTTTTCGCTGTTACAGATAGGTTACGGCGACCTGCTACCGATAATTACGGCGGGGTGCACGGCGGCGGTTATGATCCTTTCGGTGATACGGCTGTTTCTGAAAGACAGGCGGCGGCTGTCCCGCGGGGCGGTGATATGCGCGGCTGTGGGGGCGCTGTGCTCGGCGGCGATACCTGTTTTGTTCGGGGCGTTTACTGTGTTCAATATTATTATTGCGGCTCTGCTGGCGGTCAGCGCGTTCCTTTCATTGCGGTAAATCCAGCGTTTTTGAGGGCATTCTGCGCCAGCGCACGCTGAATGCTGAAATATTCGGTGGAAGCGTCCGCGAGATTTTCGGCGGATTCGTTCAGAAAATCATTAAGGTTTATGAGCGTTGAATAGTCGCTTTCGCCGTGTGCTAAGTGCTCCACAGTGGGGGCAACGGCGGGGATACCTATGTCGTATCTTAGCATGGACATGTCAAGGCTGTTCAGAGTGCCGTTTTCGTAGGCGGAGATGTTGTAGCGGGCGATCATTCCGTCCACATTTCCGAAGCAGAGCACCGCGAACAGCAAGGTGAACGCAATGAACATCGCGCGCCAGAATTTCATTTCCCGGAACTGCCACACAATAACCAGCACGAACGCTGCCGCAAGTACGACCATGAACCAAGTTGTATAAATTCGCACCTTTGTCATGCCGAGGCGGGAGATGTACATTATCATCTTGCTGATACTGCAGGTGATGAACAGCAGCGAAAATCCCGACAGAACGACGGTATAGACGCGCAGGGCGGCGGGGCGTTTGTCGTTTTCGCCGCGGCGGGTGAACGCCTGTATCATCATGATGACGAAAAGGTTAATCACAGCCACGGCGCAGAGCTCAAAAAATCCCCTGCGGGCGTATTCCGCGATGCTGAAGCCCTCGGGAAGATAGCCGGCAAAAGCCGAGGTGAAATACCCGAACTGGCTGAAGAAATACAGCATGTAGAAAATGCACAGCGGCGTGACCGCGGCATAGGACAGCGCGGGGGGAACAACGCGGTAATCAGGGGCGGATTCGCGGTATTCGGCGGCGGGCTTGTTCATGGAGAACATCGCGCCGAAAAGGATAAATCCCACGGGTATCGCGAAAATTATCTCTGCGATAAGCGACCCCGAAAACGTGGGGAGGATATCCGCGAAGCCTTTCATCATGCCGTTGAACATTTCGTCGGATATCATAAGAAGATTAACGACTATGATCGTGACGGGCAGTGCGGCGCACAGCCCCAGCAGGACGAACAGCAGATTTTTCGCATGTTTTCCTCCCCTGAAAAGACTGAATGCCGCACGGGGAGCGGCGGAGAAGCTTATAAACGGCCGAATGAAAATTGCTTTAAGGGCGTCCATCACGAAATGCTTTCCGAACAGCTCCGCGCCGCTTACCGAAACGGCGAGGTAGAGCAGCAGTACGAACGAAAACGCCGCCGCGAGGAAGTTTATAAAAAGGTTAGAATACAGCACCGGCACAAGGCAGAATGCCTCGGAGATGATGAACACAACGCGCTGTGCGGCGGAGGTTTTGAGGTGTTTTGCGCGGGTGTATATTGCTCCCGCTGCGCCTGCCGCCGCCCAGAAAATTCCGCCCCAGATACCGCAGGCGTACCCGCAGACAAAGTGCGTAAAGATAAAACCGAAAACAAGGCAGAGCCATCCGCCCACGGCTTCAAAAAGCGTGAAAGCGGGGGCTTTTTTTATGGGAGTAACGGGCAGATAGCACTGCATATCCGCGTTTTCCTGCGGGAAAGGGGTGTTCTGTTCGTTCATGATGATTTCCTTTCTTGAACATAAATGAATATAAATGTAAGTGCGAGAGTATAGTGCGGCGCGATGAATGCCGCATATTCGGGTGTGTTTACTTTTCTTCGGGGCGGAATTCCAGGATATCCCCGGGCTGGCAGTTCAGCACTTCGCAGAGCTTTTCGAGGGTGGAGAAGCGCACCGCCTTTGCCTTGCCTGTTTTGAGCACGGAGAGGTTGGCGGGGGTTATTTCGATTTTTTCGGCAAGTTCGTTGGAGGATATTTTCCGCTTTGCCATCATAACATCAAGATTTACAATTATAGGCATATTGTTCCCCCGTATCATATTGTCAGATCGTTTTCTTCGCGCAGAGCCGCCGCCTGCTCGAAGCAGTTCTTTACCACGCGGAGGATAAGCCCGAAAAATCCCGCGGCGACAACAATAAGAAACGCGAACGGCCGCAGGCACGCAAAGTAGATGAATATCACCGCCGCCGCGAAGCAGCAGTAGGAAAGGACGCGCAGGTATTTGACGTTCTGCATTGTGAAAGGTTCGCCGCGGCGGATGTTGCAGAGCAGGAGGTCAAGGCTTATCAGCGCAGTCACGGCGGGGACGGCGGCGCAGTAGAGCGTTACCAAAAGGGGGATGAACACTGACGGAATTCCGTTGGATACGATTATTTTGTTGTCATAATACTGCACCAGAAACGGCGCCGCAACACAGCACAGCGCAACGATACCGTACATTGCGCGGACAATGACCATGGATAGGAAAACTGACTTGTCTTTATTCCACATAATTACCTCCGCATATCTTTTCTTGATGATATGATAGCATATATTTTTATATTTGTCAATAGTTTTTTATCGTTTTTCGATAATTTATTTATTTTTTTCGAGGTGCGGCGGGAAGGCGGTTAAGCAACAAATCGGTTTTCACTCACATTTAGTCTTTGTGACACCCATACACGCGGTCGAGGGGGCGACCCCCTCGCGGGTCAAGGGCAGCGCCCTTGTCGCCACCGCAGTGGCGAAATACCCCACGCATAGAAAATCTTACGCAGTAAAAACACAAAGCAGGTTCGTTAATCCGACTTAAAAAAGCGCTAAAGGGGGTTCAAGGGGGGAAAACAAGAGTTTTCCCCCCTTTGCTACATTGTAAGTTTTAATGAGCCTATCCTCAAAAACAGCCCACCGGGCTGTTTTTGACACAGCACGCCCCGAATGCGCCTGTAAAAATGCGGCAGTTCGTCATTACGCCCTTACGTCCGAACGCGCTCTTTCTCAAACAGTCCCCCGGACTGTTTGAGAGGGTGTGTACATTAAGACTTACAATGCGCCTCGGGGGGAAAACTCTTGTTTTCCCCCCGTACCCCCTTTAGCGCTTTTTAAGTCGGATAAACGTTTCTGCTTTTAGCTTTCACTTCTTGAAATTTTAAAGGCGTGGGGAGTTTCGCTGTCTGCGGACAGCGACGAGGGCGCCACCCTCGACCTGCAAGGGGCGCGGTCTGTCGGTCAACCCCCTCTGTCGCTTCGCGACACCTCCCCTATGGGGAGATCACCCCTTGACCGCGTGTATTGTGTGCCGCAAAGACGAAATGACTTTACTTTACCGACGCACTGAAATAAGCCGCCGCTTTCTCCCCGTCCGAAGAAATCGAAAAGCTCCCGTTATATTTTACCGATATCCTGCGCACTATCTTCATCCCGCAGCCATGGTGCTCCCCGTCGTCCCTGCCCTCCGGAAGCTCATCCGCCCCGAAAACCTGCTCCGACGAATTCTTAACCTCAAGAAAAAACATCCCTATCTCGCTGCGGCAGCTCACCGAAACAAACGGCGTGCTCGTCTTTTTCGCCGCCCTTATCGCATTATCAAGCAAATTCGCAAACAGCGAGCACGCGTCGGATTTCTCCATCGCGACTTCTTCCTCGGGAGGAATATTCACCACAAAGTCTATCCCCGCCTCGGTGCATTCCCTCTGCTTCTCCCATAGTACCGCGTTCACTATCGCATTATTACAGTACACCGGGATTTTAAGGCTCTCCGACCGCTCCTTCAGCTCGTCGATGAGCGCTATGCCTTCCGCCGCTGCGCCGGAGCGGATGCTTATTTCCGCGGCGGCAACAAGGTTTTTAATATCATGGCGGTATTCCCGCATTTCAATATACCGTCTGTTCACGCTCTCGTAATATCGCATCTGCATTGACATTTCGTTTTCCATCTCGGCAAGCTGTCTGCGGGTCTGTTCCAGTTTGGAATTTTCCCGCAGCGCAAAGAACATGAATATATCCGATACCACATAAAGCACCAGCGATATCATCGTAAACGGATTTTCGAACGGATTTGTTACTACTATAACATCCTTGCCCTGAAAAAAATATCCGGCAATGCTCACCGCCTGGCTTATCGGGAAGAAAATGAACAGGCTCATGCTTTTTATAGGATAGTGATTGATCTTCTTCCGCCATATTATTATGATCAGCGAAAGCGCTATCGCAAATATGGAATCAAGCACCAGCGCCTGAAATACGCACGCCCATGTTTTCACCTTCATCTGCACGGCGGCATACCCGAACACATTGAAAGCAAAAAATGCCATCGAAAGATCCATCAGCATAACAAATCCGCACAGAAACGACGCCGTCCAGAGCTTCTTTTTCATGCTGTCCTTGAACAGCAGCACCGCGGGCAGATAAATAATGAATATCTGCATTATAAATCTCAGCGCGAACGGAACGCTGTTGTAAATCAGATTTCGGATGATATAAAACACCGCACCGTACAGAGGCAGGACATAGCTCGTTCTGAATTTCGGCGTCAGGGTGAAAATATAGAAAATATAGATAAACAGCGAATTCGGAACGGTATAAACAAGAAAATACAGCACATCTATAATGATCTGTTCCATCCTTATCCTCCTGCCATGCCCGCATAGCGGCGGGTCAGCGCGGTTTTCAGTTCCTCGCTGTACACCTTTCCGACGGGTACGTCGTGGCCGTTTTTCATGGTTATGCTCGCCCAGTTATTTACGCAGAGTATCTTGTCGAGATTGATTATGTAGCTTCTGTGGCAGCGGCAGAAGTTTTCGGGCAGCATTTCCATCATGTCGTCCACTCTGCAGTAGCACAACTCTTCGCCGCCCTCGGCGAAAATGTGCATCTGCCGCCGCTCGCTGACGATATAGAAAATCGTCCCCGCGTCGAGATAGGATGTGCTGCGGGCACTGCCGACGGTGATGAATGCGCTCTCCTGCTTTTCGGCGCTTTTAAGCTTGGATATCGCAAGACGGAGGTACTTGTCCTCTACGGGCTTTGAAAGAAACGCCGCGGGCTCGCTGCCCACGGGGCAGTTGAATATCGCCTGAGAATAATCCGAGGCATATCCCGTTACATATACTATCCTCACGGGCGGGTAAAGCTTCTGTATCTTGTCTGCCGCGCTTATGCCGCTTCCGTCGGCGTTTACGATATCAAGGAACACCGCGTCGGGATGGTCGCCGTCCTCCATGCGGAAAATGAGCGAGGCAAGCGTTGGGAATATCTCTGTTTCTGCCGCGGGGTCTATATTTACTATCTTACAGGCAAGATCCTCCGCAAAAAATGTGTTGTCGTCGCAAATATAATATTTCACTGAATGTCCCCCTTTTCCACTATTATATTACAAACTTTGCTGTGTGTCAATGATTTCGTTACATTTTCGGCACTTTTGGTTACATTTTTGCGCAAATCGTGTCGAAAAGTGCTATAATTAGGCATAGATAAATTCGGAGCTCGCGGATGTCAGTTCCTATGCCGGTGGATCTGCTCCATAAGTGTCCCTCCGAAGTTTTTATCGCATGGTTTGGTATAATATCAAAAGTCCCCTGCTTTTGCGGGGGCATTTTCTTTTATATGCATATTGCACATAAACCGCGCCCGAATTGCGCGATAATACACGCGGCGTTTGTACAATGTGACGAAAAATTCCCCTCTGCAATGCAGCGGGTGTAAATAATCTCCGTTTCCCCTTGATTTTTTCGGCGAAATGGAGTATAATAATGAAGTAAGTGATATTTTAAATAAATGCTCTCGCTTATGGGGACAGGCCCTGTGCAACGGAGTGCTGTGAACCATGTCAGGCGGGGAACCGAGCAGCATTAAGCGGATTTCTCTGTGTGCCGCAGTCAGCCTGTTCCCATAATCGAGGGCATTTGTTTTTTTGCCATAATTTTTCCGAGATTCGAAAGGTGGTGTGAATATGTATCTGGCGCTTTATAGAAAATATCGCCCCAAAACTTTCGACGACGTCATCTCGCAGGAGCATATCACCACCACACTTAAAAATCAGATAACCAACGGTACTACCGCCCACGCCTACCTTTTCACGGGCTCACGAGGGACGGGCAAGACCACATGTGCGAAAATACTTGCCATGGCGATGAACTGCCGCTCCCCGAGGAACGGAAACCCCTGTCTTGAGTGTGAAAGCTGCCGCGAGATCGCGGACGGCTCCGTCACCGATATAGTAGAAATGGACGCCGCCAGCAACAACGGCGTCGACGATGTCCGCGCCCTGCGCGACGAGGTGGCATACACCCCCGTAAGCTGCAAGTACCGCGTGTATATCATCGACGAGGTGCATATGTTGTCGATAAGCGCGTTCAACGCGCTGCTGAAAACGCTGGAGGAGCCGCCGCCCCATGTGAAGTTCATCCTTGCAACAACGGAGCTGCACAAAGTCCCCGCGACCATCGTATCGCGGTGTCAGCGCATGGAGTTCCGCCGCATAGATATCCATGACAGCGCGAAGCGCCTGCTGGATGTTGCGGCAAAGGAGGAAGCAGAGCTGGACGAGGACGCGGCGGAGCTTATTTCCCGCCTTTCCGACGGCGGAATGAGAGATGCGCTGTCCGTGCTTGATCGCTGCCTTTCTGCGGACGGGCGGATAACCACAGATGTTGTGAGAGAATATGCGGGAGTCGCCGACAACAGGCATCTCTTCCGCTTTACGGATATGATAGCCGACGGAGACGCTTCGGGCTGCATCAGCCTGCTGGCAGAGCTGCACGCACGCTCAAAGGATATCGCAAGGATAATCGACGAGCTCAGCATGACTTTCCGCGACATTATGCTGCACAAAACCATCCCGAATGCTTCGGGGCTGCTTTCCGCCATGCCCTGCGACCACGCGGAGATAGCAAGGCTTGCGGATAAATTCTTGCTGGAGGATATACTGCGCTGCCTTACATTGCTGCAGCAGTGCGCCGACAGCATCGGAAAGACAAGGCAGCGCCGCACCGCGGCGGAGATGTGCCTTGTGCGTATGTGCCTGAAGCTTTCCGCGCAGGACAACAGCGCCCCCCGCAGAGAAGCTGCGGCTTCTCCCGCGGCCGCGGTTTCGCCCGCAGCGCCCACGCAGGCGCCTAACGCGTCGGTGAAATTCGTGGAGATACCGCAGGAGAAATTCGAGCCGACCCCGCTTAAAGACCTATCCCCGCAGAGCGCCGCGAACATCAGCAAGATACGCGAGCTTCAGGCGGATATGGAAAAGGTGCTGAACGAAAGGGAGAAGCAGAAGCCCGTCCCCGCGTCGGTTCAGACCACCGCGTCCAAGGCGGGAAAGGATGTTTTCGCCCCGCCGCCGGTGATGAATTCCACACCCGCAGCGCCGGATAATTTCGACGCTCCCCCGCCGGAAGAACCCCCGGAGGAATACATCCCGCAGAGGGAATTTGAAACCGCGCCGACCGTGCGCGCCGTTCCCGCAGAGCCTGCAAAGCCCGCCGAGGTAACAAAGCCCATCGAGCCTGCAAAGCCTGTCGAGGAAGCCGAACACACGGACGAGCCCGAAAACCTTGCCCCTGCGGACAAATCAGCCGAAGCACCCAAGCCCGAGGCAAAGCTCATCGGGCAGGATAAGCCCGGGGATAATGCCCCCGAGAAAACGGCAGACAAGCCCGAGCCTGCGGAAACAAAGGAACGTGGCGGCATCCGCGACATAACCGCGGAGGAATGGAGCAGCGCCGTCGAAAAGATATCGGATGTTATGCTTTTCGGCTCAACGGTCCACCGCGACGGCGATACGCTGGTGATAAACGTTGCGACGGCATTCGTTGCAAACAGCCTTAACGCCAACTCCGAGGAGCGCCGCGAAAAGACCGATGAAATTTGTGAGGCTCTCGGGATAAAGGCTGCGGTACGGTTTGAGTGCCCCGGCGCCAGCAATGCTTCCGCGCAGGCGGAAAATGAAAACGAAGAGGTAAAAAAGCTGTTGAAAAAAGCTGAACAGCTTGATATAGAAGTAATTAAAAAGTGAAAGGAATTTTACTATGAAGGCAAGATTACCCAAAGAATATCAGAACGCTACCCCCAACATGAACCAGATGGTGAAGAAAGCGCAGAAGATGCAGGAGGACATCGCCAAGGTTCAGGAGGAGCTTGAAACAAAGGAGTTCACAAAGCAGGTAGGCGGCGGCGCGCTGGAGCTTGTTATGACAGGCGACAAGCAGCTCAAGTCCGTGACACTCAAGCCCGAGGTCGTTGACCCCGAGGACATTGAGATGCTTCAGGACCTCATTATCAGCGGCGTTAATGAGATACTCAAGGAAGTTGACGACTACGGCGCGTCCGAGATGGAAAAGGTGACCGGCGGCGTTTCCTTCCCCGGATTCATCTGATATAATTCGGAACATATAAGCGGTCTTGCCGCCGAGTTTATCGGTAAACGGAAAGGCCGCTTTTTTTGACCGATGGACAAGAATACAAGGGCTGTGTTTTCACTCCCCGCGGTGAAGGCTGCGTCGTTTCTGCTGGCAGGACTGCTGATAGAATATTTTCTGGGATGGGGCATACTTGTTCTCCCCGCGATCGCGGTCATAGTCATTTCGCTGAAAAGATACAAAAAGGCGGTGCTGCCCGCAGCGGCTTTCCTTGCGGGAATGATGACTATGGGCTTCTGGGTCGGAACTTATATCTCGCCGGTGCTTGATTACGACGGGCAGACGATACGCACGCTCATGCTTATACAGGATGTCGCGGAGGAAACGCAGGATCTTCAGCGGGTCACGGCGCTGGCGGACATAAACGGCTTAAAGGCGGCGGTACGCCTTACGGGAAATTTCATGGCTGAATCCGGCGATGTTGTTGAGGCGGACGTGAAATACTCCGTGCCCGACGACAGATATAAAGCCGCCGACCTTTCCGAGGAGATATTCCTCTACGGAACGGCGGAGAATGTCGCGAAATCTTCGGACGACAGATTTTTCGTCAGCAGGATAATCTATATGGCGCGCCGAAACTGTATTACCCGCGTTAAAAACGCATTCAGCGGGGACGAGCAGTCGGTGATATGCTCGATGATGTTCGGAGACGACGGCTTTGTTTCGGCGAAAATGCGCGAGGCGCTTTGCGTCAGCGGCGTTACGCATTACACCGCAGTTTCGGGAACGCATTTCACGATATTCGCCGCGATACTGCTGGAGCTGTTTCTCGACAGGCGGAAGAAAACTTCGTCGGTGATTTCCGTGCTGATGATACCTATAGGGATGCTGTTTTTCGGGTACTCGCTGTCGGTGCTCCGCTCGGGGATAATGCTTGCGATATACTACGCGGCACCGATCTTCAACAGAAGGTCCGAGTGCTTTAATACGCTGTGCGCGGCTGCTTCAGCCATACTGCTGTTTTCGCCGCTGGCAATACTGGACGCGGGATTTCTGATGTCGGTGCTGGGCGTTTTCGGTGCGGCGGTGGTCGCGCCGCGTATCTGCGGATATCTGTTCGAGATGGTACGCGGGCGGGCGCTCAGAAAAATTGTGCAGGCACTAACGGTGTCGTTCTGCGCGACGGTTTGCACGGCACCCGTAAGCATTGGAGTTTTCGGAGGGATATCCCTTGCGGGAATATTCGTTTCCGCCGTGCTTATCCCGTTTATGATGGCGGGGATGGTGCTGATTTTTCTCTACGGGCTGACCGGGATGGGAATTATCGCTGTTGCGGCTTTTCCGTTTGTGAAAGCGCTCGCGGTGGTGCCGATGTTCGTTGGGCAGTGCCGCGGGCTGTGGCTTACGATGGACTTCAGGGGCGCGGTGTATATCGCGGTGTTGTCCGCGCTGCTGCTTGCGGCTGCGGCTTTTATCGGGGATGATTTCGTTGCGTTATGCTGCAGGGCGTTCGCCGTGCTGACGGCGTTTTCGCTGGCGATGCCGCTGTATTCCCGCGCGAACAGGCACGAGATAAATTTCGCCTGCAACGCGGGCAGCGCCGCTGCGGCGGTATGCGTCGAAAATGAGGCATATGTGCTGATAAGCGGCGGCGGGGTGAATATCGCGCGAAATGCCGCAGACTGCCTGCGCAGGAACGGCGTGACGCATATACGGTGCATTTCCGCGCCGGACGCCGATCTTGCCGGGGCGATTTCGATAGCGGAGCTTGCTGAGATATTCGGCGCGGAGAGGATAGTTACATCAAATTTCGCCGCGGGACATTTCGAAACACTGCTGCCCTTGGCGGAGGTGTATGTCGGTGCGGGGGAGATAGATGTTTCGGGCGCGTCGATAGCTTCGGAAAAAATAAATACGCCCTGCAATGCGGACGTAGTGCTGTATTACGGGCGCTCGGGAAAGATAACGGAAAGCGGCTCGGGGACGGCGTTGTATTTCTCGCCCTCGCAGGACGAGCTTCCCGAAAACGGCGTGAACATTTTTTCGGATGGGGACTTTCATATCACGCTTGAAAAATACGATACGATAACACTAAAATAAGAGGTTGATTTTATGTCAGAGTTTATTTCCGCGCCGCTGGCGATTGCAGCGGAGCAGTTTGCAAAGCTTCCCGGGATAGGGATGAAAACCGCGCAGCGGCTTGCGTATTATATGCTCAATCTTCCTGCGGAGGAGGTAGAGGATTTTGCGGAATCCATTGTAAAGGCGCGGCGCGGGGTGCAGCTGTGCAAATGCTGCCAGAACTTCACCGACCGCGAGATATGCGAGCTTTGCTCGGACGATGAGCGCGACAAGAGCGTTATCTGCGTGGTGGAGTCGCCGAAGGATGTTTCGGCGTTTGAGCGCGCGGGGGGATACGACGGGGTGTATCATGTGCTTCACGGGCTGCTTTCGCCGATGGATGGAGTAGCGGCTGAAAATCTGAAAATAAAGGAGCTGCTGGCAAGGCTGGGCGACGCGAAGGAAGTGATCATGGCAACAAATCCCACGGTAGAGGGAGAAGCTACGGCGATGTATATCGGGAGGCTTATCAAGCCGATGGGGATAAAGGTGTCGCGGCTGGCGTATGGGCTGCCCGCGGGGTCGGCGTTGGAGTTTGCGGATGATGTCACGCTGTTGAAGGCACTGGAGAATAGGAATGAGCTGTGATGTTCAGAATTTGCGGCACCTATACACGCGGTCGAGGGGTGATCTCCCCAATAGGGGAGACACCCCTCGACCGCGTGTATGGGCACCGTAAAGACGAAACGTCGACCGTAATTCTCGCCGCGCCAATCTCACCCATGCACCGCGTCAGTCATGCTCTTAACATAATCATAAATATGCGGAGCCGCATCCTCGCCGTACTGCGCGACCAGCTTCACGATAGCGCTTCCCACGATAACTCCATCCGCCAGCCCCGACATCTCCTTTGCCTGCTCGGGCGTACTGATACCAAAGCCTATCGCTGCGGGAACGTGCTCGAACTGCTTTACCGTTTTCATTATTGAAGCCAGGTCGGTCTTTATCTCGCTGCGCACGCCCGTAACGCCCATCGAAGAAACTATATAAATAAATCCCTCCGCGTCCGCCGCGATGGTCTTTATGCGCTCCTCGCTTGTCGGCGCGATAAGCGAAATAACAGATACTCCGTACTTCTTCGCGACATTCGCCGCTTCCGCCTTTTCCTCAAACGGAAGATCCGGGCAGATAAGCCCGTCCACGCCGATGGCTTCGCACCGCGCGAAGAACCTGTCATACCCATACTTGAACACGGGGTTCAGATATGTCATGAACACCAGCGGGATATCCGTTTCCTTGCGTACTTTCTCCGCCAGCTCAAATGCGCGGTCGGTGGTCATTCCGTTGGAAAGTGCACGGATGTTCGCTTCCTGAATTACGGGGCCCTCCGCGATGGGGTCGCTGAACGGAATGCCTATCTCAATGAGATCAGCCCCCGCCTTTATCGCCGCCATTATGTTGTTGAAGCTTGCTTCAAACGTCGGATCTCCCGCGGTAAGGAAGCCGATAAACGCCTTTTTGTTCTCGAATGCATTCTTTATCTTATTCATGCAGATCCACCCCTCTGTATCTTGCGATAGCCGCAACGTCCTTATCTCCTCTTCCCGACAGACAGCAGATTATGATGTCGTCCTTGCTCATCGTGGGAGCTATCTTCATCAGATGTGCAACAGCGTGCGCGCTCTCTATCGCGCAGATTATGCCCTCGGTGCGTGCGATATACTCGAACGCGTTCACCGCTTCGTCGTCGGTGACGGGAACATACTCCGCCCTGCCTATCTCATGAAGATATGCATGCTCGGGGCCTATTCCGGGGTAATCAAGTCCCGCGGAAATGGAGTAAACGGGTGCAATCTGTCCGTATTCATTCTGGCAGAACAGCGACTTCATCCCATGGAATACACCTAGCGTTCCCGTTGCGATAGTCGCCGCGGTTTCGCCTGTGTCAACGCCGCGCCCCGCAGCTTCGCAGCCGATAAGCCTTACGTCCTTATCGTTGATGAAGTTGTAGAACATACCCATCGCGTTGGAGCCGCCGCCAACGCACGCCATAACTGCGGTAGGCAGCCTGCCCTCTTTCTCGAGGATCTGCTCGCGTGCTTCCTTGGAGATTACGCTCTGGAAATCGCGCACTATCATCGGGAACGGGTGCGGTCCCATTACCGAGCCGAGGACATACAGCGTGTCGTCCACGCGGGTAGTCCAGTCGCGCATTGCTTCGTTTACGGCGTCCTTTAAGGTCATTGTGCCGGTTGTTACGGGGTGGACTTTTGCGCCGAGAAGCTCCATGCGATAAACATTCAGCGCCTGACGTATCGTGTCCTCCTTGCCCATGAATATTTCGCACTCAAGCCCCATCAGCGCCGCTGCGGTCGCTGCCGCAACGCCGTGCTGACCCGCGCCTGTTTCCGCGATGATACGGGTCTTGCCCATCTTCTTTGCAAGCAGGCACTGACCGAGCACGTTGTTTATCTTGTGCGAGCCTGTGTGGTTCAGATCCTCGCGCTTGAAATATATCTTTGCGCCGCCGAGGTCCTTTGTCATTTTGTCCGCATAATACAGCAGCGAGGGTCTGCCCGCATATTCGCGGTTGAGCTTGTCCAGCTCCTCGATGAAGTCCTTGTCGTGGGAGTAGTGCTCGTATGCCTCCTCCAGCTTATGTATCTCGTTCATAAGCGTTTCGGGGATGTACTGCCCGCCGAAATCGCCGTATCTTCCTTTAGCCATTGCGATACTTCCTTTCCTTAGTTATTGCGTATATTCTTAACTGCTGCGAGAATTTTTTCTCTGTCCTTTAGCCTGTCCGTTTCTATTCCGCTGCTGAGGTCAACGCCGTAAGGGCGTATCCTCTCCGCCGCTTCCGCGATGTTTTCGGGGGTAAGTCCCCCAGCGAGGAAAAACGGCTTTCTTATTTGCGACGGGTCAACAAGTGCATGATCGAACATCACGCCCGAGCCCGTGCCGCCGTCCAGCAGGAGAAAATCCACATCAAGTTCATCCGCACGGATGATGTCCTCCCGCGAGATCACTTTCACCGCCTTGATAAGCGGCGCGGATGTCAGCTTCCGCAGCCGCGCGATGTACTCGGCGTCCTCGCTTCCGTGAAGCTGAAGTATATCCGCCGCGCCCTCGTTCGCGAACCTTGCAAATTCCTCCGGCGGAGCGTTCACCGAAACCGCCACGGATTTTATCCGCCCGTCCAGCCTTGATTTAAGCTGCTTCGCAGCTTCAAGGTCTATGTTGCGGTGGCTCTTCGGAAACATAACTATAAACCCGATGTAATCCGGCAGCGCTTCGTTTACATAATCAATGTCGCACCCGCGGAACATCCCGCAGAGTTTTATCTTAACGCCGCTCACAGTGCGTGACCTCTCAGGGTATCGAGGGCGGCTTTCTTATCCCGCTCCCGCATGAGCGTTTCGCCTATCAGCACGGCGTTAACGCCGCCGCGCCGCAGGTTTTCGATATCCTCCGGGGTCTTTATGCCGCTCTCGGATACGAATATCTTTTCCGCGGGGACGAGCTTTCTCAGCCGCGCGGAGTTGTTGATATCCACTGTGAAAGTGCGCAGGTCGCGGTTGTTAACGCCGATTATCTCCGCGCCGCTTTCCAGCGCCATATTCACCTCGGCTTCGTCGTGCGCTTCCACCAGCGCGGAAAGTCCCAGTGAATGCGCGATATCAAGATACTCCTTTAACTGCGCAGGGGAAAGTATCGCGCAGATAAGCAGCACCGCCGCCGCGCCGAGGGTCTTTGCCTCGTATATCATGTACTCGCTCACCGTGAAATCCTTGCGCAGCACGGGAATATTCACCGCCGCGCTTATTTCGCGGAGATATGTGTTGCTGCCCCTGAACCAGTACGGCTCCGTAAGGCAGGAGATCGCCGCCGCCCCCGCCGCTTCGTATTCCCGCGCGATGTCGAGATACGGGAAATCCTCCGCGATGACGCCCTTGGAAGGGGATGCTTTCTTCACCTCGCAGATGAAGCTAAGTTCACTACCCGCCAGCGCTTTCCTGAACGGAAAGCCCGTGTTCTTGTCCAGCCGCTCCGCCGCCGCGCGCATTTCGGAGAGGGTAACTTCCGCTTCTTGCCCGGCTACGCGCTGTTTTGTCTTTTCGGCAATTTCTTCAAGGATCATTTATCTACCTCGTTGGAGATCTTTATGTATTTCTCGAGGGTGTTCATCGCCGCGCCGCTGTCGATAAGCTCCGCCGCGCGCTTTACGCCCTCCTCCATGGTAATTCCAATGCTGAGGTGAAGCGCCGCGCCCGCATTCAGCAGCACTGCATTTCTGCCCGCGCCCTTTGCGCCGCCGAGGATATCCCTCGCAAGCTTCGCATTCACAGATGGATCGCCGCCCTTCAATTCGGAAATATCATGGCGCTCCAGCCCGAACTGCTCGGGGGTGATGGTGTACTTCCTGAACTCGCCGTTTTCGAACTCAACAACAGAAGTCGGCGCGCCTACGGATATCTCGTCCAGCCCGTCCTGCCCGTAAACCGCCATTCCGCGCTTTACGCCAAGCTTCGAGAGCACCCTCGCCATCGGCTCCGCAAGCTCCTCCTTGTATACGCCGAGGAGCTGCACATCCGCGTGCGCGGGGTTTGTGAGCGGCCCGAGTATGTTGAACACCGTCGGAATGCCGATCTCTTTTCTTACGGGACCAACGTACTTCATCGCGCTGTGGTATCTCTGCGCAAACATAAAGCACATACCCACTTCGTCAAGAAGCTTCGCGCAGCCCTCGGGGCTTACGGAAATATTCACGCCCAGCGCTTCAAGGCAGTCCGCCGTGCCGCACTTGGAGGACGCCGCGCGGTTGCCGTGCTTCGCTATCCTAACGCCGCCCGCCGCGCATACAAGTCCGGAAATGGTGGAAACGTTGATGGACTGCGCACCGTCGCCGCCCGTGCCGACTATCTCGGTGATGCTTCCGTTGTAGTTAACTCTCTCGGCACAGTCGCGCATTACATAGGCGCTGGCGGTTATCTCGTCTACGGTTTCGCCCTTTATATGGAGTGCCGTAAGATACGCTGCGGTCTGCGCCGCAGTTGTTGTGCCTGTCATTATTTCGCGGGTAACTTCCGCGGCCTCGTCGTAGGTAAGGTTTTCGCCCGCGGATATTTTAATTATAGCATCTTTGATCATCTTTTTAAACCTCAATTCTTAAAAAATTTTCTGCCATCTGTCTGCCGTGCTGCGTCAGTATGCTCTCGGGATGGAACTGCACGCCGTATATCGGGTAGTCCTTGTGTTCCACAGCCATTATTTCGCCGTCGTCCGTGCGGGCGGTTATCTTCAGGCACTCGGGGAAGCCCTCCTCGCTTGCCGCTAGGGAGTGATACCGCGCAACCTCGCAGGTATCGTCCATTCCCTTGAACAACGCGGAATTCGTATCCAGCCTGGTAACGGATTTCTTTCCGTGCATAAGCTTCTTCGCGTAAGTGACCTCCGCGCCGAACGCTTCGCATATTGCCTGATGTCCGAGGCACACGCCGAGGATCGGTATTTTCCCTGCCGCCGCCTTTATAACGTCCTCGCAGACGCCCGCGTCGGCGGGTCTGCCGGGGCCGGGGCTTACGATGATGTGCGAGGGTTTCAGCGCGAGAATTTCCTCCACCGTAAGTTCGTCGTTTCTTATGACCTTTATATCGGGATCAATGCCGCCGATAAGCTGAAACAGGTTGTAGGAAAAGCTGTCGTAGTTATCTATCAGAAGTATCATAAGTCATCCTCCTGTGAAAGCGTAAGCGCGTTCATGACCGCCTTTGCTTTGTTGATGCACTCGTTGTATTCGTTCTCGGGAACGCTGTCCGCAACTATTCCTGCGCCGGAGCGGACGAATATCCTGCCGTTTTTCTTGAACGCAAGGCGTATCGCAATGCAGGTGTCAAGGTTCCCGCGGAAATCTATGTAGCCTATCGCGCCGCCGTAGATACCGCGCTTGTTGTTCTCAAGCTCGTTGATTATCTCGCAGGCTCTTATCTTCGGCGCGCCCGAAAGCGTGCCCGCGGGCAGTACCGCGTCGACGGCGTCCAGTGCGTGTTTGCTGTCGAGTATCTCGCCGCGCACTGTCGAGCCGATATGCATAACGTGCGAATACCGCTCGATGGACATATATTTTTCAACCTCCACTGTGCCGAATTTGGATATCTTTCCGAGGTCGTTTCTTCCGAGGTCGACCAGCATATTGTGCTCGGAAAGCTCCTTTTCGTCCGCGAGGAGCTCCTTTTCAAGCGCCTTGTCGAGTTCGTCCGTGGCGCCGCGGGGTCTTGTGCCCGCAAGGGGGAATGTGTGGAGTATCCCGTTTTCAAGCTTCACAAGTGTTTCGGGAGAAGCACCCGCGACCTCCATATCGTCGCTGGAGAAGAAGAACATATACGGCGAGGGGTTTGTCGCGCGGAGGACTCTGTATGCGTCCAGCAGGCTGCCCTCAAAATCCGCGTCCAGTCGGTTGGAGAGCACCACCTGGAATATATCGCCCTCGTAGATGTAATGCTTCGCCTTTTCGACCATCGAGCAATACTGCTCCTTGTTGAAAAGCGGTCTGAAGTCGCTGGTGAGGTGCGCTTTCTTTTCCTCGGCGGGCTTGCCGTGTCGGATGAGATCCGCCATTTCGGCGAGCTTCTTTTCCGCCTCGGGATATTCCTCGTCGATGTTGTCGGCGTTTATGTTGGTGATAAGTACTATCTTCTGATGAATGTTATCGAACGCGATTACCTGCTTGAAAAGCATGAGGTCTACGTCCTTGAAGTTTTCCTCGTCCTTTGCGTCCAGCTTTAAGCAGGGCTCGCTGTACTTGATGTAGTCGTAGCTGAAATACCCTACCAGACCGCCCGTAAAACTCGGGAAGCCCTCCAGCTTAGGGGAGCGGTAGCGGCTCATCATCTCGCGGATGTAATCGGCGGGGTGCTTTGTTTCGCGGGTCTCCGTTTCGCCGGTGCGGACGTTCTTCACCGTCATCATGCCGTCAAGGCAGGTTATCTCAAGCTCGGGGTCATATCCGAGGAACGTGTATCTGCCCCATTTTTCCTGATTTTCAACGCTCTCGAGGATGTAGCAGTGGCGGCTTACATTCTTGAGTATCCGCAGCACCTCGATGGGGGTTTTGATATCCGAAAGAATTTCGTGGCAGACGGGGATAAGGCTGTAGCCCGTCAGCGCCTTTGCTTCTTCAACAGTGGGTCTTAACATTGTTTTTTCTCCTTTCGCATTCCTCATGGAAAAACAAAAACTCCGTCCTTATTCGGAACATAATTCTGTTCCGAATAAGGACGGAGTATAAATTCTACACCGCGTTGCCACCTTAATTCACGGCATTCCTGCCGCACACTCGATAGATACATACATATCCCTGCGGTTAACGCTCGCACAACGTCGCGGAATACTCGGCAGCAACAAACGACCGCCTTTGACCGCGCCCTCGGTGGTCCATTTAATGAACTGCGTTCCGCGGTACTCTCAGCAACGACCGCTCTCTGTGGGTGCACATACCATTTTTATCTCCACTTCAATGGTTTAAAAGGGCATATTCAATTTTTGTAATTTCATATTATCACAAAAAACCGACTTTGTCAATAGTTTTTTTGCAATTTCCCGAATTTTTTCTTTCAGACGCTTGCCTGTCTGCTGTTGATAAGCTCGGCGTAGAAGCCGTTCTTTTCCATCAGCTCGTCGTGCGTGCCCTGCTCTACGATATGGCCGGACTTCATGACGAGTATGCAGTCCGCCTCGCGGATGGTGGAAAGTCTGTGCGCAACAACGAAGCTTGTTCTTCCTTTCATCATGCGGTCGAATGCGCTCTGGATGCGCATTTCCGTGCGGGTGTCTATCGAGGATGTCGCTTCGTCGAGGATAAGCATGGGCGGGAGGGACAGCATAATTCTTGCGATGCTGAGGAGCTGACGCTGACCCTGCGAAAGATCCCCGTCGTTGGTGATAACCGTGTCATAGCCCTGCGGCAGGCGCTTTATAAAGCTGTGCGCGTGCGCCGCCTTTGCTGCCTCGATGACCTCGTCAAGCGTTGCGTCGGGCTTGCCGTAGGAAATGTTCTCGCGGACAGTGCCCTTGAACACCCATGTTTCCTGAAGCACGATACCGAAGTTGGAGCGCAGGCTGTTTCTTGTGAGGGAATTTATCGGCTCGCCGCTTACGCGTATTTCTCCGCCGACAACGTCGTAAAATCTCATCAGCAGGTTGATAAGGGTGGTCTTGCCGCAGCCCGTGGGTCCTACGATGGCGATGTGCTGACCGCTCATTACAGAGAGGTTGAGGTTCTCGATAAGCGGCTTTTCGGGCAGGTAGGAGAAGCTTACGTTGTCAAGCTCTACCCTGCCGTCGCAGTGGTCAAGCACCTTGGAGTTCTCGTCGGAGCTTTCGGGCTGCTCGTCTATCATCGCGAAAATTCTCGAAGCGGAAGCAAGCGCGTTCTGAAGCTCGGTGATAACGCCCGAAATTTCGTTGAACGGCTTGGTGTACTGGTTCGCATACTGGAGGAAGCAGGAGAGGTCGCCGACGGTAAATCCGCCCGCTGCAGCCTTCGCAACGTTCAGCGCGCCGAACACGCCCACGCCCGCATATACAAGGGAGTTTACAAATCTTGTGCTGGGGTTTGTCAGCGCGGAATAGAACTGCGCGCGTCTGCCGCAGACGTTCAGCCGCTCGTTTATCTCGCCGAATTCCTCCTCGGCGTGCTTTTCATAGCCGAAAGCCTTTACAAGGCGCTGACCGCCGATGTGTTCGTCGATATAGCCGGTAAGTTCGCCCTTTATCTTGGACTGCTCGCGGAACTTGTTGAAGCAGAGTTTGGAAATTATCGCCGCCACCGCAAAGGACAGCGGTGTTATGCAGACAACGACCAGCGTTATCTGCCAGTTCAGCATAACCATGAAGCACAGCGTACCGATGATGGTCACTATGCCGGTGAAAAACTGCTGAAATCCCTGTAACAGACCGTCCGAAACGGCGTCTACATCGTTTACTACGCGGCTGATTATATCGCCGTGCGCGTTTACGTCAATATAGGACAGCGGCAGCTTCTGCAGGTGCGAAAATGCGTCGGTGCGGAGCGCCTTGACCGTCTTGTGAGTTATCTTGTTGGTTGCGAAATACATCAGCCACTGGAGCAGCGCCACCACGGGGATAAGCACGCCGATGGATATAAGCACGGGATACATCCTGTCGAAATCGACCCCGTTGTCTGATATGCAGTCCACCGCCCGGCCTATGAGGACAGTCGTATACAGCGACAGCAGAACGCTTCCCGCCGCGCAGATTATCGAAAGCACCACAAGCCCCATCTGCGGCTTTACATAGCGGAGAATGCGTCCGAGGGAACCCTTTGTGTTCTTTTTGTTTTTCATGATCATCCCTCCGCTTCCTGTTCAAGCAGCTCCTGCTCGGTGTATTGTGTAAGACATATCTCATGATATACGGGACAGTTTTTCAGCAGCTCCGCATGGGTGCCTATTCCCACTGCCTTGCCGTCGTCAAGCACAATTATCTTGTCGGCGCGGCGGATGGAATTTGCACGCTGGGATACTATCACGGTGGTCATTCCGTCGAGCTCCTTTATCGCCGCGCGGAGCTTCGCGTCGGTGGCGTAGTCCAGCGCGCTGGAGCTGTCGTCGAGAATAAGTATCTCGGGTGAGCCCGCCAGTGCACGCGCTATCGCAAGGCGCTGCTTCTGACCGCCGGAGAGGTTCTTGCCGCCCTGAAGAATGCGGCTGTCGAGTCCGTCGTCAAGGTTATCGGTGAACTCCTTCGCCTGCGCGCAGGCAAGGGCGCTCTGAATCTGCTCGTCCGAGATATTCTCGCGGCCCATGGTCATGTTTTCGCGGAGGGTGCCGCTGAGCAGCTCGGTTTTCTGCGGAACTATTCCGATAATGCTCCTGAGCTGGCTGTCGGTGAAATCGCGCACATCCGCGCCGTATATCTTCACCGCGCCGCCGTCGCAGTCGTAGAAGCGGCATAGCAGGTTCACCAGCGTGGATTTACCCGAACCCGTGCCGCCGATGATGCCGAGGGTCTGCCCCTTGCCCAGCGAGAACGAAAGATCCTCCAGCGACTTTTCGCCGCCGATATAGGAGAAATCAACGTTGTCAAATTCGATGGCGGGAGCGTTCCTGTCAAGTTCCGCGGGAGTATCCGCGCCGACAACGGAGGGCTTTGTATCGAAAATTTCGTTTATTCTCGCGGAGGAAGCCGCAGCCTTGGTAAATATGGTAACAAGGTTCGCAACGACCACCAGAGCAAGGGATATCTGCGTCATGTAGTTAACAAGCGCGATCACCTTACCCTGCGTCAGCCCGTCGATACCGAGGTCAACGGAAGAGCCGCCCAGCCATACGATAAGCAGATACGCAACGTTTACGACAATGAATATCGCGGGGTTAAGAAGCGCGTTGATCCTGCCCGCCTTAACGGCAAGCTTTCTGTAGTTTTCCGCGGTGTCCTCAAAGCGCTGTTCCTCGTGAGCCTGTCTGGAAAAAGCCCTTACGACGCGCACGCCGGAAAGGTTCTCGCGGGTTATGCGCGAAATGCCGTCAAGCTCCTTCTGCTGCTTCTTGAAGAGCTTTACCGTTACCTTCATTATGGGGTACATGATGACAACGATGGCTATCATTGCGCCGAAGAAGATAAGCGACAATCTCGGGCTTATGGTGAACGCCATCACCGTTGCGCCGATAACAAGGAACGGCGCGCGGACGACCAGTCTTATCAGCATCGCAACGGCGGTCTGAACCTGATTGACGTCGTTTGATATACGCGTTACCAGCGCGGGGGTGCCGAGGCGATCCAGTTCCTTATAGGACAGGGTGTTTATGTGTGCATACAGATCGCCGCGCAGCTTTGTTCCGACGCCCTGTGAGGCGACGCTCGCCACATACTGGCACACCAGTGCGAAGCACAGTCCGCATACTGCAAGCACGATAAGGGTTATTCCGTGCTGTAAGATGTAGTCGCTGTCGCCGTTGGCAATGCCGACGTCGATTATCTCCGCCATGACCAGCGGAACGATAAGCTCAAATATCGCTTCGGTCAGCTTGAAAATAGGACCGAGTATGACATGGAGCTTATAATACTTTAGGTATCTTGCAAGTCTTAGCAAGAACTATCCCTCCCGAAAAATTTTTACGTCCTTATGGGCGCAGCAGCCCAAGGACAGCCATGATAATTATAGTATATTCTGCGCAGTTTGTAAAGCGGATATATCAAAATCTGTTGACATAAACAGTTTTTTGTCTTATGCCGCCGTTTATTTGGGCAGGATTATATCTGTTTTCGGAAAAAATTTTCGCCAAACCCCGCTTCCCCCCTTGACAAACGGTGCAAAAGAGTATATACTGTATATATCACATATAAACACACAGAAAGGAGGTCTATCTTGAAGATATTACAAAACAGCGAAGTGCCTATTTATAAACAGATAGCCGCGCAGTTCAAGGACGATATCATGAACGGGGTGATCCCAGAGGGGGAATATCTCCCGTCGATACGCGGCCTTGCGCGGGATCTGAAGATAAGCGTAATAACCACCATGAAAGCGTACGAGCTGCTGAGCGACGAGGGGCTGATATCCCCCGTGCAGGGAAAGGGTTACATCGTAAACCCGCAGGACCGCGAGATGGTGCGGGAGCAGCACCTGCGCCTGCTGGAGCAGCATTTGCAGAACGCGATGGAATCCGCAAAGCTTGCGGGGGTATCCCGCGAGGAGCTTATAAAAATGCTCACGGTGCTTTACGATACGGATTAAGGAGTAAAAACCATGCTTATATATTCGCAGGACAGAAAAACCGTTTTAGACTGCCGAACGATAGGCGTCACAAGAAATTTCGGCGGCAGCAAGGATAAAAAGTACGCGCTCGTCGCAACGGCGGGATATGGCACGATGGTAAACGGCGGCATCGTCGGTGCCTACCCCGATGAAAAGACCGCCATGGACGAACTGGAAAAAATATTCGCGGCATTCGAGAGCGGCGCGAAATCATACAGATTATAAAACAACCGCAAAAAGGGAGAAATACATCATGGATAACAACTTCTGCGTTAGGGTAAAGGGTCTTACCAAAAAATACAGCAAATTCACCCTCGGCGAGATAGATATAGATTTCCCGATGGGATTTTCCACGGCGCTTATCGGCGCAAACGGCGCGGGCAAAACAACGCTCATCGACATTATGTGCGGCGTTACCCCCGCGACGTCCGGCGGCGCCGAATATTTCGGCGGCGGGGATATATCCGACGAAGCCGTCCGCGAGAGGATAGGCTACTGCGCAAGCTCCTCATTCTTCCCGCAGGGGTGGAACGCGCGCGATATCGCCATCTCCATGGAGCTTGCATATAAGGGCTTCGACCGAAAAAAATTCGCGGAGCTGTGTGAAAAGTTAGAGGTCGACAGTGAAAACACCGGGCGCCCCCGCGCCATGTATAAGCAGTCCGACGGCAACCGCATGAGGACATCCCTCGCAGCGGTATTCGCGCGGGAAACCGACCTTCTAGTGCTGGATGAACCGGGAAGCTCCCTCGACCCGCTTATGCGCGACCGCCTGTGCGACCGTATGCGCGAGTACCTCGAGGACGGCAACGGCGAGCGCTCCATAATATTCTCCACGCACAACATCGCCGACATGGAAAACGCCGCAGACTACGCAGTTTTCATGGACAGGGGAAAGGTGATCGAGCAGGGCTTCGTCGAGGACTTAAAGGATAAGTACATCATCGCCCGCGGAGAAGCGGCGGACTTCGATAAGGCAAAGTCCCTGCTTATGTCCCACGACAGCGGAAGAACAATGTTCAGCGGGCTTGCTCTTGCAAAGGACGCCGAAAAGCTTGCGCAGTGCGGCACCGAAAGCGAACGCCCCACGCTCCAGCAGCTGAGCGTAGGTCTGCTGCGCTATGCGGAGGAAAACCGATGAAAGAATACATACGCTCCTTCCGCACGCTTGCGGCGCGCAGCACGATAAAGCAGGAAATTTACATGATAACGGTGTTTTCCGCGGTATTCGCAGCCTGCGCGACATCGCTGTGTTTTCTTGAGGACGGCAGCGACCTGAAAAGCTTCATGCTTGGGGTTACGCCGATGCTGTGCGTGCTTGTCCCCACCGCTTCGATAACACTGCTTCAACAAATATTCAACTGCAACAATCCCATCATACCGGGGTATAAATATTTCCACTCCATATCCGACAGCGCCGCGAAATTCCGCCGCGGGATAATGGTCGGAAATATAATCGCGATTCTCATCACCGCGCTGAACTGGATCATCGTAAGTATATTCTCGCAGTTTGTACCAAGCGGCGGAGCAGAAATGTTTTACAGCAGCATGAATACATTCGCGCCCTGTCTTTCCCTCGCGATGATAGCGATCGTAAATTTCACGGGATTTTTCAGAAACACTCTGGTAAGGCTGCTGTTTATCCTGCCCGCGTGCGCCGCAGGAGGTTTTGTCGGCGGTTTTTCGGCGGGATACGAGGACGAGGCCGCCGCGGAATTTTCCACAGGCGCGATAACTGCCGTCGCTCTGGCGGTCTGCGCCGTGGCGGCGGTCGGCGGGATAGTCTTCTCCGCGCTTAACGCCGAAAAACAATGGAACAAGGAGGGTGAGAAAATTGAAAAGCGCGCTTAAATTCCTGTTCGTGCGCGGGATACTCACCCGCCCCGTAAAATGGATGATCACCGTCGGGCTTACATTCGTTATGCTCGCCGCGGAGTTTCTGTGGATGGTCCCGCAGGGGGAGGAGGACTTCCTGCTCAGCAAGATGATGTTCAATTATGTCATCCAGCTTACCCCGATAATAATTATGATACTGCTCAACTCCGAAACGGCGGGAAACCGCGCGATACGCGCTTTCCCCTGCGCAAAGGCGCTCTACACCCGTGCGATGCCCGTTTTCTCGGGAATAATATCCTGCGGCACGACGGCGGTATTCATGCTGCTGTACGCGGCGGGCGTGTTCATCATGGGCGAAAGCCCGGTGCAGATATCCGAAATGCTAGTCGCAACGGCTCCGATGATGGCGTTCTATTCGCTCATCGGCGGTATTGCGCCGCTCTTCCGCTATGGTATGCTGATGATGATATACCTGCCCATGATGCTTAATTTTATCCCACTGCTCTTTCCCATTTCGGATGATATCCTGGTCAACGGCACAGGACTTCCCATGTGGTCGGCGGCGCTGATATTCATCGGCGCGGCGGCTGCTTCGGTGCTGATATCCTGCGCCGCAGGCAGCATAATCTATAAACACGCAAGCTTCAGACCCATAGTGATGAACACCATAGTGGCAAAGTGAGGGCGCATGAAATATAACAGAAAAAAGAAAAAAGCGCAGACCGCGCTTCCGAAAATATTAAGAAATCCGTTCATTCCCGCGGCGATAGCGGCAGCGCTGGATGTGCTGATACTCGCGGCGGCGGTGCTGCTGCATATTTTCTCCGCAAAGCTGCCGCGGAGCTATGTTTTTGAAAACGGCGGGATAACCAAGCATTGCTTCACGGATTATTTCGGGGCAGCGGCGGCGGTGGTTATGACCGTGTGTATCGTGATGGCGGCACTTGTCATTGCCTCGGGGATAGCGAGGAAGCGCGGCGAAGGCGGGTCGGCGGCGTTATTTTCGGCAATATCCATGGGGGCGGGATTGCTTGCGCTGTCGCCGGGGGTATGTATTTTCGCGATGAATTTCGTCGGCGGGGCAACTCCCGAAAGCGTGGCATATTACGGCTATACCAACGACACCGCGCATTTTCTCTTTGCGGAGGAGAAGTATCCGAGCGGGAATACGCTGTGCATTTATGATGTGGATGAAAAGAGCGGAGAAGCGAAGATGCTGGTACAGACGGAGCTGATGGAGCTTTCAGATAGTGATGAGAGATATAAATTGTCGGATATTTCGGAGGACGTGCTGTATGTGGCGTTTTCGGATTGCGGGAGATATCGGACGTTTCAGATTGAGTATTGAACAAGGGACGTTAAAAAGCTACGCGTAGCGAATTAAAAGTTTCGCGCAAGCCTTTGAAAAGGCTTGCGGTCTGTCGGCTGGTTTGGCACAACAATTCAACTTTATGCTTAAACCATTATGTTGTGTATTGTGCCAAACTAACCCCTCGACCGCGTGTATGGACGCCGTAAAGACAAAACGCCAACTGCCACACTCTGCCATGACTCAAAAAATCGGGGGGCTGACTAATCAGCCCCCCGCTCTCATCACTTCATAAAATAAAGGAAAATTATCAGCGCCAGCGAAACGCCGCAGATTATCCAGTTCCGCATTATCGTACGCTCCAGCTTCTTATCCTTCTTATCGCGGTCATCGCGTTTTGCCATGCCGATTCCTCCTCATCACGGCTTGCTTCCGAACACGGGCGAGCCGTTCTTCAATATATAAATATGCTCCACGTTCCCCGCAGAATAATCATTCCCGAGGTTGAAATCCGTCCAGTCCGCGCGGGTTATCCTCACCTGAAGCGTCAGCGTGCCGCCCGATTCAAGCGTTCCTCCCGAGTAGGTGACAGCGCACTTCGTGTCCGTGTTGCTTCCGCTTGCGGATGTGAACTTTCCGCTCACCTTATCCGTAAGCGCCGTGTAATTCGACCCGTTCACCGCCGTGTGGTCGCACCAGAAATTGAGGTCGCTGTTACCGTCCGCGGTGAAGAAATAGTCTATCTCAAACTTGGAAAGGTCTATAGAAGAACCCGTGTTGTTCGCTATATTCAGCGTGAACTGTATCGTGTTGCCGTTTCCGCTCGTGTTCGACTGATCAAGCGTCACCGACATCCCGCCATTTTCCGAGGACGGAACGTTCGGCTTGGAGGTAGTGTTCGCGGCGGTGGTGGAATTGTTCGCAGTGCCGTTCGATGGCTTCGTGGTGGCAGCGGTATGCGCTATCCCTGCGGATTTTCCGTTAGGCTCCCGCCCGAAAACATGAGTTCCGCCGTCATACAGCGCAACATTCACCGCCCGCACAAGTTCGCTTCCGTTCGTTCCGACAAGCTCTGCATATGATGGGTCGTTGTCTGCATTCCAGCCGTTTGCGCTCATGCGGAACTGAACTTCCTTTTTGTACGCGCTCTGTCCGCCCGGGTATATTTTCACACCGCTGAAATCAATGCTCACATAATAAATGTGGTTCGCCTTGTCCCATTCGTATATCCCGCCGAACTTCGCTCCGTCGGAATAGTTCAGCGAAACCTGCACGTCGGAAGCGCTTCCGCCCGCGCTGTACAGTTCGGAAAGGTCAACGAAATATCTCAGTTCAAGGTTATCGGTAACGCGTGCGGGCCATGCGGTCTTGTTGTAAACCATCGCCTTTATCTCGGTGAAGCCGTTGCCCTGCGCGTTTACGCGGTATTCAACGTAAAGCTCTTCGCCGGGCTCTTCGACGGCGCCGAAATTCTTCAGCGTCTTGCCGCCGTACTTGTTGTACATCTTTGCAAGCGCGCCCGTGAAGCCTGCATTGTAGTCGTCTGCGACTTCGTTCTTGTTGTAGTCAGAAACCGTGTCGGTGTAGCTGTCGTTGGCGTCTGGACCGCCGACAAGCGCGCCGTAAAGCGTGTGCCGCGATGTCGAGGGCTCGTTCATGTTATCGCTCCATGAGCCCTGCGATGTCCTGTGGTGGGGGTGCTCCGGTGCATTCTCGCCGTAGCCCACAACGTAGCTTCTGCCCGTGCTTCCGAGGGCGTAGTTTATCTGCTTTTCGCAGAAATCCCGGTAGGTCTTGGCCTTGGAGGAGGGGCACTTGCCGCTGTCGGCATATACTGCGGCGAGAAATGCCGCGGTGGTGGCGTAGCGGAGGCTTCCCCATGTATCCAGCCATGCAAGGCCTTTCGGGGTGTAGGTCACGCGCTCGCCGCCCGTGCCCGTCGTCCACCAGTCGAGGTTCTTTTCTATCTTGTCCTTGTACTTCTGCTCGCCGGTTACGGTCGCAAGCAGGAGCACAGCGCCGTTGTATGTATCGTCCCAGCACATCGTCCACTTGTAGTTTCCGCCGCACTGCGTTTCGTACTGCTTCGCCTTGGAGAGGTAGCCGCTGTCGTTCGTCGCGATGTAAAGCCACATACCCGCCCATGTCAGCTCGTCGTAGAAGCCGCTCCATGAATTGTAGAAGCCGTTTGCGGCGGTGTAGCCGCTGTCGCTCCTGACGGTTTCGGCGTATTTGTAAAGCTGCTTCGCGTGGGTAAGGCATTTTTCCGAATACTTCTTGTCAACGGATTTGTAAACCGCCGCACACGCCGCAAGGCTTGCCGCAGCCTCCGCCGCGACCGTCGAGCCGCCGTTGTTGAGGTCTACCTTGAACGACGGGCGCTCCATCTGCATAACTTCCGCGGCTCCCCACCATGAGTGATCCCTGTTTCCGTCGCCGACCTGATAATAATACACGTTTTCGGAGGGGTGGCACTTGATAAGGTAGTCGTTGACCCATTTTATCGTATCAAGGGCGTACTCAAGCTGGCCGCTCTTTTCGTATGCGTCCCTGTCCTCGTAAACGCTCCATGCAAGCATTGCGGCGGTGTATGCCATCGGCAGGTTGAATTTAACGTTGTCGCCCGCGTCGTACAGTCCGCCCGTAAGGTCAAGACCAACATCAGAACCGTCGCTCATGCCGCTGTCGCCGCGCCAGTTGGTGCGGGAGGTCTTTTCGTCGATATCACCGCTGCGCTGAAGCTCATAGAACATCAGTGATTTCTGCAACGCTTCGCCGTAGTTGAATTTGCCCGTGGAAGCCGTGCCTTCTGTGCCCTTGCCTTCTTCGGTAAGACCGTTTCCAGAGGGTTTGGAGGTGGTCTGCGGCGCAGTTGTGGCGGTCGGGCGTGAGGTCGTCGTGCCCGTCGTTGATGAAGGAACCGCAGTGCCCGATGTTGTGGAATTTTCCGTTGTTTCTGGGGCGGGCTCGTCAACCGGCGCCTGCCCACCGTCTTCCGAGGAGGTCATTTCCTCGGGGATATCAGCGTTGTTATCCGAGGAAGTCTGCGCGGCGTCGGTGGTGCTTTCCGCTTCGAATGATACCACAGTATCGTCCGATGTGCTTTCGGAAACGATACTGTTCTCCGAAACGGTCTGCCCCGAGGAACAGCCGGTTATCATTAGTGACATTGCAAGAAACGCAGAGAGAAGTTTTTTTCTTAGTTTCATTGTGCCTCCCATATTGTTAGTTATGGCAATACCGAACAGAACCAAAAAGATTCTGTCCGGTGCCGTCTGATTATTCAACTATTGTGAAATGCGCGATGTAGCTCTGGAAATCGCCCCAGAGGGAGGGAATGTCGAAGCCGCTGTTCATCAGCACTTCGGCGGAATATACCCTGCCTGTTTCCTCGTGCTTGTAGTACGCGCCCTTTTTAAGACCTACAAGGCGCAGTCTGTGCAGGAAAACGCTCGGTTCTTTCAGCACCTGGATGTACTCCAGCAGGGCTTCGCTCTTGTCCTTTGCGACGAACATCCACGCGTCGAAGCGGTCGTTGTCGAAGGGGTTTCCGATGCGGTACTGGTCGCCGGTGCGCACCAGCGGGTTGAATTTATTGAACTCTTCGATCTGCTTTCTGATGTTCCACTTATCGTCGTCGGAAAGCTTGGTGATATCCAGCTCGTAGCCGAACGTGCCCACCATGGCAACTCTGCCCCTTGTTTCAAAGGGAGTGATTCTGCCGACGCAGTGGTTCGGGCTTGCGGAAACGTGCGCGCCGAAGCAGGAGCAGGGGTAGCACAGCGAAGTTCCGTACTGGATCTTAAGGCGCTCGATGGCGTCGGTGTCGTCGGATGTCCATATCTGCGGGGAGTAGTACAGCATACCCGCGTCAAATCTCGAGCCGCCGCCCGCGCAGTTTTCAAGCAGCAGGTCGGGGAAATCGGTGAGCAGGCGCTCCTGTATCTCGTAAACGCCGAGGACGTAGCGGTGCCATATCTCGCGCTGTCTTTCGGGCGGGAGGACTTCGTTTCCAACCTCGCAGAGCTGGCGGTTCATGTCCCACTTGACATATTCGATGTTTGCGGAGGAAAGTATCTTGTACATCTGCTCGTAGATGTAGTCGCGGACTTCCTTGCGGGAGAAGTCTATAACAAGCTGAGAACGCGCTGTGGTGCGGGGTCTGCCGGGGATGTGGATGCACCAGTCGGGGTGGGCGCGGTAGAGGTCGCTGTCGGGGGAGATCATCTCAGGCTCGAACCAGATACCGAATTTAAGACCCAGCTTGTTGACCTCGTCTACGAGGTATTTCAGACCGCCTTTTATCTTGTTTTCGTTTACGAACCAGTCGCCGAGGGAGGAGCGGTCGTCGTTCCTGTGGCCGAACCAGCCGTCGTCCATTACCAGCATTTCAATGCCGGCCTTGGCGGATTCCCGCGCGATGTCGAGCAGCTTGTCGGTGTCGAAATCAAAATATGTAGCTTCCCAGTTGTTGATGAGGATGGGGCGGCGGATGTCCTTCCACTTGCCGTGGGTGAGGTTGTGGCGCATTACGTCGTGGAACGTGCGGCTCATGTTTCCGATACCGCTTGCGGAGAACACCATGATGACTTCTGGCGCCTGGAATTCCTCGCCGCACTCAAGGTGCCAGCTGAAATCATATGGATTTATACCCGAGAAAACGCGGGTCTTTTCGTACTGATTTACCTCGCAGCCCGCAACGAAGCTTCCCGAATAGCACAGCGCAAAGCCGTAGCAGTCGCCGTAGTCCTCGGTGGCATTGTGGTCGACGATGGCGATGAAGTTGTTGTGCGCGTGGCTTGTGGAGCCGCGGCAGCTGTCAACAAGCTGCTTGCCGAAGTGCAGTGGATTTCTCTGCACATGACGCTCACGCGCCCATGTGCCGTAGAGGGTTATCATGTCGTAGTCCTTGCTGTCAAGCTCGACGCAGGTGGAAAGCAGTCTGCGGAGCTCCAGCGGGTCTGCGCCGCCGTTGCGAACCTTTACGGAGCGGGTGATAACGTCCAGCTTTTCGAAAACGGTATACTGTAGGGTAATCTGAAGCCCGTTAAGCGGGTCCTTGCAGAATAATTCAAGGCTGGTGCACTCGTCGTCGCTGTTTGCATATGTGGCGGGAAGTCCTTCGAGCTTCTTCTTGCCCTTGTAGATGTTATATCCCTCGTAATAGCATTCGCAGGCGCTCATGCCGTTCTTGTCCATAAGCTGCATACAGGGCTCGCGGAAATCCGCAACGCCGCTTGTCGGAAACTCTATTGCGGCGCAGTCGAAGCTGTGGGGACCCATCGCGTCGTGAACGGCGGGCACGAACGGCTCGTCGTTGGGAATGCGCATCATGTGGGTGATATCCGTTTCGGGGATGGAAGCACCGTAGTACAGATGTATAAGATGGTTGGAATTCGTTACATGGAACGCATAGGTGGTGTTGGGGGTGTCGAGCTTGAAAACTCGCTTTTTCTCGTCAAAAACTATCGGCATAGGATACCTCTTTTTAATTATTTATCCGCCGATTCGTAATCGGCTATGTAGCGGTTTGCGGCGGCAGAAATCTTTTCAAACCGGACATCTCCGCTGCCCATGGTGTCCTTGAAGAACTTGTACAGCTTTGCGTTGTACGGTACCGCGGCGGCTCTCCGCGCGACATATTCGTGCGTTGCGCTGAGTTCGGGGCGGGACATGACCTTTATAGCAAAGTTTATGAAGCGGCTCGTGTCCTTGAATTGCAGGAAGCTGCAGGCTGTGATTATGCTGGAATAAAGGTTCGGGGAGATTATAACCTTCCCGTCAAGCTCCGTCTCGCCTGATAGCAGCGCTTCAAGCTGCTCGTCGGAAAGATTATCCACCGCGCAGGTGCTTTCCATCATCTCGCTGTCGGGCATACGCTCGCATTTTTCAAGGACGTTGTGCGGGATAACGTTGTTGGTTACGTTTTTCTTGCGGACGGTGCCGAGCTTCTTTATAAGTACGTTGAACTGTTCGGGCTTGTATTCAGTCCTGCCATCAAGCAGGCTCATCAGCATATCCCTCGGGAACATTTCCAGCGGGACTTTCACCGACGGGCTGCGGAAGCCGGTTATTCCCTCGCGGACGGGGGCGGGTTCTGCGGGCTGCTCTCCCTCCGCTGGCGGCGGGGCGGGCAGCGGCTCCTCGGTATATGGATCGGTTATTTTTTCAATGACCGCGCATTTGAACGGAATGCCCTTGTCTACGCATGATACCGCGCCATGGTGTCCCTTGAGAAGCACCGAGAACATTCCCGAAACATGATATGCTATGCCCTGACAGCGACGGGATTTCACCGCTTCGTCGGTGGTCACCTTTGTTTTCGGCAGAAATTTCACGGGAGGGTCGCTGGGGATAAGAAAGCAGGGTCGATACGTTCTTTCGACGCCGATAACGCGGTTTTGCTCCGCGGTTGCGCGTACTTCGTGCGGGATGTTGTATGCTCCCCAGAAAAAAGCGCCGCTGCCGTCAGTGGGGTAGTAGTCCGAGGTGTACAGAGCGTAAATTCCGTCCTCGAGCAATGTCAGCAGGTCGTGCAGCCCCGCCTCGAGGGAATCTCCGCGGTTGAGCCGCGAGAAGCTTTCGGTAAGGGCGTCGCGTATTTTAAGGTCTGCGCCCTCGAATCCGGGACAAAGGGAAACAAGCTTGTCGCAGCGGCTGCTTCCGTTGCTTGGGCAGGTGAGCCGCACGACGGGGTCGTTTCCTATAAAGAACAGCCTTGTTACCGAGGATTGATCGGAGCTCATCGCAAGGTGGCCCGCGGAGCAGGTGCCGATCACCGCTGCGCCGTCGGTGATGGAAACCAGCGTTACGCTGCCGTCGGCGGTTTCTATTTTTTCGCTTTTGATAACACCCACGTTTTTCTCCTTATCTCTGTTCAAGCCTCAGCGCGAGGATATCTGCAGCGCCGCCGGCGAACTTCTTTCCGAACGCCTTTTTCGGGATGAATGCGATCGGGACGCCGTTTTTGTAGATCATGAACAGCTTGTCGGTTTCGATGAAATAGTCCGCTTCTTCCCACGGGACAAGGTCGCGGCCCTGATATGTGCTGCTTTCGCAGGCGGCAAATCCGAATTTGCTCACCACAAAGGTTATCATTTCGTACGCGGCGGGGTCGCATTCGGCGATACGCTTGTATTTTGCCTTGGCGACGGAGTGACAGATTATGTACACAAGCAGCGTTATGATGCCGCCGCACGCCGCGGAGATAGGGATAAAATACAGCAGGTTGTCGCGGTTGACGCCCACGAAGAAATGAAGCAGCCCGAACGTCACCAGCATGATAAGCAGTGCGATGAGCCACAGCAGCTTTACAAGCTTTATATTCATCAGCGAAATGAACGCGTTGGCGGTGTCGTTGCCGTCTATCTCGCACTCGCCGATGTATGCGTCGCTGCCGGGGGAGAACTCCTTGTACAGCGATTTCAGCGGGAGGATGCGCTTTTCGTGTATGTAGTCAAAGTGATATTTTTTCTGTGCGCATTCTATCAGCGCCACGGCGCGCAGGAATTCATCCGGAGCGGAAAAGAGCCTGCGCGGGATATTATACACCGAGTTTTCGGCGGCGATTGTTATTCCCCCGCGGGAAACGCTCACGCTGTGCGCCATGTCCCAGCTGTATACCGCGGGGCAGTCCGCGCCGAACGAATATGCCGAAAAAACTCTGCCGATGATGTATGTTATGCCCGAATTCTCGTCGGTGACGGAAACGGGCTTCAGATCGCAGAAAGCCATTGCTGCATCTCCTTCAGAATATACTTTACTTTATTATATCATAATTATATAAAAAAATAAAGAGGTAAAATGATTTTTTTACTCCGAAATGCTTTCAAGATTTATGTCGCAAACGCGGCACAGGCCCTCCGCTTCCTCGAACATCAGACTAAATTCCTGACCGCCTGAGCGGGCGGTCATAACGGCGCCCTGCTCGGTGAATTCATACCCGTTCTGATACAGCATTCCTGCGGCGAGCAGCCTGTGGTCACAGTAGAAGCGGCTGATAACATCGACATAGACTTTCATCAGCTCGTTCAGCGGGAGCGGGCTGAAAACCTCCTCGGGCAGATCCTCTATCTGCACGAAGATGGAAAGGTCGTCGTCGATGGGGCAGCCGTAATAGCATACGTTCTTGTCCGAGGCGCATATGCTGACCATCGCGAGGTTGTGACCCGTGTGAATTTCGTCCAGCATGAACTTTGCCGCGGCAAATTCGGGCACATCGGCGAGGATACGCCTTGCGCGGCGGGAGGGTGCGATGAACATTTCGGGGAGATTGCTCTCGGTGTTTGCCCAGCCCCAGAGCCAGGTGCCCTCGCGGGTGTTCTCGCTGCCGAGGATACCGCAGGGGAAAGCTCTGTCGCCGAAAGTTATAGTGCGGGCGCGGACATCGACGTTCCAGTTACTGCCGCCGATAACAAGCGCGCCCATGGCGTTCTGCCATGCATATGCCGAGCCCACCGAAAGGGACAGCAGGCTGAAAAAGTCGCTTTTGTCGAAATCAATGGGGGTGTTGAGTATGTTTCTTTTTTTCATGTCTGTTCTCCGAAGTTTATATTCTGACCGAACCTGCGCAGGATATCCCGCAGAAGCAGGCGGTCGATCCGGTATACTTTTGTTTTTCCTGCGGGGAGGTCGTCGCGGCGCAGTTCGAAGCGCATATACACCTCGGAATAGTCCTCCTCAAAATACAGCGTGCAGAGCAGGTAGCGGTTCTTGGTGGCGTAATAATTCACGGGGTTAAGCTTCAGTACGCTGCGCACGTCGGCGTCGAGCATCTGCTCCAGTTCCGCGGGAGCCATCGGTTCAAACTGCACCTTTTTGTTTATCGCCATCTCTTCGGCGCGCTTTTCCTCTGGGCTTTTGGTGAGCTTCGGCTTTTTTCCGAATAATCTGAACATAAGTACCTCTCCTTTCTCATACTTTAATTGTATCATATTCGGGGAGATAATTCAATAACATATTCTTTGTGCATAATGTCTAATTTGAGATATCGTATTTTTGCTTTTGTTGTACTAATAGATGAAATTGTTAAAAAATATGCGATTACCTCTTGATTTTTTCTGAATATCGGTTAAAATATACTTAGCACTCAAGAAACAAGAGTGCTAAACGTGAATGTGTAAATCATTTTTTAGGAGGAAATATATATGACAATCAGACCTTTGGCAGACAGAGTTGTTATCAAGATGGTTGAAGCCGAGGAAACTACAAAGAGCGGCATCATCCTCACCGCAAAGGCACAGGAGAAGCCTTCCGTTGCAGAGATAGTTGCGGTAGGCCCCGGCGGAATGGTCGACGGCAAGGAAGTCGTTATGAACGTTAAGGTCGGCGAAAAGGTACTCATCAGCAAGTACGCAGGCACAGAGGTCAAGGTTGACGGAGTTGAATACTCCATCCTCAAGCAGTCCGATATCCTCGCAGTTGTTGAGGAAGAGAAGCCTGCAAAGAAGACCGCAGCAAAGGCTTCCAAGAAGTAATTTTACGGAATAAGAGTTCAGGAGGGATACATCATGGCTAAGGATATTATTTACGGCGAGGAAGCTCGCAAGGCTTTACAGGCAGGTATCGACACGCTTGCAAACACAGTAAAGATCACGCTGGGACCGAAGGGCAGAAACGTTGTTCTCAACAAGAAGTACGGCGCTCCGCTGATCACCAACGACGGCGTTACCATCGCGAAGGAGATCGAGCTTGAGGACGCATTCGAGAACATGGGCGCAGCTCTTGTCAAGGAAGTTGCCACCAAGACCAACGACGCAGCAGGCGACGGTACAACAACAGCTACCCTGCTTGCACAGGCACTTGTACGCGAGGGCATGAAGAACATCGCTGCGGGCGCTAATCCCATGGTAGTCAAGAAGGGCATGAAGAAGGCAGTCGACGCTGCCGTTGCAGAGATAAAGAAGAACGCCAAGAAGGTACAGGGCAGCGCTGATATCGCAAGAGTTGCCACCGTATCCGCAGGCGACGAGGCTGTGGGCGCTCTTATCGCAGAGGCTATGGAAAAGGTAACAGCCGACGGCGTCATCACCCTCGAGGAGAGCAAGACCGCAGAAACATACAGCGACGTTGTTGAGGGTATGCAGTTCGACCGCGGCTACATTTCCCCCTACATGGTAACAGACACCGACAAGATGGAAGCCATCATCGACGACGCATATCTGCTTATCACAGATAAGAAGATCTCCTCTATTCAGGATATCCTGCCCCTGCTGGAGCAGATCGTACAGGCAGGCAAGAAGCTCGTTATCATCGCAGAGGACGTTGACGGCGACGCTCTTACAAACCTCATCCTTAACAAGCTGAGAGGCGTATTCACCTGCGTTGCGGTAAAGGCTCCCGGCTTCGGCGACAGACGCAAGGAAATGCTGAAGGATATCGCGATCCTGACAGGCGGCGAGGTCATCACAGAAGAGCTTGGTCTGGACATCAAGGATACACAGATCACACAGCTCGGCCGTGCTAAGCAGGTCAAGGTTACAAAGGAGAACACCATCATCGTTGACGGTGCAGGCAAGTCCGCTGATATCAAGGCTCGCGTTGCAGAGATCAGAAACGCTATCGAGAACACAACTTCCGAGTTCGACAAGGAAAAGCTTCAGGAAAGACTGGCTAAGCTGTCCGGCGGTGTTGGCGTTATCAAGGTTGGTGCTGCTACAGAAGTTGAGATGAAGGAGAAGAAGCTCCGCATCGAGGACGCTCTTGCGGCTACAAAGGCAGCCGTTGAAGAGGGCATCGTAGCAGGCGGCGGAACAGCGCTTATCAACGCAATGCCCGCAGTTGCAGCGGTTATCGAAACCCTCGAGGGCGACGAAAAGACAGGCGCGAAGATCGTTCTGCGCGCACTGGAGGAGCCTGTTCGTCAGATCGCGCTGAATGCAGGTCTTGAGGGCTCTGTTATCATCGACACAATCAACCGCAAGAAGACAGTCGGCTACGGCTTCGACGCTTATTCCGAGAAGTACGGCGATATGATAAAGATGGGTATAGTTGACCCTGCAAAGGTAACTCGTTCTGCACTTCAGAACGCGGCATCCGTTGCCGAGATGGTTCTGACCACCGAGTCCCTCGTTGCTGATAAGCCCGAGGAAACACCTGCTGTTCCCGCGGCACCCGCAGGCGGCATGGGCGGAATGTATTAATTAATACGGCGCTTGAATAAAGAGCAGGCTGTGCTTTCGGGCACAGCCTGCTTTGTTGTGTGGTTGAAACGTTTCGGCTTTGTGGAACGATGCCGCAACCTTTAACACGCACATATTTTTTCACTTCCGCCCCTTTCCCCATTGAAATGTTCACAAAAATGTGCTAAAATAAAATATAAATCAACATTATTCTGAAAGGAAGTCAACTATGGAAAAAGTTCAATGGAAGGGCGGCACTCTTCTATCACCCGTCCCCGCAGTGCTCGTATCCTGCGGCACAATGGAAAAACCAACCGCGCTCACCATCGCGTGGACAGGCATAATCTGCTCCGACCCGCCTAAAACATATATCTCCGTTCGCCCATCCCGAAACTCCTACGAGATCATCAAGCAGTCCGGGGAATTCGTCATCAACATGATGCCGTCCTCCTTTGTAAGACAGGTAGACTACTGCGGCATTAAATCAGGCAAGACCGAGGACAAGCTCGAAAAAATGAAGCTCACCGCTATGGAATGCGAGAACATCTCCGCGCCGCAGATAGCCCAGAGCCCCATCTCCCTTGAATGCAAGGTAACTGACATCGTGCCCCTCGGCTCGCACGATATGTTCATGGCTGACATTCTCAGCGTCAACATCGATAAGAACCTCATCGACGACAGAGGCAGGCTTAAAATCGAACAGGCGGGACTTATGACCTACGCCCACGGCACATATTTCGCCCTCGGCAAGAAGATAGGCACTTTCGGCTTCTCCGTAAAGCCCAAGCGCGCGAAAAATCCCTCCTACAACAAAAAGAAAAAGAAGTAAAGGGGACAGAAATGGTCAACATCGGCAACGAATGGGACGCCCTCCTCGCGGGTGAATTTGAAAAGGACTATTACAAGGAACTGAGAAAATTCCTTATCTCCGAATACACCACCCGCCGCATTTATCCCCCCATGAATGATATTTTCAACGCCCTGCGGTACACATCCTACAGCAACGTGCGCGCCGTAATTCTCGGGCAGGATCCCTACCATGGCGCGGGTCAGGCGCATGGGCTGTGCTTTTCCGTAAGGAAAGGCGTGGCGCCGCCTCCGTCGCTGGTGAATATTTTCAAGGAGATAAACACCGACCTTGGCATTCCCGCGCCGCACCACGGTGAGCTTACGGAATGGGCAAAGTCGGGCGTGCTGCTTCTCAACACTGTCCTCACCGTCCGCGAGGGAATGGCAAACAGCCACCGCGGCCACGGCTGGGAGATATTCACCGACAAGGTGATCGAGCTGTTAAATCAGCGGGAGCAGCCCATCGTATTTCTTCTCTGGGGAGGAAACGCCCGCTCCAAGGTGAAGCTTATCACCAACCCTGCGCATCTTGTGCTTCAGTGCGCTCACCCCAGCCCTCTTTCCGCCTACAACGGTTTTTTCGGCTGCCGCCATTTTTCAAAGACAAATCAGTTCCTGCGGGAGCATGGTCTGTCGGAGATAAACTGGCAGATAACCGACTGAGGAGGAGATCATGCTTGAATACTGCCTCTGCCCCAAATGCGAGCGCATGATCATGCTGGACGGCGACCTGCCCGATGGATTCTGTCTTTACTGCGGAACTCACATTTTATATGAGGAGGCCCGCGAGGAGCTTCTGAACGGGCTTCGCGCCGCGATACCCGATGAATTTGTGCTGGAAGCTGACCTGAGCGAGCTTATCGACGAGGACGACGCGGGCGGCAGCGCCTATGGACTGTCGGAATGCCGCGAGGAATGCGCAAAGGCGCAGGAACGGCTCGGGAAGTGGGATTTCGGAGCGGCATTCGAGAGCTTTTCCCGCGCGCTGGAGTGGTATCCGTCGGATATCGAGAGCGTATGCGGACGGCTCACGGCGGGTATTCTGCGGCTGACGGATGTGCAGAACTGGGAGGAATACCTCACCGCCTGCACCGCGCAGATACGCTCGCAGAACGACTGGAACATGGCGCAGAAATCGCTGGAATACGCGATGGATATACTGAAAAGGTTTCTTTCCAAGGGCGGTCGGTATGTTTCCCCGGATTATACGGTGGGGTTCTTCGAAAAGCTCACGGCGGGATTTCCGCAGCTTAAAACCACCTCCGCGGAGATATTCGCGCATTGCCTTAATATTGAGTATGCGCCCCTCACCGACGCCGCGCGAATGGATCACGAAACCTCCCGATTTGCAGTTGGGGATCATCCTGCTGTTCCCGAAAAGGAAATGCGCCGCGGGATGCTTTTTGTGATGAAATACCACCCCGAATCCCGCATAAAGGAGTCGCTCTGCCGCGCGTTGTATGTTTATGGGCGCGGCGTCTGGCTGCGCAGCAAGGATATGGTGCATATAAACGACGCGATAGCGTTGTGCGGGGAGATAACCAACGGTGATTACCCGCCGCAGGACGTGAAGATAGTTCTGTCGGCCGTGTACGATCTGCTGATGATGGGCGGGATAGAGCAGAATACCACGCCGACGGAGAAGATGATGTTCCTGTCGCGGCTGTATTCGCATGAGCAGATGAAGCAGATGGAGCGGTATTTCAGCGGGAAGTTGTTTTTCAATAAGCTGTATGCGGAGATATATTTGTCGACGAGGGGGGCAAGCCCGCTTTCGGCGGAGTATCGCAGGATACAGGAGAAGATCGCGAAGCTTTCTTGAGAAAATGGAATGGGCTGTGCTTTTGGGCATGGCCTGTTTTTGTTAGCGAAAACGTTTCGTCCTTGTGGGACTCATACACGCCTCGTGTGCACCGCAGAGCCGAAACGTTTCCACCTCACTCCGCCGTAACATGAATATCCTGCACGGTGCTCTCCTCTCCATCCACCCGCACTGTCCCTATATGATCGATAGGCTCGAAGTTTTCCGAAGCGGCCTCCTGCGACGACTTCATCACCATATTATATATGACCACCGCCGCCGCGACCAGCACCGCCGCCGTCGCCACTATCCTGATAACGCTCTTCGACCGCTCATACGCCGCCTTTATACTGCCGAGTATATCAGTGTCGCCGTCCAGCTTGTCAATAAGCTGCTCAATGTCAAGGTATATTTCCAGAAAGCTTGAGTATATCCCGTTGGAAAGCTTCTGCATGACTATGCTAAGATATTTCAGCCGCTTTATGTCCGCAGGGGAGAACATCCCATCGAAAAGCTCCGCGTACATCTCAACCGGGGATTTTGTGTTGTTCGGGTCGATAAAGCAGTTCAGCGCAAGCTCCCCGCGGCAGACGCAGGCGCTTTTTTCCGTCAGCATTCCCTTTGTGATAAGTTCGGGCATATCGCTGCACTCAACCATCTTGAAGGTCATAGTGCGTATCATCTCGAGCTTCCGCCGCAGGTCGGTGTGGTTCACGCAGAAATACAGCCGCGCTATCTCACCCTCGGTATACCGCGTGATTATGTACAGGCAGGCGTTTTCCGTAAAGCACACCAGCCTGTCGCTTTCCGCCGCCCTGCTTATCTCGGGCAGGCATTTGTTTATCAGCGAAAGGCTGCGCAGCTCGCAGGCGATGAACTGTTTTCCCTCGCGGTTCCTTACTATGTAAGTGCATACGTCGTCGCGTTCCTCCTCAATGCTGAGGATAACATATGCGCCGTTCTGAAAGCCTGTTCTGACCATGCTTTCACTTCCTTTCCGATGTTGATTGCGTTGACCCTGCCAGCGCCCCATTCCTTTTGATGACTTTTTCAAGGTTATCGGGGGACATCATCGAGTCGTTTTTAAGCATATTCTTTGCTTTCACAAGGGTGTTTACCGCAGGCTGATATGACTCGACCGCGCTTACAGCGCCGGTTTCGTGATCCAGTTTGTTTTCGAACGAGGATGGGGTTATCGTTATAAGGTCATCGTACAGCCTTTCCGCCCTGATATAGCTATTGTTTGATTCAATGATGACGTTTTCGAGAGCTTCTATTGCATTCTGGTTTTTGGCTGCAGCTTCGACTGAGGTGTTCCATCTTTCGGTTGAAAGGTTACCGAGTTTTGCAAGGTCAAGTTTAATGCTTTCGTCGGATTTCCTTTTGCCCGATTCTTCGCTGTATATCTCTTTCGAGAACATCATTTTGTACATCTGGTTGGATATTTTTCCTTGCTGCTTATCACCATCGTGGTACTTTGCGCTCTTTAGCATACTGAGGAACATGGCTTCGTTTTCTGTGGCGTTCGTTTCGAGCGCATTTATAGCCGTGGTTCTGAATGTTTCATAGCTCACGGGCGCCTGGTCTATATTCGTGATATATTTTGCAAGCGGTGCCATGGAATAGGTGTAGTTTTCATTCGGCGCCGATGTCTGTGCAATGAACTTTGTGATATCGGTGAGGTTGCGTGCCGCCTCCGGGGTTAGATCCTTATTCGTAAGTTTGTCCCTTGCTTCTTTCATCTGTGAGCGGCTGGAAGAAAAAATTTTGTTTTGACCTTCGAGAATTCTTAGCGCCCGGTTTCTGCCGGTCAGGTATGTGTCGGCAATAGCTTTGCGCTGTTTTTTAATTTCGTCTTGTTTTTCTGCTTTTTTAGCATAAAGTTCTTTAAGCTTTTCGGTTTCTTTTTTGCCCTTGTTTTCTGAGATGCTTTTGATTTCCTTGTCAATATTCTCGTTTATGCCGGTAAGGTCTTTGTTGGCTTCGTTCAGGCTTACATAAGCCTCGCTGCTTACGCTCATTGCGTCGTTAAAATCTCCGGTAATCATATTCATGCCGACAGCAGTGGTTTTCTGCGCGTGCATGAGGTCGGATTCCTGTATGTTGGATGTGGCAAGCGTCGGACGGAATGTTCCGTCAGTGATGGGGTGCGAAAGCACCGTGTTTATTGCCATGCGCAGTCCCGTGTATTTTTTCATCGATTCGGAGAGAATGCTGTCCTTGTTCTGATTGAACCACTTGCCCGTGTCAAAGTAAATGGTATCGCTGAGGTATGCGAGCACTTGTGCAGGCGGGAGGAATCCGGCGCGATCGGACATATGCTTGAGTATTTCCTCAGGAGCGAGCCCCTTGTCTGACTGTGCAGGGGTGTCTTTATTTGGCACAAAGCCGGAAATGGTCTTTTCCACCATCATGCCGTTCTCCAATTTAAAATTGGATGCAAGGAATTTTTTCGTTGCCGATCTGGCGGTGTTGAATGTTTTTTCGACATCGGAGGTGTATTCCACGGACAGCATATTCATGCGATAGTCGGATATGTCTTCCCAGCGTTTCATGGCGTCGTTGAGGAATACGGAATCCTCGGACGTAAGCCGATTGAATGCATCCTTATTAATGTCGCGCAGCTTTTTGAGTCTTGGGAAGATCTCTGTTTGCAGCGTAACAGTGCGGTCGAGGGCTTCCTCGGAACCCATGTTTCCGGCAAGCAGCGGCACGGTATTGTTCTCCTGTACCAGTTTGTTTACATCATCAATATCGTTCATGCTCTTGCTGGTGTATTCCAGTACCTTTTCGGAATCGAACATTTTATCCAGCAGGCTGGTGGTGTTTATTTCCAGACCCTTTTCGCCCGGGAGAAGTCCCCACCTGCCGTCTGCATGGTTGGCGTTGACCTTGATATTTATTCCCGCAAGATCCTTTTTGGCAATATTAAAGCTGTACATATCTTTGCCGAGGAGCGCGAAAATCTTTCCTCCCGCGAAGGCGTCGAGGGAAGCGGTAAGTTTGATATCCGTCTGGAGGGAAGCGAAGGTCTTTTCGATATCATCGGCTACGGAGGGCTTTTTGCCCTTTTCAAAGATAAAGCCGATGCCTGCTGCGGCGTTTGCGTTCACCTCGCCGTTAAGACTGCCCTTTATGCCGACTTCGACAAGATTAAGGCCGACAGCGCCAAGTCCCATGGAAAGCTTCGCGCCGACGCCTGCATTTGCGTTCATGCCGACATTGCCCTTGAAATCAAGTTTCTTTACAGCGGTTTCGTTGTCGTCGTTTTCGGCAGAGTATGCGCAGGAGAGGTCAAAGCTGATATCCGCGCCGGCGCCTGCAAACAGCGCGCCCTTGATGAAAACACCGGGCAGCACGTGGTATTCTACACCGATTTCAAGCTGATCCTTGATTATTTTTTTGTCCTTCAGATTGAATTCGCTGTCGCCCTTGATCGATGCTGTTTTTGACGGAATATTAAGTGTGGCGTTTATATCCTTGGTGATGGGAATGGTAAGCTCCTGAATGCTGAGGGTTTTCCAGTCGGGCTTTATTTTCCCGTTTTCGTATACTGCCTTTCCCAGAGTTGCGGAGGGTATCTTTGCTATATTAAAGAATTTTCCGAACAGGCTTTCGCCGCCAGCGGAGACAGTGATGTTGCTGATAATAAAGCGGTTTGCGCCTTCCTTGTCGGCGGAGATGTCGTCCGCCGTTACGCTTCCTATCGAGGGGATGGCGAGCGAGAGATCGGATATGCCGCTGAATTCGGGGGTATAGTTGTTTTCCTGACGCATGGTCACGGTGGTCCTTGCGCCCGCGCTGAACAGGTCGGACTTAAAACCGAGACCGCCTTTGAGCGTGATACCGTCTATGCCGTCGCCGCCGCTGAGCAGCTCCGCTCCGGGCTTGGTCACCGAGATGACCCCTCCGAACAGTTCTATATCATTCTTCGCCGAAACGGAGAGAGCATCGAACTTGAATTTCTTTGCGAGGGTGATATTGCTGCCCGCCAGCTCAAATTCATTTTTGAGGATGGAAAATCCGCCTTTAAGGCTGCCGATAGTGATGCCGTCGTCGCTGTGTTTGATATCCTCGGCGGTGACGGTGTTTCCGAATATATCAAGGGCAAGCGAGAGGTTGTCGAGGGAGATGTCAAGGGATTTTTTGTATTTCACGCCGACCTTTCCCGCCACATTGGCGGAAACATTCTTGAAAATATCCGCGGATGCGGCGGCGTTGAATTCAGCAGAGCCCTCAAATCCGTCCTTATCCACCGCGGCGGATATCTTTCCGAAGTCTGCCCCAAGCACCCTGACCTCATCCGAGTTTACGCTGAGGGAAGCGCCCTCTTCCGTCGCAATGCCGTTTTTGTTCAGTGCGAAATTCTTCGCCGTAACGTTGAGCTTGCCGAGCTTCACAGTATCGCCGAAGAACGTCTTTTCGCCGACGCCTGTACTTATCTCCTCCGCGCCGATGGTGCCGTTTTTGTAGAAAAGCCCATCCACGGAGAAGCTGAAAAGCTCGGATACTTTCGCGGTGACTTTTCCCTCGGTGTCAAGGTTTGTGCCTTCCTTGCCGATGGTGATTTTTGCGTTGAGGTTGTCTGCCGACAGCTCGATCGGGCCGACGTTTTCGGCGGGCTTTATTCCATTTGCCGATACGGTGAGCGAAATGTCGTCCCCCTCGGGCTTGGCAAGCGAAAGCTCGGCGTTGTCCGCGGAGATCACCCCGCAGAGATCGAAGCCGCTTTTTCCGATGGAAACATTATCGAATGCGGCGCCGTTTTTGTCAACTTTCAGACCCTCGATTTTGCCTGTTACCCCGTCTAGCCCTTTTATGTTGTTTATCGCAAGCTTCGCGGAGGTCACGGAAAATTCATCCGCGGACGCACTGCCGCTGATTTCGGTGACGGAGATGTTTTTGTTATTTCCGATAATAATGCTTTTTGCGGAGAATCTGGCGTTTTTTGCTTCCGCCTTGTCCTTGGCGATGTTGAGCTCGTTTACAGCAAAACCGCTGACGGAAGCGGAGATGTTGCTGATGTTGTCGATGGCAGGAGCGTAGTTATTTTTCTTTTCAAAGGAGATATCCGCGCTTGCGGCCGCGGAAAGGGCGCCCGCCTTAAATGTGGCGGAAAGATTCTTGTTCTCGATTTTATCTGCGTTGCCCTCGAACTGA